>JALYHV010000508.1 GCA_030776205.1 Myxococcota bacterium | reverse complement strand
GCGGTGGAGGAGGCGACCGAGCTCCTCCACGAAGAGCGCTACCGAGACGCGCTCGTCGAGCTGAGGCGTGTTTTGAAGCTCGACACCAAGAACCCATACGCCTTTTACTTTTTGGGCATCGCTCTCTTCGAGGTGGGCGAGCTCGAAGCGGCCCGCGACGCGTACGGCGCGTGCGTCAAGCTGGCCCCGTCCCATCTCGGAGCGCGCGTCGCGCTGTGCCACGTGCTGCGCACGATGGGCGATCTACGCGGCGCCATTCGGGAGGGAATGGCGGCGCTCAGCCAGGCCCCGGGCGACTCGGACGCACTCCATGCGGTGGGCCTGGCCTACCACGCGCGCGGTGACGCGGCCGCCGCCCGCAAGTATCTGGACGCCTTCCTCGAGACGAATCCCGAAATTGAGGTCGCCATCGAAACACGCGAGCTGCTCGGTTCTCTCCCAGGCGCGGGCCGGGCGGCCGGTGGAGAGGACGACTGATCGGCGATCGCCGAGTCGCGGCCCTACTGGGAACAGACCTCGAACAGCACGTCCGCCTCCGCGTCGCACTGGCGCGTCACCGAGGTCCCGTCGGGGAGCACGACCATTTGTCCCGAGTTTTGCATCGCGGTCGGGCAGGAGACGTGACCCCACACGCGTCCCGCCGCTATCGCCGGCCCGTTGCTCGTCGGCACCGGCGCCCCCGAGTACGTGTACGTGAACGTGCAGGCGTCGCTCTTGAAAGAGCCGCCCGTCGTCTGAAACGCCGCCGTGACCGTCTCGCCGCCCTTGCTCGTGACGTGCCCGTTGACGCCGAGGGTCCCCATCCCAGCCACGGACGCGAAGAGGTTGATGTCGAACCCATCGCCCTTCGCGGCCACTGCGCAGGTGATGCTCGCCTTTCCCGTGCTCGCGATGTCGCCGTCGACGCTTCGAGTCGGAGTGGGCGAGGTCTCGGTACCGAGCGTCACGACCTCCTGCCCCTGGAACATGCACAACTGAGCGGAGCTCGACGGCCCCGCGCTGAGGGTCGCCTTGACGTAGGCCGCTGCCGATCGCGGCGAGCTGCTCGAGCAGGCGGTGAGGACGCTGACGGCGAGGAACGCCGGCGCCAGGGCAGCACGAACACGGAAGGTCATCGGGAGTCTCCCATCGTCATTTCTTTGGATTGGCCGGGAGCATACCGCGGGCGCGAGCGGATAGGCGAGGCGGTTTGGTGGTGAGCGCAGCAGCTCGCTGCCTCTTCTCCTGATCGAGGTCGTCAAGAGCTGGCCGCGAAGCCTCGCTCGAGATCCGTTCGGAGATCGCGTGCGTCTTCGAGGCCGATGGACAAGCGTATGAAACCGTCTCCGATGCCGAGCGCCTGGCGGACATCCGCGGGGAGGCTCGCGTGCGTCATGCTGGCTGGATGCTCGGCCAGCGACTCGACGCCGCCCAGGCTTTCGGCGCAGGCAAACACGTGCAGTGCGCGCAGAAATGCGTCGGCTTGTGCCAGGGATCCCCGCAGCTCGAAGCTGATCATCCCGCCGGGGCCTGCCATCTGGCGGCTCGCGAGCTCGTAAGCCTCGTGGCTGGGCAGACCAGGGTAGCGCACGCGCGACACGCGCGGGTGACTCGTCAGCCATTCGGCGATTTGACGCGCGCTCTCGACGTGGCGCTTCATTCGCACCGCAAGTGTCTTGAGACCACGGAGCACGAGATAGCAGTCGAACGGGCTCGGCACGGCCCCCACGGATTTTTGCACGAAGCGCAGCTTTTCAGCCAGCTCACTGCTGCTGGTCACGACCGCCCCGCCCACCACGTCGGAGTGCCCGTTGAGGTATTTCGTCGTGGAGTGCACGACCATCGTCGCCCCGAGGTCCAATGGTCGCTGAAGAACCGGGCTCGCGAACGTGTTGTCTACGGCGAGCGGGACGCCCCGGGAGTGCGCCACGCGGGCCACGGCCGCGATGTCGAAGACCTTCAACATGGGGTTGCTGGGCGTCTCCATCCACACCAGGCGGGTGTTCGTCCTCATCGCCGCCGTGACGCTCTCCGGGTGGGTCATGTCGATGAAGCTCGCTTCGATGCCGAACGGCTTGAAGATCCTGTCCAGAAGGCGGAACGTCCCGCCGTACACGTCGTCGGCCACTAACACGTGGTCGCCCGCTCGCAGCGTGAGCAGCACCGCCGTCGTCGCCGCGCACCCGCTCCCAAACGCGAGGCCGTAGCGACCCCCCTCAAGCGCAGCCAAGCACTGCTCGAGCGCATCGCGCGTCGGATTCCCGGCTCGAGAGTAGTCGTACCCCTTCGTGAGCCCGGGACCCTCCTGAGCAAACGTGGTCGCCAGCACGATGGGCGTCATCACCGCCCCTGTCGCCGGGTCCGGCTGTTGGCCCGCATGAATGCAGAGCGTGTCCAGGAAGGCCGAATGCGCGAGGGGCGGGGAGGCCGACGGGGAATGATGCGCCATGGTGATCAAATAACACGGCCCGTCCGGCCACGGGTCCGCGGCCCTGGTTTCAGCGGTGGAGCCAGAGCCGCATCATCGACAGGAGCTGCTCGGGTTCGACGGGCTTGGCGAGGTAATCGCTGGCGCCCGCTTCGAAGCACTTCTCGCGGTCGCCCTTCATCGCCTTCGCGGTCACCGCGAAGATGGGAAGCGAACGAAACTGAGCACGAGAACGGATGGCGCGCATCGTGTCGTATCCATCCATCTCCGGCATCATGATATCCATGAGCACGAGCTCGATGTCCGGACTGGCGGCCAACGCGGCGATGGCGGCGCTCCCCGTCTCGGCCGCGACGCACGCGAGCTGGTAACGCTCGAGAAGGGTGGTCAACGCGAAGATGTTCCGCACGTCGTCGTCGACGATGAGCACCCTTTTTCCGCGGAGCCACTCGTTCGAGCGATACAAGCGGTCGATGATGGCGCGCTGTTCTTCCGACATCCTTTTCGTATGCGTGTGCAGGAGGAGCGAGCTCTCGTCGAAAAGCCGCTCGATCGAGCGCACGTAATGAACGGTCCCGTGCCGGGCCAAGCGTTCGACCATGGCCAGCCTTTCGGGTTGGAGCTCGGGCGCGTGGAAGACGATCGGCAGCGCCGGCTCGCGCTTCTCGAGCGCCTCGACAAGATCCGACGTCTCCTCATCGACGGCGTCCACGACGACGAGATCCGCCGTCGCCGTACGCAGTAGCTCGAGGGCCTCCCTCCACAAGGCCACTCGCGAAACCCGGACGTCGCCGCCGCCGAGCAGCGCCTCGATCGCGGCGGTGCGCCGGTCGTCAGATCCCACGAGGATCACGTGTCGCGTGGGCGTCGCTACGTAGCGCGCGAGGTCGCCCAGCGTGCTGTCCAGAATTTCACGGGTCTTGAGCGGCTTGCGAAGCACGCTCCGTGCGCCCATGCGGAGCGCACGGGAGTCCTCTTCTTCCGACGTGATGACCTGCACCGGAATGTGCCGGGTCGTCAAATCGTGTTTCAGCTTCTCGAGGACACGCCAGCCGTCGATCTCGGGCAGGTTGAGGTCCAGCGTGATCGCGTCCGGGCGCCGGTCCCGGGCGATGCTCAGTGCAGCCGCGCCGCGCATCGCCAGGATCGCCTTGAAGCCGTTTTCTCGTGCAGCTTCGATGATCACGCGTGCGAAGGTCGGATTGTTCTCTACGACGAGGACCACGCGATCGTCGGGTCGCAGCTCGTCGCTGTCGTCCGAAAAGACATTCGCATCGACCGCCATCGCCGCAGCTGTGAGGGGCGCCTCCGTGACCAATGCCGGCGGTACGGATCCGGCCGGGAGCGCTTCTTCGCGACGGCGGGGCACCTTGGGCGGCACGTACTTCAGCGGCAGAAAGAGCGTAAAGGTGCTTCCTTCACCGAACTTGCTCGCCAGGCGGATCTCGCCTCCGAGCATGTTGGCGATCTCGCGACTGATGGCCAGGCCGAGGCCAGTGCCTCCGTACTTGCGGCTCGTGCTGCCGTCCGCCTGCTGGAAGGCTTCGAAGATTATCTGTTGCTTTTCGGGGGGAATGCCGATGCCGGTGTCGCGCACGGTGAACGCGACGGCCGTGGCGGCCGCAGCCAGCGGCCCTTCGCCCTGTGTCCAGCCCTCCTTCACCGCGTGAACGCTGAGGGTCACGAGGCCACGCTCGGTGAACTTGAACGCATTCGAGAGCAAGTTCTTGAGCACTTGCTGGAGCCGCTTATTGTCGGTTTGCATGGCGCGCGGCAGGTTCGCCCCGAACTCGATCGCGAAATCGAGACGCTTCGAATCCGCCACGTGGCGGAACGTCCGCTCGACGTAGTCGGACAGATCGTCGAAGAGGACCTCACCGGCGTCGACGACGACCGTCCCCGACTCGATCTTCGAAAGGTCGAGGATGTCATTGATAAGCAGGAGCAGATCGTCGCCCGCCGAGTGAATGGTCTTGGCCCACTCCACTTGGCGTGACGTCAGGTTCCCCTCGATGTTCTTGGAGAGCTGGTCGCTGAGGATGAGCAAGCTGTTGAGCGGCGTCCGCAGCTCGTGGCTCATGTTGGCGAGGAATTCGCTCTTGTACTTGCTCGTCGCCGCGAGCTGCCGGGCCTTTTCTTCCAATGCCTGACTGGCCTGCTCTACCTCGCGGTTCTTCCGCTCGACCTCCTCGTTTTGCTCCGCAAGCAGGCGCGCCTTGTCGCCGAGTTGGGCGTTGGTCAGCCGCAGCTCTTGCTGCTGGCTCTGGAGCTCCCGCGCAAGGCTCTGCGATTGCTTCAGCAGATCCTCGGTGCGCATGTTCGCTTCGATCGTGTTCAGAACGATGCCGATCGATTCGCAGAGCTGATCGAGGAACGCGAGGTGAGTGGGGTTGAACCGCTCGAAGCTGGCGAGCTCGATGATCGCCTTGACCTGCCCCTCGAAAATGACGGGCATGACGATGATGTTCTGGGGAGTGGCTTCGCCCAACCCGCTCGCGATGGCGATGTAGTCCTTCGGTGGGTTGACGAGCAAGATCCGCTGCTTCTCGAGGGCGCACTGCCCCACGAGGCCTTGTCCGAGCTTGAACTCGTTGGCCACGTTTTTTCGCTCCATGTAGGCGTAGCTGGCGAGGAGCTTGAGCACGGGCTCCTCCTTGCTCCCATCGAGCGTGTAAAAGACCGCTTGCTGCGCGCTGACGACCGGCGCGAGCTCGCTCAAGATGAGCTTCGCGACGGTGAGCAGATCCTTTTGCCCCTGGAGCATGCGCGAAAACTTCGCCAGGTTGGTCTTGAGCCAATCCTGCTCGGCGTTCTTCTGCGTCGTGTCCTTGAGGTTGCGGATCATCTCATTGATGTTGTCTTTCAGCGCTGCGACCTCCCCTTGGGCCTCCACGGTGATCGAGCGCGTGAGGTCGCCCTTGGTGACCGCGGTCGCCACCTCGGCGATCGCGCGAACCTGCGTCGTCAAGTTGGCCGCGAGCTGGTTCACGTTGTCGGTGAGGTCCTTCCAGGTTCCCGCCGCTCCAGGCACGCTGGCCTGGCCACCGAGCTTGCCTTCGACGCCTACCTCGCGCGCAACCGTGGTCACCTGATCGGTGAACGTCGCTAGCGTGTCGATCATCCCATTTATCGTGTCTGCGAGTGCGGCGATCTCGCCCTTGGCATCGACGGCGAGCTTTCGTTTCAGGTCGCCATTCGCGACGGCGGTGACCACCCGTGCGATGCCGCGCACCTGGTTGGTCAGGTTGCCGGCCATCGAATTCACCGAGTCCGTGAGGTCCTTCCACGTGCCGGCGACCCCCTTGACCTCCGCCTGCCCCCCGAGCTTCCCTTCGGTGCCCACCTCGCGTGCGACGCGCGTCACCTCGCTTGCGAACGAGTTGAGCTGGTCGACCATGGTGTTGATGGTGTTCTTCAGTTCCAGGATTTCGCCTTTGACATCGACGGTGATCTTCTTGGAGAGGTCCCCGTTCGCCACGGCGGTGGTGACCGCCGCGATGCTACGCACCTGCGCGGTCAAGTTTCCGGCCATGAAATTGACGCTGTCCGTGAGGTCACGCCAGACTCCCGCGACACCGCGCACGTCCGCCTGACCTCCGAGCTTTCCTTCGGTGCCCACCTCGCGCGCGACGCGCGTCACCTCGCTGGCGAACGAGTTGAGCTGGTCGACCATCGTGTTGATGGTGTTCTTGAGCTCGAGGATTTCGCCTTTGACGTCGACGGTGATCTTCTTGGAGAGGTCACCGTTGGCGACGGCGGTGGTGACTGCAGCGATGTTGCGCACC
>JALYHV010000507.1 GCA_030776205.1 Myxococcota bacterium | reverse complement strand
CTCCACGACGACGCGAGCGATGCGCGGGTGAACGGAAAAACGGAGCATGGCCCTTCCGGTTGGGGTCGGCGCGCCCTTCGCATCGATCGCGCCCAGGCTGGCGAGGAGGTCGGTTGCGGCGCGAAGGTGCTCCTCGGGCGGCGCCTCGAGCCACGCCAGATCACGCACCCCGAGAGCGGCGAGATCCAGCTGCGTCTGCGCGAGGTCCACGCGGAGGATCTCCGGCGTATCGTGCGGGGGACGGGCCTCGAAGTCCGCCCGCGTGTAGAGTCGCAGGCAACGGCCCGCGCGAACGCGCCCCGCTCGCCCCGCTCGCTGCGTCGCCGACGCCCGGCTGGTCTTCTCGACGCGCAGGCGGGGCAGCCCCGACCATGCCGCTTGCGAGGCTACGCGCGCAAGGCCGGAGTCGATGACCGCGACGACGCCCTCGATGGTGATGGACGACTCGGCGATGTTCGTGGAAAGGATGACTTTGCGGCGGCCTCCTGGCCGGAGCACGGCGTCCTGCTCCTTGGGCGAGAGATCGCCATGCAGCGGAGCGAGCATCAGGTCGGCCTGCGACGCGATCGCCTCGCAGGCATCGCGCGCTCGTCGGATCTCGGACGCGCCGGGCAGAAAGACGAGCACATCGCCGTCCAGGCCTTCCTGCACGAGGCGGCGCACGGCCGAGGCCACCTGGGAGGCGAGCGGGCGGTCGTCGACGGCAGGAATGTGCTCGATGGCGACGTCGAAGCGGCGCCCTTCCGAGCGCAGAACCGGCGCGCCGAGGTACGCGGCGAGAGGCTCACTCGCCAGGGTGGCGCTCATCACGACGACGCGCAGATCGGGCCTTGGCCCACGCCGAAGCCTCTCCACGAGAGCGAGGGCGAAATCTCCGTGCAGATGGCGCTCGTGAAACTCGTCGAGGACGACCACCGCGATCCCCGCGAGCTCCGGCGACCGGACGATTTGACGCCCCAGCACCCCCTCGGTCACGAACCGAACCCGCGTGGCGGGACCGGAGACGTCCTCGAAGCGCACCGTGTACCCGATGGTCCCGCCGACGCTCTCGCCTAGCTCGTCGGCCACTCGACGGGCGGCCATCCGCGCCGCGAGCCGGCGGGGCTCGAGCACCACGATCTGGCCCGACCCGGCGAGTCCGGCTTCGAGAAGCGCGCGCGGCACCCGGGTGGTCTTTCCCGCTCCGGGCGGGGCCTCGAGCACGAGCGCGGGGTGGACGCGCAGCGAGTCCACCACCGACGGGAGGATCGGGTCGATGGGAAGAGGCTGCAGTGTGGCCAAGCCGGGGCGCAAGGTGCTGCGGGCGAGCCGCGCGGTCAATCGGGGAGCCCCGACCGAACCGGATTTTCGGCTCAAGGTTCTGCGGCTACGATACGAGCACTCGAGGAGATGCGCACGCGAACGGACGTCGCCCTGGCGCCGCTCACCACGCTAGGTCTCGGTGGCCGTGCGGCGCGCATGGTGGCGCTCGAGCGCGAGGACGATGCGAGGGCCGCGGCCGAGGACGCCAAAACGCGCCGTGAGCCGCTCGTCGTCCTCGGGGGCGGCAGCAACGTCGTCGTTGGAGACGAAGGTTTCGCGGGCGTCGTGGCGCAGATGGAGATGCGCGGCATCGAGGTCCGGAAGGAGGCAGAGGGCGTGGTCGTGGACGTCGCCGCCGGGCAGGAGTGGGAGGGCCTGGTGGCGCTCGCGGTGGACGAAGGCTGGCTCGGCGTGGAGTGCATGAGCGGAATACCCGGTCGCGTCGGCGCGGTTCCCATCCAGAACGTCGGCGCTTATGGCCAGGAGTCCAGCCAGACGATCCATCGCGTCCGCGCTTACGATCGCGAGGTGGGCGCTTTCGTCGACCTGCCGCCGAGCGCGTGCGCGTTCGGGTACCGATCGAGCGTGTTCAAGCGAAACGAACGATGGATCGTGACGAGCGTGCGCTTCGTGATGCCGCTCGGCCGGGACGGCCTGGTTCACTACGGAGAGCTCGCGCGCGCCCTTTCCGTGCGCGAAGGACAGCGCGCTCCGGCGCGCCTGGTGCGCGACACGGTTCTCGCGCTCCGGCGGGCAAAGGGGATGGTGGTGGATGCCGCGGATCCGGACTCGATGAGTGCCGGGTCGTTCTTCGTCAACCCGGTGGTCGGTGATGACGCGCTTGCGCGGATCGCTGAGCGCGCTGGGGAAACGCCGCCGCGATTTACTGGCTCCCTAGGGCCAGGCGGTGGCCGACACAAGATCCCCGCCGCATGGCTCGTCGAGCGTGCGGGGTTTCCCAAGGGCTCGGTGGCCGGTCCCGTGGGCGTGTCGCGCAAGCACGCGCTGGCGCTCATAAACCGGGGAGGCGCCACGACGCGCGAGCTCCTCGCGCTGGCGCGCTCGATTGCGAGCGCCGTCCGCCGCCGCTTTGACGTGTCCCTCGAGCCGGAGCCGGTCTTCGTCGGCTGCTCATGGGACGAGGAGGGCTTGTAGCACCAGCATGGCGGCGGCCGTGGCAAGGGCCGGCAGGAGGGCACGCGCGGCGCCATCGAGACGCCTCCTCGCGAGGAGAAATGCCACGAACCCCGCGATTCCGGCCGCATACGCCATCGTCCCGATCCGCCACAGGTAACCCGAGTGCGCGCTCCACACGAGAGCTGCCGGGTTCGGATCGGGATACACGATGGACTGAACGATTCGCAGCAAGGCGTAGCCCCCCATGGCCACCGCAAGGCCCCAGACAGCGGACACGCAGCCGAGCAGGACGAGCTCCCGGCCGCGACTCACGCCACGCATCCGCGGTGCGCGAGGACTCTCGGGCATTCGGGGTCTGGCCCATGGCTGGTCCCCCCGCTGACGAACGACGCGACGATCTTGCAGCCACCCTTGCACACACCTTTCAGCACGCACGACGCGCACGGCTCGGGCGGATCTTCGTTGTGCGCGCGCCAGCGTTCGAGCACCGGATCGTCGCCGTAGCCGCTCGCCAGGTCTGCGCCGGCGAGATCCGTGGCCGTGGCGAAGCTGCACGGCGCTACCCGACCGTCCACGGTGACCGCGGCGAGGGCTCCGCCCGCCTCGCACCCGAGCACGCCGAGGCGCGCGAGACGGTGGCTGTCTGCGAGCAGGTCTTCGTCTGCAGACAAAAACGGCACGAGCGCGCAGTCGATTCGCAGGTGAAAGTCGGTGTCCGTGCAGAGGTCCCGGGACAGTGCCCGCAGCGTTGGGCCGAGCGCGCGTGCCTGGGAGGCCGACAAGCGGTGCGCCACATAGTCGATCGACGCGGCGCGCCCCGCCGGTTTGTAACGCAGGAGCTGCGCCTCGCACGCCCCTAGGGAGCGCGCGCGCGCCACGGTCGCTCCCACTCGGGGGAAGCTCGCTCGGGTGAGGACCACATTCGCGCCGACACGAATGCCTGCCCGGGCCAGCCGCTCGATCGCGCGCTCCGCCGCGTCGGCTCCATCGAAGCCGCGGACATCGGCGTAGGTCTGCGCCGGACCGTCGTAGCTGACGTTCACTTGCGCGAAGCCGCGCAGCTTGTCGAGCCGCGCGTCGGAGAGACCCAGGCCGCTGGTGGTGAGCACGGGCGTTAGGTTGCGCGCGCGCGCCGCCGCGGCAAGAAGGTCCAGATCGTCGCGCATGGTCGGCTCGCCCCCGCCGAAGGCCACGGTAAATACGCCCGCCGCCTGCATTGCGTCGAGCTCGCGCTCGAGCACCGCCAGCGGCGGCTCGGCGCCATCCGGGCGGGCGTCCATGTAACACCCCCTGCACCCCGCGCCGCACCGGCCGGTCACAGCAAGGTGGACTTCGAGCGGTGCCGCGACGCGGCGCTTGGCGGTCCAGACGTCCCCGCCGTCGAGGCCGAGCGCGCGTGCGCCGTCGCGGTCGAGCGCGACCAACGCGGGCATCGCCTCGAGCTTGACCCACGCTCCCCAGCTTTCGAACCGCACGATCACGGCGGCTCGCTTTCGTCGTCGCGTTCGCCCGTGCGCCGTGCGCCGCGCTCGGTGGCGAGCGTCACCGGCTCCGCAGCGAGCGCGGCGACGACCGCAGCGAAGACGGCCGAGCCAACCGCCGCGGTGGCGAAGAGCGTGTCGATGACGCTGCCTACGCTGGAGCAGTTCGCCCCGTGGCCGATCCGCACCGAGCGCACGTGATGGGCCTCGATGGGACGGTCGCGGCAGGCCCGCTCTGGATCGAGGTCGTCGCTCATAGGCCGAATCCCTCCAAGTAAACGGGGTTGACGGCCTCGAGTAGCACGAACGCCGTCGCGAGCACGGTTGCTCCGCAAAGCAACGCGCGCGCGACCCGCGCCGTCCTGTCCGTGCGCCCGACGGCGCCCCACATGCGTGCCGCGAGCAGCAGCGGCAGTGCGCCGACGCCGAATAGGAGGAAGGGCAGCGCGTTTCCCGATTCGTAATGCGACGCCAGCAAGCCGCCTGCGCCACCGACGAACGCGACGAACAGCGCCGCCAACGGCGCAAAGCTGCGGACGGAATGCCAGGCGTCGGCGAGTCTCCCTCGTCGCCGTGCGCCGGCCAGCGCCATGGTCGCCATGACGGCGAACACTGCGAAGACGCCCAGGCACGCGCGCCGAATCATGCGTCGTCGCACCAGCCGCTGAATCTGACCGACGAACCGGGCGTCCAGCCAGCCGGCGTGCGCGCGCGCCTCCGCGGCGGCGGCGTCGATCCGCCCAGCCATCGCGAGGGCGCTCACGATCTCTCTCTGCGCGAGATGCGCGGTCAACGCGTCAGCGCCCGGATCATCGACGACCTTCCGCAGCTCTGCGAGCGCGGCGTCTGGCTGGTCCATGCGGCCGAGCCATGCCTCGGCCACGAGCATGCGCGCCTCGACGCGCACGATCCCCGGCGGCATCGCATCGGCCTCCCGGGCCAAAGAGGCGATCGCGGTGGGGTCATTCGCCAGGTCCGGATCGCGCCTTATGCGCTCCAGCCGTTCGAGTGGTACGAAGCCGCCTTCCGAGCGGGCGCGCAGCCATTCGAGGCGCGCCTCCGCTCTTCGCGCGCAGCCGCTTTCGAGGGCCTCGGCGTCGGGCGCCGACG
>JALYHV010000506.1 GCA_030776205.1 Myxococcota bacterium | reverse complement strand
GAGCCGCTCACCGCCTTCGAGGTCGTGCGCGTGCGACGCATGCTGCGCGGCGGAGCGGACCTCGGGGCCATGATGACGGTGACGACGCGCGCAGAGCCCACCGAGGGCTATCCTCTGCTCGACGGCTACGGCGCAACGCCGAGCCAGCTGTGCCCCGATGGGAGCACGCGGGCCGCCGGCGCTCGGTGCTTCCACGACGCGTACGTGGGCGCCGTCGACGGCCACTGGAGATCCCGCGACGGCGACTATGCGCTGAGCGGGCAGGTGGTCGCGTCGTTGATGGGGCCGGGCGCGCCGGTGACCTTCCACGACGGCACGGAAGTAAGGGCGGGGGACGTGGACGTTGGGGCCGCGGCGTCGGCCACGAAGCAGGGCGGCGAGCACTGGGTCGGCAACGCCGACTACCTTTATGAAGGCAAAAAGCTCGACTTCGATGACCTCGGATTCATGGGCCGCCAGAACCAGCATGTCTCCGATCTAGGCGTCGAGTACCGGACGCTGACGCCGTGGTGGAAGACGCTCGAGACCCACACCCGGCTGGATGTCCTCGAGCGGTACAACACCGCCGGCCTGAACCTGGCGCACTCTTACCAGCTCGGGACCAGCGCGCGGTTCTCGAGCTTCTGGAGCACGTGGCTGGCGGGCTACTGGCGGCCGGCCCACTTCGACGATCGCGAGGTCGGAGACGGCACGACCCTCGAGCGCGCCGGTCTCGTCGGAGTGGAGACCAGCCAGACCACGGACCCGCGCGCACGCCTGTCCATGCGGACGTGGGCGCAAGCGCAAGCGCTCTCCGACGGGTGGCAGGTCGCGGCGGACGTCGCGTTGCTCTGGCACGCGCTCGCGCCCCTCGACGTGGAGCTCGAGCCCGAGGTGCTGTTCGCCGCAGGAGAACCGCGGTTTGCTGGGAACGGCGCGCTTCATGGCCACTCGGTGTTCGGGAACCTGGCCGCTCGCAACCTGGGGGCGACACTGCGCGCGACGTACACGTTCACGCCGCGCCTCACGCTGCAGGCGTACGCGCAGATCTTCGTCGCCTCGGGCCATTACACGAAATTGGCGGAGGTATCGGCGGCGGCTGGCGCGAAAGCGGCTGTCGTGCGCCTGACCGACCTTCACCCGGTCGCGCTCGCGCCGCCCACGAACCCCGACTTCGAACAAGCGGCGCTCAACGTGAACCTCGTCGCGCGCTGGGAGTTCGCGCTCGGCTCGACGCTCTTCGCGGTGTACACACGGACGCAGGTGCCGACCGTCCCGCTGTCTGCCGGCGAGCCGGCGAGCCTCGACTTCGGCGCCCTGCGTCGTTCCCCAACCGTAGACGCGTTCGTGCTGAAGCTTAGCTATTGGTGGGGATAGCCGATCGCCAAATCAGTAGCGGCATCGGCAACGGCGAACCTCGCAGAACGCCTGCCCATCGCGCTCAGGGAGGCGGGCGTTGGTCCACAAGGTCGGCGGTGTGTCGTCGATGGTGCTGTGCATGTACGTGGCCTGCGTGTCCTCGATGTGCCCGACGCCGAGGTGATGACCCAGCTCGTGCACAACGAGCGCGCGGTACTCGCCGGGGTCATCGATCCGCGCGGCCACGATCCAGATGCGTCCCCCCCGGGTGAGCGCGACATGGCGCGGCCAGTCGGGATCCCACGGCCGTAGCTCGTCGGGGCGGTCGAGTCGCTCGATGACCAGGTCTCGCCCGCCGCTGGCGAAGCACACGCGGCCGCCGGTGCCACGCTCCCAAACACCCATCCCCTGCTCGATGAGCTCGCGTTCCTTCTTGCTGAACTGCGGATCGAGCGAATAGCCAATCGGGCGGTCGCACGTGCCCGGGCACACGGAGGGGTCGCGCACTGCCTCGCTCGTGCCCGTTCCGACGGAGCCCACCAAGCAACCGATGGCGATGGTTTGACGAAGCACGTCCTGTCCAATTGTGAACAAGAGAACGCGACGCCGCCACTCTCACCGGCGTTCGTTCGCGCGTTACCGCCGCCATGTGGAATGCGTCGCCGCTCGCGCTCGTGGTGGGTTGTCGGTCGAGGTGAGGTCGCCGCGGCCGCGCCGCCGCATTCGCGGCAGACGGATCAGCGGGCTTCCTCGTCGCCATCGCCGCTGGGGTGACCGAGCACCCCCATCATGACGAACTCATGGCCGTTCGGGCAGCGCACCTTGCCCTTCTCCGCGTTCGCGACCGACGTCTTCACCATGGCGCCGCATTCGGGGCACTCGAGCTCGACTGTTTCATCGGCACGTCTACCGATCATGGGATGCCCTTTCGTTCGTAGAACGCTAGCGCGGACGCGGTTTCTGCGCCCAGCCCAGACCCGCCACCTTCCGCGCGCCGTGTCAGTGCGCGTCCTGCACCTCCACGATTCCATAATGAAAGGCCACGTCCCGATAAAAGTGCCCCCTCCGTTCGAGCCCCCTCACCCGGACGCGCCGCTCGGGCCCGCCGATGAGTCCGACGTCCGCGATCTCGCGTCCGGTGTCGATCTGCGCGAGCGTTTCGACGCGATCACCCACAGTGCGCGCCACGGCCAGCGCGCAGCGCATTTCGTTCCCTTTGCCAAGGCACCCTCCCACGAGGGAGAGCTCCGTGTTCGGCACCGGCCGCCATATCCACGCGCGCGATGTCGTGCATGGGGCCGGCGCGCCCGGCGGACCGCACGCTGCTCCGTCGAGCACGTCGAGCGGGGGAGAGCGCGGACCGCCGATGCCGGCGCGCTCGAGCGGGGGCCCGCCTTTGATTT
The DNA here is from genome assembly GCA_030776205.1 of Myxococcota bacterium. Classification (GTDB taxonomy): domain Bacteria; phylum Myxococcota_A; class Polyangia; order Polyangiales; family Polyangiaceae; genus Palsa-1150. The sequence goes on along the minus strand of JALYHV010000506.1, from coordinate 7,391 downwards.
CCAGCTTCACCTCCGCGTCGTTGCGCGGCCCCGCGCAACAGCGAAAGCCGGTCATCGGCGACCTCGCGCTCAGCAGGTGAGGGCGCGCGAACGCGCAGCGCGAGGCGACCTCCCCGAAGACGTCGTTGCCACCGCGCGCCACGCCAAGGTCGCGTGGCGACCCGCGCCCCCACGGCGAGTCCGTCCATTCGACGGGCCCGCCGTGCATGTCTCGCACACCGAACTCGCTCCGGCACGACGCCCGCTCGCCGCTCGGCCGCCGCGCGGCGCTCTCCGCGGGTAGACCCGTGCCGCATATCGCAGCGTCGTAGACGGCGCCGTACTCATAGCGCGTGTTGGCGGGACCCTTGCAAGCTCGCTCCCACTCCAGCTCGGAGCAGAGGCGCTTGCCCTTGGTCTCGCACAGGCGAGCGGCCTCGGCCCGGGTGACATCCGTCGTCGGGATGGCACGCATCTCGTTGGGCCAAGGCAACACGTCGATGAAGAAGCCATTCATCGGCACATCGACGCCCGGCGGCTCCGCCTCCGCGACCCGAGGGGACTCGTCCGGCGAGCTGCCCGCGCGCAGCACCCCAGCCGCTATCCAGGCCATGCCCGACCGGGTGGGCGCGCCCGCAGTCGGGCCAGGAAAGCTGAGGGGCGCCTTTGCCGCGCCCGCGTCGTTCGCCGCGCCCGCGTCATTCCCTCCGCCTGCCCTCGCACATGCGGACGCGCAGAGCGCCAGGGCAGCACCGACCACGCGCATGATCAATCACCCTTGTCGGCCGACCCCTCGCGAAGCCCGAGCTCCTTCATCTTCAGCTGCAACCCCTTGCGCGAGATCTTGAGCAGGCGGGCGGCGTGCGTGACGTTTCCGTTCGTCTGCTGTAGCGCACGGCTGACGAGCTCCTTCTCGAGGCGGCTCATGGCGACCTTCACGTGCTCCTTGAGCCCCCCCTCTCCGGCGAGCGCCACGTGCAGGTCCGCCTCCGGGACGGGGATGCTCGCCATAGCGGAAATGCCGCGAATATCATGGGGAAGGTCGTTCACCCGAAGCCGCTGCGTGTCGCAGAAGAGGACCGCGCGCTCGATGACGTTCTCCAGCTCGCGGATGTTGCCCGGCCACGGGTACTGGACGAGCACGTCCATGGCGTCGCCCTCCGCGCCTTCGACGCTCTTCTTCAGCCGGCCGTTGAACTTGGTCAAAAAATGCTCGACGAGCGGAGGGATGTCGCCCGTCCGCTCGCGCAGCGCCGGTAGCCGGATAGGGACCACGTTGAGCCGATAAAAAAGGTCTTCTCGGAAGGCGTTCGCGGCAATGAGCTTCTTCAGCTCGCGATTCGTGGCGGCGACGAGGCGCACGTCGACGCGGATGGTCTTGATGCCGCCAACGCGCTCGAACTCGCTCTCCTGAAGTGCGCGCAGGAGCTTGACCTGCATCTCGATGGGAATCTCGCCTATCTCGTCGAGGAAGAGCGTGCCGCCATTTGCGAGCTCGAATCGCCCCGGTTTGCTCGTGACTGCGCCGGTGAACGCACCCCGCTCGTACCCGAACAGCTCGCTCTCGATCAGCTCCTTGGGGATTGCCGCGCAGTTGACCTTGATGAACGGCTTGTCCTTGCGCCCGGAGTGCTCGTGCAGCGCACGCGCGACGAGCTCCTTTCCCGTGCCGCTCTCGCCGGTGATGAGCACCGTGGTCGGCGTGTCGGCTACCCGTTCGAGTATGGCGTAGAGCTCGGTGATTCCTGGCGACGTGCCGATGATGCCAAAGCGCGCCCCTCGCGCCGCCGGAGTGGGGGTCGCGTCGGCGCCACGCAGCTCGCGCGTCTTCAGCGCCTTGGAGACGATCTGGCGGACCTCGTCCTTGTCGAAGGGCTTGGTCACGAAATCGAACGCGCCGCACTTCAGCGCCTCGACCGCCGTGTCAATCGATCCATGGGCGGTGATCATCACGACCGGAAGCTCTGGCTCCTCCTCCAGCGCCTTTTTGAGGAGGGTCATCCCGTCCACCCGGGGCATCTTCAGGTCGGTGACGACGAGGTCGATGTGGTGCTCGCGTAAGAGCTGCAGCCCTTGCTCCCCGTCCTCCGCGGTAAGAACGTCGTACCCATCACGCGCGAGCTGCGCCGAGAGGATGCGGCGCAAGTTGGGCTCGTCGTCGACGATGAGGACCTGCTTTCGCTCGGGCAGCATGAGTGAGCGCCAGCCTACTACGCGGTCAGGCTCTCAGCCTCAGAGGAGGTCACCCAGCTGCTTCTCGAGGCCGAGCATCGCCTTCGTGAAGCCGGCGATGCCCTCTTCGAGCTTGTCCGTGGCCATTTGGTCGGAGGCGTGCATCTTCCGGAAGCTCACCTCGTCCACCTCGATGCGCGCGATGTCCAGAGAGCGCGCCTTCTCCGGCACGAGCTTCCTCGGAAGCGGCGCAACGGTTTTCGAGAGCTCCTCGAGGTAGTTCGGCGCGATCGTCAGGAGATCGCAGCCGGCCAGCTCCGTGATCTCGCCGAGATTGCGGAAGCTCGCCCCCATCACCTCCGTCTTGTACTCGAAATGCTTGAAGTAATCGTAAATGCGCTTGACCGACTTGACGCCCGGGTCCTCGGCAGGCTCGTAGGAGTCCTTGCCAGTGGACTTCTTGTACCAGTCGAGGATCCGGCCGACGAAGGGCGAAATGAGCGTGATGCCAGCGTCCGCACAGGCAGCGGCTTGATGAATGCCGAAGAGCAGCGTGAGGTTGCAGTGAATCCCCTCCTTTTCGAGCACCTCGGCAGCGCGGATCCCCTCCCAGGTGGAAGCCATCTTGATGAGCACGCGCTTTCGCGTCGCGCCCGCAAGCTCGTATTGGCGCACGAGGGCGCGTGCCTTCTCGATCGTCCCGCGCGTATCGAGCGAGAGCCGTGCATCGACCTCCGTGGAGACCCGACCGGAAATGATCCCGAGGATGCGTAGCCCGAATTCGACGCTCAGGCGGTCGATGGCGCGACTGACGATGACGTCCTTGCCAGCGCCAGCCCCCGCCTCTTTCTTAGCCCAGCCAAGCGTTTCCTCGATGATCGGCGCGTACTCCTTCATCTGGGCGGCGGCCATCAGGAGGGATGGGTTGGTCGTCGCGTCGCGCGGCTTGAATTTTTTGATGGCACTTATGTCGCCAGTGTCCGCGACGACAACGGTCATTTGCGAGAGCTGCTCGAGGAGCGTCTTGGCCATGGGGGCGAGATCATAGCGCGCCGGCGATGCGGCGGCACCACGACGGCGGCCCAAAAGGTGACCTGTCGCGGTGCGGTCGCGGTCGCATCGGGGTGACCGCTGCGCGTATGCTGGCGGCCCCTCGGCCGGATGCTCGACAAGACCGAACATCGCCTCGCGCTCGTCATACTTCTGACGGCAATCTTGCCGCTCGCGAGCGCGATGCTGCTCGCCTACTCCCTCCTCAATTACGCGTCCTCCGTATGGCTGCGCCCCGAGGTCGAGCAGCAGCTGGAGGGCGGAATCGATCTCTACAAGGACTACGTCCGAGCAGTCAAAGAGGACATGAAGCACCAGACGGACGCCATGGTGGGCGACGAGGTGCTGCGCGATGCCGCGCGCCGCCACGACTTTTCGGCGTGCGCCCGTGCGGTCGAGGCCATTTTTCCGCGCTATGCGCAGCTGGTCTCGGTCGACATCGAAGACGGGGGCACGACGCACCCGGCCGGCGACCGCGGGCGGCCGCTCGACGACGCGACCGAGCGCCGCCTCCAGGTTCGCCGGGCGATAGGGCCGGGAGCCTCCGGCACTACGCTGATCGCGACGTTCGCGTTCCCGCGCCGTTACGAGAAGGAGCTCGACCGTGCCGGCGCGGTGCACGACGCCTACGCGCAGCTCGAGAAGGAGCGGGTTCACGTCTACGTCGCCTACTACGAGGCCTTCGCGGTCCTGCTCGGCATCACCGTGGTAGCCACTGTGGCGCTCGGCTTCCTCCTGGCCCGGGGCATCACGCGGCGCATCAGCCGAATCGCGAACGCCATTAACCAGGTGACCGCTGGCGACCTGCAGGTGCGCGTTCCCGTGACCGGCTCGGACGAGCTGACCGAACTCGCGCGCGTTTTCAATCGAATGCTGAGCGAGATGCAGCAGTCACGGGCGCGCATCGAGTATCTGCAGCGGATCGGCGCATGGCAGGAGATGGCGCAGCGGCTCGCCCACGAAATCAAAAACCCCCTGACGCCCATCCAGCTGGCGGTGCAGGAGTGCCATCGCAAGTATCCCGGCGATGACCCACGCTTCCGCAGCCTGCTGGACGCGACCCGCGAAATCGTCGAGGAGGAGGTCGGCACGCTGCGGCGGCTCGTGGGGAATTTCTCGAGCTTCGCCCGGTTGCCGCACGCGGAGCTCGGAGAAGCGAGCCTGCGGGACTTTCTGCGCGAATGCTCGGAGCAGCTCGGCCACCTCGGCGCGGAGCCGTCCGACGACGGAGGCGAAGAGCTCATCGTGGCGCACGACGTCGACGTGCGCTGGGAGCTGCCGGAGGAAGAGATGCCGGTGGCCATCGACAGGCAAATGCTCCGGCGGGTCCTCGTCAACCTGGTGCGAAACGCGGTGGAGGCCATTCGCGGCCAGCGAGCAGCGGAGGGGATGGCGCCCCGCCCCGGCATCGGCCAGGTGCTCGTCAGCGCGCATCGCACCAGCGATGGCTTCGCGATTGTCGTGGAGGACGACGGCCCAGGCGTGCCCGAGGAGGCGCAGGAGCGGCTGTTCGAGCCTTACTTCACGACCAAGACGGAGGGCACCGGGCTGGGCCTCGCCATCGTGAAAAGGATCGTGGTCGAGCACAACGGCGCCATCGTCGCGCGTCCCAGCGGCAGGCTGCGCGGCGCCGCCTTCGTCGTGTCCCTTCCCTTTCCCCACTCGCTGGCCATCACCGTCGCGCGCGGCGGTGGCACCGCGCTCGTCCCCGCGCCGCGTTCTTCGCGCCGCCCGGCCGCGTGAGCGCCGCCGTGCTACACCCTCGTCCGAATGAGCGCACGTGAGTAGCGGACCGAACTCCGACCGGACCACGCTCCGCGCGCTCGGGCTCGTGTTCGTCGCCCTCGTCGCCTTTGCGCTGGGTCCTCGCCTGTTCGGCCGCCGCGCGTCCGCGATGATCGGCCGCGACGCGCCCGAGCTCGCGCTGCCGCTCGTGGCCAACCGCGAGGCGCTTGCCAACGGCAAACCGAATGTCGCGATGAGCGACCTGCGCGGCCACGCCGTCCTCCTCGATTTTTGGGCGACGTGGTGCGGGCCCTGCCGTGCCCAAGCGCCCATCGTGGAGCAGGTCGCACGGCGTTGGCGCGACGAGGGTGTGGTGGTCGTCGGCGTGAACACCGACACACCGGGCCAGGGCGACCCAGCGGCGTTCGCGGCGGCACACGGCCTGAGCTATCTCATCGCTCGCGACGTCGAAGGAGACGCGGCCCGCGCCTACGGCGTCGACAGCTTGCCCACGCTCGTCGTCGTCTCGTCTTCCGGAAAAATCGTCGCCGTCCGAAGCGGCACGACGGACGGCGACGAAATCGACGGCTTGTTGCGACGCGCGCTCTGACGATGGGTCTCGCCGCGGGGTCGCTCCCCGAAGCGCCCCGAGCATGGTCCCGAACGCGGCGTTTTCAGTGTTTAGCGGTCGGCCGGATCAGGATCTCGACACGCCGGTTGAGCGCTCGCCCGCGATCCGTTCCATCGTGATTGACGGGGTGCTGCGAGCCCAGCGACTTAGACGCGACGCGATCGCGCGGAACCCCGCGGTTGGTCATGTACTCGACGACGACCTCAGCCCGCTTCTCCGAGAGCTGCACGTTGGTCGACTCCGGGCCGGCGTCGTCGGTGAAGCCTTGCACCAGCACGTCGTGCGCCTGCGGCTGGAGTTTCAGCGACTGAGCCAGCTGATCGAGCTTGGCCTTGGCATCGGCCGAAAGGTCGGTGCTGTTCACATTGAAGAGGACATCGAGCTTTGACGGGATCGCCGCCGCCGTGTCCGCTTGGCTTTCCGTTGTCCCTGTAGCGTGACCGGTCGCGGCGGCCGGCGTTTTCGCCTCATGTGCGGCTTGCGCCTCGGCAAGAGCCGCACGCTCGCTCGCCCACTGAGCTTGTTGCTCGGCCGTGCGCTGCGTCCGCTTCGCCTCCTGCGCTTCCGCCTGCTCCCGCGCAGCGTCGTTTTGCGCTTTGCGAGCGGCCTCTTGCGCGGCCGCCTTGTCCGCCTCCGCCTGCTTTGCAGCGCGGTCGGGGTCCGCTGTGTTGCGCGACGTGGCCGCGCACCCGCCCATAATCGACGCGATGAGCGCGCTTGCCACGATGATTTCCGATTTCATTTGCTCCTCCACACGAAGTGAAGCCCCGCCTGCTCAAGGGGCGCATTGGACGCTCTGACGCGATTTGGACGCGTTCTGACGCAATCTGGACAGACACGTCGAGCGAGCCCTAGCGAGCGGCGTGCCAGGCCCAGCTGTGCGTTGCTGACGACGACTCCTCCGCGCGCCGCCGCCTGCCCCCGGGCACGCCGCTCGCATCTTCGGCCGGCGTACAGCAAACGCACAAGCGCGAGCGTGTCCCCCGAGCCCTCTTCCGCGCGAAGGCCCGCCGGTGGCGGCACCCGAGTACTCCTCGCGCTCTTCCCAAGGAGTGACGAATGATTCGGCCGATCGGTTTCTTGCTCTCCCTTTCGCTGGTCTCCGTGGCTTGCGCCTCCGCGTCCGGTCCGAGCCTCGACCCCGCGCGCACGAACTGCAGCGTGGTTTGCCAGAAGGCGCATGATTGCGTGAACGGCAATAGCAACGTCGACTCCTGCACGAGCAACTGCGCCAACAAATCGAGCGACACGAGCTACAAAGACAAAGTGCAACAGTGCGCTGACTGTGTGCAGCCCAAGGCATGCAGCCAGGCGGCGTCGTGCACGGGCGACTGCTTCAACCTGATCGTCTCCTCATGAAAGCGCGGGCACCCTCTTGAGTGGCGCTCTACCCTCTGATGTGTACTTCGAGGCCTCGGCCTGGAGAGAATGTCTCCGGCCGTAGGGGCGCAGACGGGTGGCCGGAACGCGTGATCCGGCGCGGTTGACGTCTACCGCGACGAGGTAGGCGCGCGAGTCGCTGTCACAGATGCCTGTCCCGAGGAGGGAGGCGCGTGGGGCGCTGCCATAGAGGCCTACCTTAACGGGCCATGCGCCTGGGCCGACATGACCGGCACCTATCCCGACGAGGTATGCGCGCAGCACGACGTGATCGGCACCTATCCCGACGAGGTATGCGCGCAGCACGACGTGATCGGCACCTATCTCGACGGCGTATGCGCGTAGCACGACGTGATCGGCACCTATCTCGAAGAGATCGGCGTCTGGCTCGATTCGTCCGACGTCGATCGCGAAGAGATGCGCGTATGGCTCGGTTCCCGCGGCCTCGGGAACC
>JALYHV010000505.1 GCA_030776205.1 Myxococcota bacterium | reverse complement strand
AGCGGAAGCAGCGGCAGCGGGGCGATCGGAAGCGGGGCTGCTGCAAGCGGCGCCGACGGGAGCAGCGCGGGGATGGGCAGCGGGCGTGCCGGGAGCGGAGCAGCGGGCAGCGGCGTCGGCGCAATCGGGGGAGCGGCAACGGACGCCGGCCCGAGCGACGGCGCAAGCTCGGTGATGGACGGGCCCGAAGGCGGTGCGCTCTCCCCGGAGGGCGGGGGCAATCATTCCGACGCGAGCTCCGCGGGTCCCCTGCCCTGGCCGCTCGCAAACCAGATCGTCAACGAGACTGTGCTGCCGACGTTTCCCGCCGCCAACTTCAACGTCGTTGATCATGGCGCCAAATGCGACGGCACAACGGACGACACGCTCGCGTTTCAGCAGGCCATCAGCGCATGCTCGATGGCGGGCGGCGGTCACGTCGTCGTGCCGAGTGGCACCTGCTCGGTCGGCGCCATCACGCTGTTGAGCAACGTCGATCTCCACCTTTCCTCGCCTCAGACAATCCTTCGGTTCAGCGGTGATGTGACGAAATATCCCTTGGTTCTCACCCGATTCCGGGGAACCGAATTGATGAATCACTCACCGATGATTTACGCCTACGGTCAAAAAAACATCGCCGTGACCGGCAGCGGCACGATCGACCTGGCGAACACCGTCGCGTTTCAGCACGACTCCGGAAATGGCGTTTCCCTCGTCACGAGTTGGGGGCAGATGGGCACGCCGGTGAGCCAGCGCGTCCTACCCGCGGGTTCCACTCTCCGAAGCCCGTCCATCGAGCCCTATGCGAGCGACACCATATTGATTCAGGGCGTCACCATCAACAATGGCCAATTCTGGAACATCCATTTGGTGCTCTCGAAGAACGTCACCGTGGACGGGGTCACGATTTTCGCGACCGCCCAGGAAACGGACGGCTGCAATCCCGAGTCGAGCGACCACGTCGTGATCGAGAACGTCACGTTCCGGACGGGCGACGACGCGGTGGCCGTCAAATCCGGTCGCGACAACGATGGTCGGCGCATTCATACGCCATCGACGAACATCGTGGTCCAGCACGTTCACTTCGACGACAACTACGGGATACTTGCCATTGGAAGCGAAGAGTCGGGCGGAGTCGCGCACGTCTTCGGCTACGACATGACCGCCGCCGACAATTCCAATCGCGGCGTCGGGTTGCATTTTCAATACGCCCTATTCATGAAAGCGAACTGGGATCGAGGCGGTGTCGTCGATGATATTCATTTGGATACCATAAAGATGTCCAACATCAGCGGACCGGTCGTGTTCGGCGACATGACGTACAACAACATCACCACCGGCCCCTTTCCGCCGCAGTTCGGTAACATCTCGCTTAGCCACGTGGTAATCAACGGAGCGGCGCAGGTGCTCGACGTCGTGGCCACGCCGACTCATCCCTTTGGTGCGATCACGATGGATACTTGCACGTTCACCAACGTGAAGAACACGACGAATACGCTCGTCAACGTTCAGCCGGCGCCAGTGCTCACCAACGTGAGCGTGAACGGACAACCGGCTCATTGATGACTCGGTGAGGACCGCGCCTATTCACGGACCTTCAGTCACACCAAAGGCAACGGGGATATCCACATGAAAAGGCCGAATTTGTCCGCAGTCGCCCTCCTCGTCGCCATACCCGCATGCGGGGGCTCCAGCGGCGATTCCAGCACGACCTCCGACTCGGCGACCGGCACGGTCGGCTCCAGCGGGGCGGACTCCGGCGGAGCGGGTCCGGTTCCATCGAGCGGTGACTCCGCGCAGAGTGGCGCTCCCTCCAGCGGGGACGACGCGACGGTGGTCGGCGACGCTTCGTTGGTCTACGACGGCACGGTTTTCAGCGAGTCCGCTGCGACCGGCGAGGCCACGGCGCCGGCGACGTGCACGGCCACGGGCGTCGCCGTTCCCGCCGCCGAGCGTGTTCCGAATGGCCAGCCAATACTGCCACCGAAGTGGGCATTCGGGGTTTTGTGGGGAAGCTATTACGATCAGGTCGGTCCGCCCGTGGTCAACGGCTCCGTGGGCAATCTGCTGACGGCGGCCACGCAGCTCCGCACCGACGGGTACGGAGGCGACCTGATGTGGATCGACTCGAGTTGGCTCTATCATACGTACGGCAGCAGCGCGACGGATCCCACGGTAGGCCCTCGATACGTATGCTTTCAGTTCGATCCGGTCACCTTTCCCGATCCGGCGGCGATGATCGGGACGCTTCAGAGAGAGCACTTTCACTTCGGGGTGTGGGAATGGCCATGGATGGGCCACGGCTGCCAATATTTCCAAAGCGGAGTGACGAACAAATACTTCGTGATGAACGGCGCCAATCCTGCGCTCGCCAACGGAGGGTGGCACGGCGACCCCACACCCGCGGCGTTCGACTTCACCAGCACGGCGGCGGTCACCTGGTGGAAAGGCTTGAATCAGCCTCTCGCCAATTGGGGGCTCGATTTCATGAAGCTCGACACCGGCGGTGATGCGCCCGCGGGCGGGACACTGGCGGACAGCAGCAAAGTGTATCGAACGGAATACCACCGCGCGGCGTTCGAAGTGACGCGGTCGTACTCGGAGGCCAACAACCCCGACGCCAAGCAGAACGGCGGGCGGGGCTTCATCCTGGCGCACACCTCGCCGACGGTCGGCAACGACCAGCTCCCCGGGATGTGGACCGACGACACGGACGCAACGTGGGCGGGCTTCGCTGGTCAGGACCTCGTGCGGGCGGCAGGCCTGAACACGAAGACGAGCGCCGCGTTCTGGTGTGGCGACACCGGCGGCTACGGCCTCGGCACCGCAAACCCCACCGACGAGCTCTACATCCGATGGTTGGAGTATTCGTCCTTCACGCCTTGCCAGGAGATCTTCGGAAGCAAGAGCGTCGGCTCGCGGTTCCCGTGGCGATACTCATCGCAAGCCCAGACTATTGCCAAGAAGTACCTAGCTCTCCGTTATCGCCTCCTGCCCTTCCGCTACTCCAATGCGCAGATCGCGTATCACGAGATGCCTGCGAAGTACCCGGTTACGTTCCTCGGTACGACGCAAATCCTGGTTGGCAGCGGGCAGAATCAGCTGCTCGTTCAACCAGTGACCAGCGCGGGCGCGACCAGCGTCGCCGTTTCGCTCCCGGCGGGCGCATCGTGGATCCATTACTGGACGGGGACGGTCTACCCCGGCGGGACGTCTCCTACGATCCCGACCCCGATCGATCAGGAGCCCGTCTTCGTGAGGGCTGGCTCGATAATCCCCATGGGACCGCCCGTTCACTGGGTAGACGAGGCCCCCGCGGACCCGCTCACCCTGGACGTCTACCCTGCGGGCGCAACGAACTACACGCTCTACGAGGACGACGGCATCAGCCAAGGCTACCTCGGCGGCGCGTACTCGACGACGAAGCTCTCGGCCGACGCGACCGGCGGGCATGTCGTCATTTCGATCGGTGCGCAAGTGACCGCGAAGTACGCGTACACAGGCCAGCTTTGCGCCCGGACGTACGTGCTCAAGGTGAACCAGCAGGCGGCTGCTCCCGCCGCGGTGACGCGCGACGGGACGGCTGTTCCGATGTCGTCGCAGACTGGCTTCGACGCGGCCACCGAGGGCTGGTACTACGACGCCGCCGCGAAGACCACGTGGGTGAAGTTTCACCTTTCATCGAGCGCAGCGACGGCGGTTTCACTCTAGCCCTCAGAAACTGAGCGCGAGCGACGCCACCGTCGTCAGCGGCGGCGCCGCGACGGCGTGCCTCGCGTTGGAGGCGAGACTCGTGCCCTGCTGGACGCTCCAGTTCGAGACGAAGAATTGCTCGTCGTCGGCGTAGCGCAGTCCGAGGATATTGTAGCCGTCCAGGCTCAGCTCGAGCGGTCCGTAGCGGAGCGCCACCGCCGCATTGAGCACGTGGTTCGATTGCCCGATGACGCTATCGGTCAGATGGCGCCCGGCGAGGAAGGTGTAACCAACGCCGACGCGTCCGTTGACCGCGCGGTGCGCCAGGTTGGTCAGCTTTCCGCGAACGCTGACGTCCGCGCGAAGCAGGACAGGGGGGATGTTCGGTACGTACCTGGAGACGCCGGCGATCAGCGTGTCGAACGTCGCGGCGCTCACCGACGCCGCCGCGGATGCGAGCAGCCAGTCGAAGGGCTTGGCCAGCATCGAAGCCACGACGCCGCGGCGTAGGCTGGCGCGCTCCGTCGTGAGGCCCCCCGACGTCGCCTCGAAGACGACCTCGTTCTCTACCCAGGTCTGGAAGACGGACAGGGTCGCGGCGTAGCGATGCCCCAAGGCATGCGCGCGCATGCCGGCCTCGACGGACCGCACCTTGGAGTAGGGAACCCCCCCCTCCGGGAGTCCCGCCTGCGCTCCCGTTGCCGCGGAGACCCCCGCATTTGCGCTCGCGTCGAGCGAACGGAAGCCCTCCCCATACGAGACGATCGGGGCGATTTCCGGCGTGAGCTCGAACGCTATCGTGACTCTCGGCCCCGCGGCAACGCCCTGAACGGCGCGGCGCGAGCCGGGAAGCGCTCCTCCGAAAGCCTGGCCCGTCGGCGCCACGTTGGCCAACCGGTCGTTCACCGACACCGCCAGCACGTCGGCGCGGACGCCACCGGAGATGCGCAGGCGCTTCCAAAGGCGAAAATCGAGGTCGACGTAAGCGCCGGCGTCGAGCGTCTCGAGACCGTCGTCCACGCGGCGATCCCACGCTTGCAGGCTCGCCGGATCGATCAGGCTCTTGCTCTGGTCCGTGTGTCCGAAGCGGAGGGAGATGCCCGGCTCGGCGGACGCCTCCAGCCATGACGTGAGCCTCTCCGTCCGCGAATGGAAACGCGAGGTGATCCCCCCAGCGCTCTCGGTGTTCGTGGTCTCCCAAAGATCGCCGAGCCCTGCAAGCGTCGGTGTGATCTGCGAGCTGTAGATATTGCCGCTGTAGTTCTGGCGGGCACGGAAATCCGTGCTCATGAACCAGCAGGTGAGCTCGAAGCGGGTGCCGCTGGGCGCCACGTGATCGAAGTCGGCGCCAAGGATGACGCGCGCTGATTGGACACCTTGTCCCTGCGCGTAGTGGGGGTAGCTGTCGTCCAGCCCGATGCGCCCGGCCGACACGTCGTCTTCACGGACGACGCCCGGCAGCGCGGCGCGGGCGCTGTACGCGGTCCCCAGGAAGCGAACGTGACCACGCGCGCCGATGTCGAGGCCGTACTGCGCGTTGACTGTCCCCGAGTCGCTGGCGCGCCGTGCACCGAACCCGTCGCTCCTGCGCAGCGCGAACGCGGCAAACGTCTCGTCGTCGGCGCCCTCCGGGGCCACGATCCCGAGCACGCGCGCCTGGTTGAACGAGCCGTAGCTCGTCTTGAGCTGTGTGCCCCGCTCCTCCACCCCCGCGTCGAAATATGCGCTCCCGACGATGGCTGCATCGCCCTGACGCGGGTCGTACGGACCCTCGAGGACGCGCACGCTTCGGACGACCTCGGGCACGATGAAATTCGCATCGGCATACCCCTGGCCCTGGATGTGCGTCGGAACGTTGATGGGCACGTTTCCGATGCGCATCTCGATGCCCGACCCGTGCTCCAGGTCGAAGCCACGCAGGAAGACGTCGTTGCCGAGCCCCTCGCCGTCCTCGTGATCGACGAAGAATCCCGGCGCCGCGGAGAGCATCTCGCCCGTATGCTGGCGCGGCGATGCCTCCAGCAGCTCGCGCTTGATCCGCACGTCGCCGAGCCCCCGTGGGGAGGACCATCCGAGACCGCGCACTTGGACGACCTGCGCGTAGTCCTCGTCCTGCTCGTTCGTGGAGAGAGGTTGCGCCCCAGGTGCAGGGGCTGGGGACGCAGGCAGCGGAGGCGATGGCGGCGCGGGCGTAGCCGGCGGAGGAGCGGCCTGCTGCGCCGGAGGCCGAAGGACGACGACGTATTCGATGCGCGAGCGGATGGGCCTGCCGTCTCGTGTGCTCGGGCGGAAGACGGTGCCCTTCACCGCATCGATGGCGGCGGCGTCGAAAGAGGCGGGAGCGTCGGCCGGCACGCGCCCGCTGACGACCGCCGACTCCACGTGTCCGGTGGCGTCGACCACGAGCTGCAGCGCCACCTGCGCTTCGATCGGCGGCGCGCCTTCCGGGAACGGCACGTGGATGGGCGACTCCGGCTCGGATGGGACGACCTGCGCGCGCGCCAGCGAAGCGCCCGTGCCGAATGCCAGCCCGACGAGCAGGAACAGGCAACCATTCTGGCGCGAACGCGTCACAGCAGCACGAACTGACCCACCAACCCCGTGACCCCGCCGTCGCCGGTCGATAACGTGTCGCCCGGCAGGTCCGAGACGAAACCGTACGTTCCCTCGCGGATTGGTGCGACGAAAACGGTCGTTCTGCTCGTGCCGGGTTGGAGCGCGGGAATGCCCGCCTCGGGCGGAAAACACGATTGCGGCGAGCAGCCGCTCGCGTTCGGCGTAGCCATGCACTGCACGACGAAGTCGTGCGGCCGGGTGCCGACATTCGACATCGTCAACGTTACGATGGCGGAGTTTTCCACCGTGATGTTCGGCTCGCCCGGCCCGCTGTCCGCGGCCCCCACAGTGAACGCGGTGTCGCTCACAGTCAGCTCGATCGACTGCTGGCCTCCCTGCACTCCGTTCTGGTCCGCGCCGCAGGGGTCGCCGCTCGGCGTGTTGGAGCAGGCGGCCAGGAGGACTGCGCACGAAAACCTCGTTGCAAGGGGCTTCGACCAGCGCGGGCGCACGAAGCCATTCGCGCTCACCTCATCCACTCTGCGCATGCGCAGAAGCTAATCTGACGACTGCCGCCTTGCCTACGGCTCTCTGTCGCTTCGCCATCGATCCGGAGAGCTCCGCGTCGGATTGCTCTTTGAAGTCGACGGCCCCGTGGCCCTCCCCGTGGTAGCCTGGTTGGCCCACCGCAAGCGCGCCTGCCGCGTCCCAACCCGGGCACTGCGCCGCAACGGCCCTTCGGAAAACCCAATGAACAACAATCGATCCAGAGCGCATTCTTGGGCCGTAATTCTGCTGGCCGGCTGGCCGCTTGCCAGCGCCTGCAGCAGCGACGGCACGTCGCCCCCGTCCGGCGCGACGTCCGACGCAACGACTGGAAACGGGACTAGCGGAAATGCGACGAGCGGGAGCGCGAGTGGCAATGGGACCGGCAGCAGCGCCGCCACGAGCGGGGCGGGCGGGGCCGGGAGCGGCGTGGCGGCAAGCGGCGCGACCAGCGGCGGCACGAGCTCCGGCAGTCTGGGCGGTTCCGGTTCGTCCGGGGTTGGCGGGAGCAGCGGCTCCACCAGCGGGAGCAGCCCGGACGCAAGCTCCGAAATGGACGCCAGCACCGACGCGACCGACTCCGCGAAAGCCGGCAGCAGCGGGAACGCAGACGGCGGAATGGTCGATACGACGAAGCCCATCACAGTGTGGCTCGCGGGCGACTCCACGATGCAGCCGTGCAGCGCAAACGCCTGCGGAACGACGCCGCTATGCGGCTGGGGCAGCCAGTTTCAGCCATACTTCAAGAGCACGGTGACGGTCGTGGACAGCGCCGCAGGAGGTCGGAGCATTCAGACGTGGCTGTACGAGCCCAACGTGGGCGCCACTCTCGTCAACGGCGAATGCCCGGTCAACCCGAAGACCCCCTCCGCCCGCTGGCAGGCGATGCTCGATCCCGTGAACGGGATGAAGCGCGGCGACTACCTGCTCGTCGAATTTGGCATCAACGACACGTCGGCCACTTGCGTCAAGCACGTCGGGACGGCGCTCTTTCAAACGTATCTCGGGATGATGGCGCAGGCCGCGCAAAAGGTCGGCGCTAACCCGATCTTCTTGACCTCCACCAACGCTATCATCTGCGGCGCGGGAAGCACGGTCCCCCCGAACCGAGCCTTCGGCCCGGAGACGAAGGCCGCGGGAATGGCGAACGGCGTACCGGTCATCGACCTCACGACG
Organism: Myxococcota bacterium; assembly: GCA_030776205.1. Lineage (GTDB taxonomy): Bacteria > Myxococcota_A > Polyangia > Polyangiales > Polyangiaceae > Palsa-1150. The sequence goes on along the minus strand of JALYHV010000505.1, from coordinate 21,143 downwards.
TTGACCGCTGCCTTCTACACGACAAAAGGCTTTTGCCCGAACGCCGGCGACGTCGCGACGACATACACCGCAACGACGCCCATCGGGCTCTTCTTCTGCCAAGACCACACTCACTTCGAGATGGCGGGCGCGTCCGAGATCGCGGGCGTCGTCGCCAAGGCGTTGCGCGATCAGGGCATCGGCCTGGCCGCTTATCTCAAATAGCCATTCGCGGCGCGCGCATTCCCTGGAGCGGTACGGGTTCGGGCGGCGCCGCGGGAGGGCTTTCCCCTGGGGGCGGGGGCACCTCGGGGCCCGGGTCACCGGGGTTCGGAGGCTCGGCGGGGTCCGGGGACGGAGGTGCGGGCGGAGGCATCGGCGCGGGCTGCATCGTTGGACTCTTGCCCATCGCGAGCACGGCGCAAGCCCTGCCTCTTCGGTTCCTGAACCAACGACGAGGCCGCCGCCGCACTGGACGGGGAGTCATCCGGCCCCCGAAGCATGGCCACGGTAGGGGCGAGCGACCGCCACACCACTCCCGGCCGCGCCGCCGTCTTCTTACGTTGCGCATGTGCCACGAGGAGCGATCGCGCGGCGGATCGGAACAGCCACGATGGCGGCGCTGGTCGTCGGGTGCCCGCGTTCCGTCCGAAACGAGCGAGCGCCCGCATCCGTCGAAGCGGTTCTGGCGCCGGCCCAAACGAGCGCCACCGTTCCACCGCAAGCCTCGGGCATGCCGGCCTGGACAACCGCAACGAGCCTCGCAAACCCACCCGTGAGGCACCCGGCAGGCGTCGCGGACATCGTCGCCCACGTCCCGAGTGGATACGATCCTCGTGCACCGATTCACCTCGTCGTGTTCTTCCACGGGTCGGATCAGTGCATCGCGCAGCTCGCGCTGAGTGGCGATATCGTCTGCAAGCCCGGCGGCAAGCCAGACGTCGGCGCCGGCGTCGCATGGCGCCACGATGACGCGGGCACGATGAGCCTCTTCGCCGCGCCGCAGCTCACCCTATGGGGAGGCGGCACCGCGGGTCGATTCGCGGAACGGGGGTACATGCGCACGTTCCTGGAGGAGCTCCTTGGCGACACGTTCGTCGGCGGCATCGGCGGGCCGAGATCGTTGGAGGACATTGCGAGCATCACGCTCGTGGGGCACAGCGCAGGGTACTTGCCTGTGCTCGAGATTCTGCGCCACGGCGAGTGGGACGAAAAGATAGAGAGCGTGGTCCTGCTCGACGCGCTTTTCAACGGCGGAGCCGACGTGCTGGCAAAGTGGATAGAGCACGGCCTCGCTCGCGGACGGCGCCGCAAGCTGGTCGCCGTGTACGGCGCATGGGGACAGAACGTTGCCACCGGGCACGCCATCGCGACGCGCATCGAGCGGCTGGCTCCCGGCAGCACGGTCGTCGACCCGCCCGGCGGGCTGACGGCCGCCGCGCGCGCGCACGTGGTGACGGTCAAGCTATGGCGGCACGTGGAGCACGCATGGATGCTGCTGCTCACGATGAGCAAGGCCCTCGCGGGACTTGATCTGCCGCCTCGTCCCGTGTCGCCGCCGAGCGAAAGTGTAGCCCCGGGAGTGCGCGAAACGACGCACGTGGCGCGGGGGGAGACGCGGGCAGGCGCCATCGACGTCGGCGACGAACGGCTGCAGAACGGGGCCCTGGCCGACGAGCTGAGTGTCTCGCTCGATCGCGACGAACGGATCACCCTCGAAGCGCGCGGAGGGCCCTCGCTGACGGAACCGTGCTGTTCGCTCGACGTCGTGCTGCGCGTCTCCTTGGGCACACGCGTTCTTCAAGAGGACGACGACTCGGGCGGTGGCTTCGACTCGCGGCTCGAGCTCGTCGCCCCCGTGCGAGGAACGTATTCCGTGCGCGTTTCGACGTACGGCGCCGGCGAGCGACGTGGCCCGTACACGTTCCGGGCATTCTGAAGCCCGAAGCGAATACAGTAGTGGCGTCTTTTGTCGGGTGCCGTCCGCGTTCCGAGGCGGAATGGCCCAAAATGCCGTCTCGAGCATCCGATCTCCCACTCGGACCCGCGCGCCTTCGTCGCGGCCACTGCCTGGTTACACCCGGGCCCCACCCCAGCGTCATCCAGGTCTCATGACCCGCACTCGTTGTCTTCTCTTCGCGTCACCGGTTTGCGGAGCGCTCCTGTTCCAATGTTCGAGCAGCAGCCAACCGACGGATAGCGCGCCGGGCGCGGGTGGTTCCGGTTCGAGCGCTGATTCGACCGTGCCATCTGAGGCCTCGGTCTCCGCAACGAGCGGCGATGGGGCCACAGCGGGATCGGGCGATGACGGTGGCGCCGACGCGGGCAGCACCGGCGCGACGAGCGGCAAAACGAGCGGCACGCCCGATGGCAGCGATCCGGGAATGGCCCCGGATGCGGGTGTCGACTCCGGGCCTGCCCTCGTCGATGGCGGGCCGTCGTTGTCCGAAGCCGGTGTGCCGATCACGGGCGGACCGTCCTGGGCGCCTCAGGATCTCACCTTCACCTCGACGGCAAACAAGGCCAACCCCTACATGGACGTCACCGATTTCAAAGTGACGTTCACCGGTCCGGGCGGGACCGTGCTCACGGTCCCTGGCTTCTATACGGGCACCAACGTGTGGAGGGTACGCTTCGCGCCAACGGTCGCGGGGACGTTCACTTACGCCACCTCTTCGGCGCAGGACGCCTCACTCAACGGCTTGACGGGTACGGTGCCTCCCGCCTCGATCAACCCCAGCTCGCACGGTGCCCTGCGGGTGGACCCGGCTCACCCCCACCATTATCTCTATGCCGACGGCACACACTACTTTCAAATGGGCTACGAGGTCGACTGGCTCGGTCTGCTGGACTTCGGCGATCCGAACATCACCAAGGCCAAAACCCTGATCGACATGATCGCGGCCAATGGCTTCAACGAAATCCTGATGCAGGCCTATGCTTACGACACGGCGTGGAAGCCGGGCATCACATCGGCGTATGACTTTGGTCCGCCTACGCAGTTCGCGTGGGTAGGAACTAACGCCGTAGCGGACAACACGCGGATGAACGAGGCCTACTGGCAGAGCTACGATCGGGTCATCGCATACCTGTTCCAGAAGGGCATCACCGCGCACATTTATATCAAGTACGTCCGCACGTACGGGGCGAACATGCTCGTCTCCTGGCCGGCCCACAACACACCGGCCGAGGACATGTATTTCCGATTCCTCACCGCCCGCTACCAGGCATATCCGAACGTCACCTGGGACCTGATGAAAGAGTCCTACCACGAACCGGACCAGGTCTACCTCGCCAACCGTTTTGATTTCATCAAGGCCAACGACGCGTACCACCGGCTACGGACAATTCATGACAGCGACGGCGGGCGCGGGCAGATAAGCCCCAATTACTACGACGTTCCGTCGCACGCCGGGACGTTTGAATTTTATACCGATCAGCAGAACACGAACCATTACGGCTACTCGTTGGCCGCGTTAAAAAAGCGAGCCGTGCCGTACCTGAACGCTGAGGTCACCTTCTACCAAATAGGGAACGACGGAACGTTCGCCTACAAAGGCGATCCGAAGGAAACGGTGTTTGCCACCAATTTGGAAGTGCTGATGGCAGGTGGCTATTTCGCTTATTACTATTCGAATCAGGCATGGGACATCGTGCGCTGGGACGAGACGCCCAACGGCATCGTCTGGTACAAGAACCTCGCCGCGTTCATGCGAAGCACCGGGTGGTACAAAATGGCCGCGGCGGACGCGCTCATCGGCGGCGGCGCCATCGGAATGCACTGCCTGGCCGACGCGGGCAGGGAGTACATCGTCTACGCGAATCCGGGGAGCGTGACGCTCAACGTCGCGGGGGCTGCAGCTCCGCTCAACGCGAAGTGGGTCGATCTCTACACCGGCGCGCAGTCGCCGTTGCCGCCCCAAAACAACGGTGCCCATGCGTATACGAACCCTTGGCCGAATCCCGCCATGCTCTACCTAGGCCCCTGATCGGCGCTCCAGCACCCGTTCGGAGGCCCCGGCCTTCGCGGTGAGGTGGCTCGCTTTCGGCGTCACAGCCTCGGCATTCGAAGTGAGCCGACGAGCATTCGCGGTGAAGGCACCGACGCTCGATATGAGGTCCGGCGCATCGAATGCGAGCGGGTCACTCGGAATGCAGGCCGCCTCGAATTGAATCCGAGGGTGCTTGCAGTGAATGCGAAGGTCCTGCATTGAATGTGGGCGGCCTTGCGGCGAACGCAAAGGTCCTTGCATTGAATGCGAGGGGCCTTGCGTCGAATGCGCCGGCCGCTTGCTTCGAATGCGGCGGCGTTTGTCCAGTTGCGCATGGTCACCCCCCTTGACGGGCGCAATGGCGGCACCGAGGCCGAGGTTCGGCTCAAGCTCGGCTACGGCCTGCGATCCGTCCGCGGATCTCGCCCCCGCCTTCTTTCGGCTACTTGGGAGTTACCTTTCGGACGGATCGGCTGCCGGTTTCCGTCCAGTAGACGCTTGTGCCGTCCACGGCGATCCCCAGCCCGCCAGACACCGCCGGGACCAGGGTCGTGATGGCTCCGCCTCCGATGGGCGTCTTGACGACCGCTGTGCCTCCGGACACCCAGTACACGAAATTGTTGTCTACTGCGATGTACTGAACGGCGCCCTGGTTCAAAGCAATGGCAAGGGCCATCGACGACGTGCCATTCTTGGGCGCCTCCAGAATACTCCCGCCTGCCGACCAATAGACATTCGTCGCATCCACCCTGAGGGCCGATGGATTGTTCTGATTGATGGCCACATTGAAGATCATGCCGCCAGGCTGAACACTTACCCCGGAGACGTTTGCCGCGCCTCCCGCCTCCAGCCAGTACACGTTTTGGCCGTCAGTCGCACACCGAGTGGGAGCGACGGCTTTCGCAAGCACGTTTGCGGACGGGGCTTGTCAGAAGCGGTTGTGGAATGTGGCTCCCGGGCCGATATTGACGGAACCATGCCGAATTCAATCCTCCCGAGGCGTATCGTTCCGAGGGTCGCTCTGGCGATGACCCTCGTCTCGTGCACGTCGCAGAACACGGAGAGCAAGCCCGTGGACGCCGCCGTTGCGGACGGAGCCGATGTCACGCTGCCCGACGCCATGTCCCCCACCGCAGCCATATTGGACGCCACCTTCGCCGACGCGACGACGGACGCCGTGCCGGCTCCGGAGGGAGCGACGGAGGACGCCCTGGCCGACATCGAGGCCTGCTCGAACGAGGGCGGCAGCTGTTCGGCGCCGCCACCCGATGGAACGCCGTCTGATGGCCCGTCGGCCGAAGCCGACGTCCGCGACGCGAACCCCTGCAGTGGCTCGCGCGCGTCCTGCAACGGAACGTGCACCGACTTGAAGACCGACACCGCGGGCTGCGGTGCTTGCGGCCACGATTGCGCGGGCGCCACCTGCGGCGCGGGACAGTGCGCGCCAGGGGTCCTCACATCCGTCGCGTCCTCCGGATTCCAGCAGGCTCCGCCCGTCAGCATGTCTGTCGATTCGGAGAGTGTGTACTGGGTGACGCCCGGTTGTCAGGCAGGAACCGTCAGCGGCTGCCATCAGAACCCCGCGGTGATGAAGTCGCCAAAGAGCGGATACTTCACGCCCACCATGATGTACTCGGTGCAGATGGGGACGAACGCAGGGCAGGGTGGCATCCGGGCCCTCGCCGTGGACTCGACGCGTGTCTATTTTGCGACGGAGATCACGATGGTCGGCGTGCCCTTCCCATCGCTGCGCACGACCTTGAACAGCTGCCCCCTCGCGGGTTGCGGCGCACAGCCGACGGTCGTCTATTCTTTCGATTCGGGGACGGACGCCGGTCCCACGACGACCATCACCGCCATCGCGGTGGACGGCACGAGCGTATACTGGGCGACGAAGGGCGCCCCGGCGGACGGATCCATCATGAAATGCCCGGTCGGCGGCTGCTCACAACCGACGGTCTTGGCGTCCGGCCTCGGCTCGCCCTCGGCACTTGCCCTCGACGCGATGAACGTTTACTGGACGACGTCGCCGACGGGGACAGTCTCCGGTGGCACCGTGATGCAGTGCGCGGTCGGCGGATGCGTTGGGCCGACGACCGTGGCGCAGTCGCCCGATATGCCCGTGAGCCTCGCCGTCGACTCGGCCAACATTTACTGGACGATGTCCAACGGCCAGACGAGCTCCGGTATGAAGATCCCCATCGGCGGCTCCACCCCCACCGTCATGGTGGCGGGTCTCAGCGGCGTAGCGGCCCTAGCCGTTGACGGCAAGAGCGTCTACTGGTTGAGCAATCCGGGCGGCGGCCGTTCGGGGGGGGCCATTCTCAAATGCGCGGTCGGCGGGTGTGACACGCCCACGGTGCTAGCGGATAGTGCGGGGAGCGGCGGCGCGGTATTTGGTTCGGCCCTCGCTCTGGATTCGACGAGCATTTACTGGGCTGGCTTCCAGCCGGGCGTATCCAGTGGCTTCATTATTTTGAAGGCGCCCAAGTAAGCAGTCGTCGCGGATTCGCCGCTCACCAACCGTGCTTCTCGGCCCCTGTCTACAATTGCGATCCACAACCCATGAGCCGCTCGGATCACGAACGCATCAGCGTCACCGCCAGGTTGGCCGCATATTACCGCGCCTTCTCGGACGTGCCGTTTGCGTCCGATGTGGCGAAGTTCATTGACGCCGCGCAGACCTTCAAGACGCTCGTCAGCACGCATGACATCCAGGCTGCCAAGCTCAACGAGTACGCGCCCATCTTCGAAGCGAGGTACAAGAGCATTGCGGCGTTGCTGTTGAAGCTGCGTGCCACGCAGATCCTGGAGCTGGCCAGCGGCTTTTCCCTGCGCGGCCTTACGCTCGCCCGTGATCATGACGTGCGCTACGTGGAGAGCGATTTGGAGGCGGTCAACGCCGAGAAACAGAGGCTCCTTGCCTCCCTCGCCGTGCCCCTGCGCGGCACCCATTCCGTGGTCACCGCCAACGCGCTAATTGCCCCGCAACTGAGCACGGCTGCCGCGCCCTTCAACCGCCAAGGCGAGCTCTTCGTGGTGTGCGAGGGGTTGGTGCAGTACCGCAGCGTCGAGGAGCGGGAGACTTTGGCCGCCCACATCCGCGCGTTGATAAGCGACTTTTCTGCGGGGACGTGGATTACGCCTGATTTCTCTATGCGCGCGGATTCCGGTTTGGTTTCAGAGGAGCGCAAGCGCCTAATTGCCGCCGTAGCTGGGCTCACGGAACGCCAGCTGGATGAGTGTGCGTTCGAATCGACGACTGACTTGGAGTAATTTTTTGGTCGTCACCAATGGCGTGCCGAGAAGCTGGACCAGCTGGACGAGGCGGGCGAGCTGGTGTCTGTCAAGAGAATGGCTTTGAGCCCGCAAACCGCTGAGCGGCTGCGGGGACAGCTTGGCCTGTGGGTCCTGCGCAGCGGTTGAGCAACCTTCGAAGTGCGGGCACCCCAGCTCGGAGCGGCGGTGGCGCCAGGCGGAGCGCCAATTAAGCGGTTGGACTTTGCGGCCAACCCGATAAGTTCGCCTTTGGCTATCCGCATCGGCGGGCGGTCCGTCCCGCGCGATCGATTCGCGAGGGCGCCACGATGTGGGACGCAGACGGCCGCCAAGCGGTAATTGAAAAGGCGCTTCCCGGTACCGGGGACTCGATGAGGGAGGTCTACGCTTCATGGGACATTACGATAAAATCGTCACGGCGAAGCACTGGGGTGTCGCCGCTTCGTTTGCAGCCGCCATTTCGGCTGCGCCGCGGGCGAGCGCGCAGAACGAGCCGCCCTCGGGCGCAAAACCCCTGGTCGTCGATGCCGAACCGGTGCACGAGGAGCGGACCGCCAATAACGCCGTCTACGTGGAGGGTTTGGGCCCCGCGCTACTTTATTCAATCAACTACGATCGCACATTCGGAGTTGTCTCGGGTCGCGTCGGGTTCGAGTATATCTCGATCGGCAGCACGAGCCCGAATGGGTCGAGCGCGTCTGTGACCTTTCTCGGCATCCCGATCACGGCCAGCTATCTTGGAATTGGTTCGCTCAGGCACATGTTCGAGGTCGGGGGTGGCGCTTCCATTTACTACTTTGGCGGAAGCGTCAACACGCTCAGCAACAGGACGAGCGGCTCGGCGGTGACAGCCGTGGGAACGGTTCTCGCAGGGTACCGGTACCAACCGCCTGGCGGCGGGTTCTTCCTTCGCGCGGGGCTCTCGCCGATCTTCATTTTCGCGACCGGCACGATCCTACCCTGGCCGTATCTGGCGCTCGGCGCCACCTTCTGACCAGCAGACGCCCACGAGGCCGCGTTTCATCACCTGGCGGCGCGTCATCGGGCATTCAATCGCGGGTGTAGGCGTCGGCTCCCATCTCGAGGCTATCGAGTCCCGTCCATTCCACCTCGGCCGGGACTCGATTCCCGATCAGGCGTTCTACGGACCGGAAGAAGGCATATGACATCCCGAACACGACCGCGACATTGGTCGTGAGGCCGATGATCTGCGCAACCAGCTGACTTGGCTCGCCGAAGAGGGCACCTCGGACTGCACCCGGTACACCGTTCCATCCGTCCCCGTAGCTGCCGTCAGCGAAGAGGCCGAGAGACAGCATCCCCCAGCTGCCGCAGAAGGCGTGCACCGCGATCGCGCCGACCGGGTCGTCGATGCGAAAGTGGCGCTCCAGCACGCCCACCGCCCATGGAACGAGCAGACCCGCTACGAGCCCGATGAGCGCCGAGGCGGGCGGCGACACGAACGCGCACGGCGCCGTGATGGCGACCAGTCCTCCGAGCAGGCCGTTGCACGTCATTCCTATGTCCGGGCGGCGATGACGTTGCCAGACGTAGAGCAGCGATGTCAGCGCGCCGGTGGACGAAGCGATTGCCGTGTTCACGGCGATGACCGCGATTTGCGGATCGGTCGCCGCCAACGCCGAGCCAGCATTGAACCCGAACCAGCCGAAAGACAGGACGAAGGTCCCCATCACGGCGAGCGGCAGGTTGTGCCCGGCCATCAGCCCCACGGTCCCGTCCTTGCGGAACTTTCCCAGGCGTGGACCAAGGACGAGGACACCGGCAAACGCGGACACTCCTCCTGTCATGTGGACCACGGAGGAGCCGGCGAAGTCGACGGCGCCGTGACCCAGTCCGAAGTTGGCCCCCAACGCCGCGAGCCAGCCTCCGCCCCATACCCAGTTTGCGAACAGGGAGTACTGAACCGTCGAGGCGAAGAATGCATAGACGAGAAAGGCCGAGAATTTCCATCGCTCGGCCAGAGCCCCGGTCGGAATGGTCGCTGCCGTATCCATGAACACCGCTCCGAACAGGAACATCGCGAGCTCGGCGGGTTGGTGCGCGACGTCGACCAGCGCGAATTTCGCCGCGCCGAACAGTCCGAAGAATCGCTCTCCGATATGAAATCCCACCTCGTGGTGAGGCGAAATCGCGGCGCCGAGGGTAGGCCAATGGCCCACGCCACCAAAAGCAATTCCGTATCCGGCGAGCCAGAAGCCGAGAATCCCGACCGGATAGATGACCAGATTCATGGCCATCGTGTGGACTGCGTTCTTCGACCTGGTGAAGCCAGTCTCCACCATGGCGAAGCCGAGCTGCATGAACATGACGAGGAACGAAGAGACGAGGACCCAGGCCAGGTTCAGCGACTGCTCGGACATGTCATCTCCCCTCGGAGGACGGCTCCGCACGTCGCGCGGGCGGTGCGCCGCGATGCCTGCCGGCGTGCGATGGCGAGGTGGCCCAGATCAGAAGGGCTAGCCCGGCAATGGCGAGCGCGAGAACAAGCGGCGTGACGGCGCGTCGCGGGAGACGAAGCGTGCGAAAGAGCGGTTGGTCGCGACGCGTCGAACGATCGCGCGGCACCACGCGCGAAGGCTCCTCGAGGTCGCCGAGCATCTCCGCCGCCGTGGCATATCGCTCGCGCGGCGCCCGGTCGATCGCGCGAAGGATGATCTCCTCCGCTTGGCTGTCGATGTCGGGCGCGATCTCGCGCGGCGGACGGGGATCTTCGTCGAGCTTCGCCCGCATCACAGCGTGGACGCTCGACCCGTTGTACGGGAGCTCTCCGGCGAGCATCTCGTAGAGAATGGTGCCGAGCGCGTAAACGTCGGTCCGCGCGTCCCCCCGGCGACCGCGGATCTGCTCGGGGGCCATATAATCGGGCGTGCCGATCGCCGAAGAGAGACCAAACCATGTCAACCGGCGTGCGGCCTCGTCCATGGCAATCCCGAAGTCGATCAATTTCACGTGACCATCCGGATCGACCAGCACGTTCTCGGGCTTCAAATCGCGATGAACGATGCCGTGCTCGTGCATATAGACGAGCGCGCGTGCGATTTGCGCCGCGATGTTCAGCGCGCGGGCGAGCGGCAGGCGACCTTCTGCGATGACGGCGCGCAGGGAGGTGCCCTCAGCGAACTCCATGACAAGATACATCCGCGTCTTGGAGTCGGGCTTCAGGACACGGACGATGTTGGGATGCTCGAGCTTTTGGCCGATCAACTCTTCGCGCTGGAAGCGCTGGTGAAAGGCGACGTCGCTCTCGTACTGCATGTGCGGGACTTTGAGCGCAACGGTGGCGCCCGATTTCGTGTCGGTCGCCTTAAAGATGGAAGCCATCCCGCTGCGGGCGAGGAGCTCCGTCATCTCGTACTGGTCCAGCCGTTCCCCGGCGATGGCTTCGCGCATCTGCTCGCGTAACGTGTATCACTCGGTCGGTGTGGCCGGCGACCCCCATGCACGTGCACGGCAGGCACCCCGAGAAACGCGGAGCCGAACAAAATCGAAGCGGCCCGGCGGGGAGACCGGACCGCTTCTGCTTCGACTGCTATTCTCCGATTGTTGGAGACTGCCTGCCGCTGCCCTTTCGGGCTCGGATGCGAAGCTACGAAGCTTCGAATGCTGCAGGCTTCTCGGTGACCAGCACGGACTTCGCTTTCGCCTTGCTGGCACGCATGAAGTAGATGCCTCCGTACAGACCCCACATCGCGCAGACACCTAGCGCAATGTACGGCTCCTTGATGCTCATGCCTGTTACGGTGAAGGGCCCTACCAGGTAGAAGGCCATGCAGGCCAGGTTCGCGATTAGACCGAAGACCGGGACGACGACGTGCTTGAAGCCGTGGAACGTGTGGTGTTCGCGAAAAGCAACGATCGCGATGGCGCACGTGATCATGTAGAGCATAAACGTGCCGAAGTTGCTGATTAGTGTGACGATGACCAGCGTGTTCGGGAGCTTGCTGATGACGGCGGGATCGAAGATGCCGAAGCTGTACCAGATGTTGTGGTACTTCGGGTCGAGCGGCGCGGGCGTCGTGCCACCGAGGTAAACCGCGACCGTCACGATTCCAATGACGGCCGAGAGGATCCCCAGCGTCCAGATCGCCCGGTGAGGCGTGAGGGTCTTGCCGTGCAGCATTCCAAAGTGTTCAGGCACCTCCTCGTCGCGTCCCATCGCATACGTGACGCGCGCACCCGTCGACAAGCATGAGAGCGTGGTTCCGATCAGCGCGAGAAATACCGTGAAGGCCTGGACCAGCATGAACGCACGTCCGGCGGCGTAAGAGCCGAAAAGCCACGTGCCCACGATGACCATCATGTCGCCGATGGGTGCACCCGATGCCGCGGCGTCGGACAGCGTGTAACCCTGGTTTAGGAAATAATTCGCGCCAAAGTATTCGATGAGGTAGCAGACGACGCCCTGTATACCGAGCGACAGCAGCACAGCGCGCGGGATGTCGCGCTTGGCATTCTTCGCCTCTTCACCCATCGACGTCACCGACTCGAACCCGACGAGGATCAAGATCGCGATGCACGCTTGGATGAACATGAACGAGAAGCCGTGCGGCGCGGTGACGGAGCCGGCCGACGAGTGAAGCTTGAAGTGCGGCGTTAGATCCTTGGGGTGGTCCGCGTCCACAGGCTCCATCGTGACGGCCTGATCGGGCGCATAGCTCAGCGTGAACGGCACTGGTTTGCCGTCCTTCATCTCGGGGACCGGCTCGCCGGTCTTCTCGTCCATCTTGTTCTGCAACACAGGCTGCCCGTCTGCGTCGAGTTTGGGCTTTCCGTCTTCTACGACGGGTTCCTGCGCGACGACGTAGTCAATCGGCGTGCCGTTCACGAGGTGCAAGCCCACGGAGCCTTGCGGATGCTGCGCGCGGTACGCAATGGCGATGACCGAGAACACCAGCAGCGCGCCGATTTGCACGATGTTGATGACCATGTTCACGCTGGTCGTTCCCGTGACGCCCCGGAACGCGATGTACGAGACCCCGAGCGCGAAGACCACGCAGAACAGGATCATGAAGAGCGGGCTGTTGAAGCCGCCGCTGAAGGTGTCTGGGAAGAACTGGTTCAAAAGATAGCCGGCCAGGAGCGCGGTCACTCCGACCATGCAACCGGGGTACACCCAGTAATAGAGATGGCTGGCCCAACCCGTGATGAACTTCGCCAGACGCGCGAACTTGAACGCTTTGGATTTCGAAAGAAACGCTTGTTCCGCGAAGAAGTACGAAGAGCCGGCACCGGGATAGAGTTTTGAGAGCTCCGCGTAACTTATCGCCGTAGCGAAGCAGAGCAGGAGCGCGGCGACGATCCCGAACCACATCGTGCTCCCTGCCAAGGGGGCGCCATAGAGTGCTTGAATTTGGAATGTGAGCCACAGAAAGGCGCCGGGCGCGATGAGCGCCATGGCGTTGATGGTCAGTCCCGTAAGGCCAAGTGTCGCCCTACTGGTCGGTGGACTTGATTTGGTGATGTCAGACATAGGTGCTCCCCTGGTTGGTGAAACGAGCGAAACCTACGTGGCCGCTTGTTTCTGGAGTGTTGCGGCGCAAGGAACGGACGCGGGCACAAGAAAAAATGGCTTTGTGTTTCTGGTTCGTTTCGTGGGTGAGTCGGTCGCGACGCGCTTCACCGCCGAGCGGGCCACGGCGGCGGCTCACGATTGCGTGCGCGATTTCGTGCAATAGTGCGCGTGGCGATGCATGCCGACTTGGAGGCGCCTCCTCGTGTCTTCGGAACGGTGTCGTTCGCGATGCTCTCCGATCAAGGCACCGAGCGTGAAAACAACGAGGACGCGTGCGGCTCGTGCGTAGAGTCTGCGAGCAGCGTTCTCGTCGTCGTCGCCGACGGCGTCAGCGGCAGCGAAGGCGGGGAGGTGGCGAGCCAAACGGCCGTCGATGTGACGATACGCGCATACCGCGAAAGCCCGCCTGCATGGGGACCGGCCAAGCGCGTTCACCGCGCGGTGCAGCAGGCGAACATCGAGATTCACGACAGGGCGCTCGTCGTCGCCGACCTTCGACGCATGGCAACGACCGTAACGGCGGTGGTGGCTTGCAACGGGATCGTGCACGCAGCCCACGTAGGCGACACGCGCCTTTATCTCGTTCGCGATGGGACAATCATCCAAAAATCGCAGGACCACACGGTCGTCGCAGAGCGCGTTCGCATCGGAATGCTCCGGGCAAAGCGAGCCAAGGATCACCCGGATCGCTCGATCCTGACACGCAGCGTCGGCCCGGAGCTCATCGCTGCCATTGACCGGATCTCGTTTCCCCTGGTGAAAGACGATGTGCTGCTGGTGTGTACGGATGGGCTTTACAACGTCCTCGCAGACGAGGAGCTACGGGACGGCGTCGTGCGAGCAGAGCCCGTTGCCGCCTGCCGAGCGCTGATCGACGAGGCGAACTCGCGCGGCACGGCCGACAACCTGACCGTAGCCGTTCTGCGCGTGCTGACGGAAACGCCCGAGGCGCCCCCCCCGCGGTGGCGAGCGGCTCTCGACCGCCTTCTGGGCCGTTGATGCAGAGACGGGTGCGCGCGGGGGCGATACGCTCAATCGGTGCCTGAGCTCCCCGACGTCGAAGTTTACGTCGCGCACCTCCGCCGTCGTTTGCTCGGACAATCGTTGGACCACGCGCGCGTGGCCAGCCCGTTCCTGGTTCGCTCGTTCGATCCACCGCTTCGCGCTGTGGAGGGCAAGCGCCTCCGCGGCGTCTGGCGATTGGGCAAACGGATCGTCTTCGACCTCGAAACCGATTTGCACCTCGTGCTTCACCTGATGATCGCGGGCCGTCTTCGCTGGCGCACGCGGGGAGCAAAGGTCCCCGCGAGGGTCGGGCTCGCGGCGTTCGATTTCCCGACCGGGACGCTGCTGCTGACGGAAGCGTCCTCCAAGAAGCGCGCCTCTTTGCACGTCGTTCGCGGCGAGGCGGCTGCCCGCGATTTCGACCGAGGCGGAATCGAGCCGCTCGCGTCCAACGTCGCAGGCCTGGCGGCCGCACTCAGGCGCGAAAACCATACGATCAAGCGCGCCTTGACCGATCCGCGTATCCTCAGCGGAATTGGCAATGCCTACTCAGATGAGATTTTGTGGCGCGCACGGATGTCGCCCCTGCGCCTCACGAAGGCGATGACCGACGACGAGATTTGCAGCCTGCACGCGGCCATGGTGGTCACTCTCCACGAGTGGACCGAGCGCCTGGCGCAAGACAGCGCCGACGTGTTCCCCGAGAACGTGACCGCGTTCCGGGAGGGCATGGCGGTGCACGGACGATACCGCCAACCATGTCCCGCTTGCAGCTCGCCTGTGCAGCGCATCGCGTACGCGGAGAACGAGGCGAACTACTGCGCCGCCTGCCAGACCGGGGGCAAGCTGCTCGCGGATCGATCTCTGTCGCGCCTTTTGCGCAGCGACTGGCCGAAAACGCTCGACGAGCTGGAGCAACGCAAGCGGGATTTGCGCTAGGACACTGCCCCCCGCGCGGGATAGGGGAAGCCCTCGATCGGCTCCGTGCTGACGACGTCATGGAACTTGGTCAGGTCGACGACCAGACCGCCGCGCGGATCGTCAGTCAAAATGTCCGCGTAGCGTGCTCCCCAGATCACGTCGCTCGCGACGTAACGCTTGCGCGCGTGCACGGGTTGGAGAGACGTGTCGTCCACGCCGACCACCGTCACGAGCAGCTCGACGTCGTCGGCCACCAGGGACCCCGGCGTAGCGCCGTAGAGTGGGCTTCCATCGGTGACCGAATGCAGCACGGTCCAGGAGCGCGAAAGGGCCGGCGAACGCTCGCGCGCCAGCTGCAGGTCGTGCATGCGGTAAAAGATCGTTCCCTCCTTGAGACGCTCGGTCCGGATGATCGCCACGCGAATGGTGGCTTCGAGGATTTGGTTGGCGCGCTCGTTGCCAATGCGAAGCATGAGGGTAGGCGTCCCGTCCATCGGTCCGATGACCACCTGCCTGGAAAAGGCGATTCGCGCCGTAAAACGCGAAAATTTGGCGAAGATGAGGCCGGTCGCCAGCGCGGTGACGATGAGGCTGGTCACCGACTCCGCCATCACGATGACGTTGGCCAACGCGCTTGTTGGATGCATGTCGCCGTAACCGATGGTGCCCATCGTCTGCACGCTGAAGCAGAGCGCATCGAAGAACGAGCGGGCGCGCATGCTCGCGACGCCGCCGCTGGCAAGGTACGCGCAGGCGAAGACGGCATTCAACGCAAAGTAAAAAGCAATGATGGCCGCGATCGCGCCGTGCCAGCCGATCCTGAGAAACAGATGATACATGTCCCTGACGGCGGTGCGCGGCGCCCCCACGACGACGATCTCCGGAGTCGCAGGAACGGTCGAAACGAGGGGAGAGCGCTCGGGCATGGCGCGAGTATGCGACGAGGGTCCTCGCGCATGTCACAGAAAACGGCTCCTGGCCCGGCTTCGTAGCCGTCGCGCGCATCCACCCAGCCCGTTCAATGAGCTTGCACGGGAAGATCGATGACGAAGCTACATCCGACGCCCGGCTTATTCTCGACGTGGATCGTCCCGCCGTGTGCCTCGATCGCCTGCTTGGCGATAGCGAGCCCGAGCCCGAAGCCTCCGCGGGTCGCGTCGTGCTGCATGAACGGCGTGAACGCCTTGTCGATGCCGCCGGTTGCGAGGCCGCCGCAGGAATCTTCCACCTCGATGGTTGCCCGCCCGCCGGCGACGCGGCCGCGCACGTGCACCGTCTTGCCCGCCGGGGTGAACTTGATGGCGTTGCAAACCACGTTGCTTATCGCCGACCGGAGCAAGCGAACATCGACCTCTATGTCGTCGTCACCCTCGCGGTGGACGTCCGTCTCGACGCCCTTGCCCTCCGCGTCCGCCGCAGCGACGGCCATGACCTCGTCGAGTATCCGCCCGAATTGTGCCTTTTCCCGTCGGAGCTCGACACCGGCCCCGTGGCGCGCGAGCTCGAGCGTGTGCTCCACGAGGTCGTGTATGCGCGAGAGGCCCCGCGCAAGCGCTTCAGAAGCCGCGCCAGACGGCAGCTGCCCGCGCTGTTGCAACAAGTAGAGCGCAGTCCGAGCGGACTGGAGTGGATTGCGAAGCTCGTGCGCGACGAACGCGTAGTGCTCCGCTGCATGGCGCTGGAGCTCGGCGTCGCGCAGGCGCGCGTACTCGGACACGGCCTCGGCGACGCCGGTGATGATGCTGTCGAAGAGCACGCGCCGCTCGACATCGGTTGGCCGCACCCCCGCCTCGAGCGCCATGTCGAGAATGCAGTTTCGCAGCTGCCCGTATTCTCGGACCACCGAGTTGAGGTCGAATCCGAGACGCAAGCGCTGGGTCCCGTGCTCGGCAGCCGTGCTGCTTTGGTCGAGGTTGCGGTGATCCTCGAGCGCCAGCCGAATTTCGTCGACGAACGCTGGGACGTGATCCGCCAGCTCGGCGCGAGTGAGCCCCGGCGAATCGATCGAGGCACGGACCGCATCCGTCCACCGGCGCAGGAGCTCGTCACGCCGGGAAGCAAGCAATTGGGAGAGAAGCATTGCGGGAGACGGTCCTCGGCGCCGGGAGTGTAGTCAAGCCGGACCGTGCTATAAGCTGAGACCGCTTCGGGCGGTTGCGCCGCGCGCGCCCGGCGAACGCCCTTGGGGCGGCCAACGACGGCCGGGTGTTGTATGCCGCAACGGGTACCAGGTGCGCTGACGGCAGCGCTATGTTGAAGGATGCGCAGCGTCTGCCCGTCGCGTCTCCTGAGCCTATCGTTGTGCCTCGTCACGCTCACGGGAGTCGTTTCGTGCGGGAGCAGTGCCACCTCTCCTTCCGCAGCGGATGCCGGAAGCGGCTCTCTCGATGCGATAACCGCGGATGCGATCACCGTCGATGCAATCGCGGCCGATGCACAGAGCGTCGCCGACGGTGCGAGCACAGCGTTCGCGGATGACGCCCCCGACGGACTGTCTACGGCGGCGCAAGGTCAGCCGATCGATGCGCCGGATGGCCGATGGACGTGGGTCCCTTTTCCCGACGCGTTCTGCGCGAACGGAACAACGACAGGTCTCGGCGTCAACCTCCGTAGAACGAGCCCACGGGTGCTGATCTACTTGCAGGGCGGAGGCGCCTGCTGGAGCGACATCACGTGCAACACGCTGATGACCGCCGTCAACTTCGCGACCGGTTATTCGGCGGCGACCTTTGCCGGGGAGTCGAGCGCACTGGGTCCCCTGTCGTCGCCCGGTGGATTCTTCGATCGCTCCTCGCAGACCAATCCGTTCAAGGACTACAGCTACGTCTACGTCCCGTACTGCACGGGGGATCTTCATGCCGGCAGCAACGTGGTCCAGTACGGAACGGCGACGGCGATGCACGTCGGATCCAGAAACCTGAGCGCGTTCCTCAATCGGATCGTTCCGACGTTCTCGACCGCGGAACGCGTCTACCTTGCCGGGAGCAGCGCAGGCGGCTTCGGCGCGCTCATCAACTGGTGGAAAACGCAGGCGGCTTTCGGCGGTGTGCGCGTGGACATGATCGACGACTCGGGCTTACTAATGCCGCCCGACATCGCCGCTCAGGGCAACGGCGCAGAGCCGGTGCAGCGGACGCAGTGGAACCTCGCGGCGACCTTGCCGCCGGGCTGCGCCGATTGCGGGACGAACTCCGCCGCGCTTTATGAATTCTATGCAAAGGCGTTTCCGACTCACCGGGCCGCGCTCCTATCGCACGAGCCGGACCCGGTCATAGCCTCGTTCGACGGAATCACGCTGGCGCAGTTCACCACCGGGCTCGAGGAGGTCCTCACGAGGCAGCTCGCACCGAACCCAAACTTTATCTCATTCGTCGCCGGCACGAGCGGTCACGTCCTCTGGTCGAGCCCCTCGCTCGCCGTCAACGGTGTCACCGTCGAGCAATTCCTGACGCGCATGGCGAACGACGATCCGGCCGCGGCGAACGTGCATTTCTGAGCCTGCGGTGTTCCAGTCAAAGGGACGCGAGTCGAAGGAAGGCGAGAAGCCTACATCTGCCGCGAGCGGGATCTCGAGGCTACGCAGCGTTCGAGCGTCGACGCAACCACTCGAATGTGGACCGCTGGCGCGAAGGCAGGTATGCGAGCGGACGAGCGAGACGCACCTCGCCCGTGGGCCCGTGCTCCTCGACGTACCAGCGGCGGGACAAACGTGATTTCATCGGGAACGCGTGGGTTGTCGGATATTCGGCAAACGACGCGAAGGGTGAAACGAAGATGCGACCATCCACGCGAACCATCTCCGTATTCCTCTTTGGATCGGGGTTCGCCGCTTTGGTTTATCAAACGGCATGGCAGCGGATGCTGCGCCTCGTCTTCGGCGCCTCGACGGGGGCAACCGCCGCGGTCCTGGGGATTTTTCTGGGCGGCTTGGGGCTTGGGGGTCTCTGGCTCAGCCGGCGCGTGGAACGGAGCCCGAGGCCCCTCTCGTTCTACGGCAACCTCGAAGCGGGGATCGCGATCGCCGCGGCGGTCAGCCCCCTTCTGGTCGATCTCTGCGGCGAGCTGTACTTCGCGCTCGGCGGCTCCAGAACCCTCGGGTGGTCGGGCGCAACACTCGCCCGGCTCGTGCTGGCTGCCGTCGTGATGGGACCGGCCGTTGTGCTCATGGGTGGGACTCTCCCGGCCGCCGCGCGCGCGGTGGAAGCGGAAGGCGACGTGGCTCGCGGCAGGTTGGCCATGCTCTACAGCGTCAACACGGCCGGCGCGGTGGCGGGGGCTTTGCTTGCTACGTTCTTTCTGTTCGAGGCGTTCGGCACGCGGCTGACACTGTGGCTGGCGTGCCTCGTCAACTTGCTGGTCGCGGTGTCGGCCCGCGCGGTGGGACGCGGTGCGCCCGCCGTCGAGGTCTCGAAGCCACGCACAGAGGACGTCCGGCCAACGGCGGCCGCATCATCGGACCGCGCGCCTCTGGCGTCGAGCACACCCACGCGCCTGATCGTTTACGCGCTCGCTGGGTTCGTGGGCTTCGCGTTCCTCGCCCTTGAGCTCATCTGGTACCGGATGCTCGCGCCGCTCCTCGGGGGATCGAGCTTCACTTTCGGTCTCGTCCTCGCCGTCGCCCTCGCTGGAATCGGGCTTGGAGGCGCCCTCTACGCGCGGCGCAATCCAGCCGAGTCGCCGTCCCTCGCACTTCTCGCGCTCACGATGGCGATCGAAGCGGTCTGCGTGTGCCTTCCATTGGCCTTGGGCGACCGCATCGCGATCTACGCGGCGGCGACCCACACGCTGACGAGCTTGGGATTTTCCGCTCTGGTCGCGAGTTGGTCGTTGATCACGGTCGTCGTCGTCGGGCCCGCGGCCGTCGCCTCGGGGTATCAGTTCCCCGTACTCTTCGCGCTGCTCGGCAAGGGACGGGAGGGAGTAGCCAGGCACGTTGGTCTGGCGTACGCGTGCAATACCGTCGGGGCGATCAGCGGATCGCTGATGGCGGGTTTTGTTCTGATTCCCGCAGTGGGCGCGGTGGGGGTGTGGCGCCTGCTCGTCGGTCTGCTCGCGCTGCTCGCGATCGGGACGGCCGCCCTGGCCATGCGCAAGGGCCCTCGGCTCACGGCGGGATTCGCCGTAGCCGGCGCCGCGGTGGCCCTGATGGCGCTCCGCGCCGAAGGGCCGACCGCCGTCTGGCGTCATTCGCCGATAGGTGCGGGACGCACGGATCTGAGCGGCATGACCCGCAACCAGCTGTCCGCCTGGCAGGTCCAAACCCGAAATGCGATCGCGTGGGAGCGCGATGGACTGGAGTCGACGGTCGGAATCGACGACAAGGACGGCTACTCCTTCATCGTGAATGGCAAGAGCGACGGCGCCGTCGTCGGCGATCGCGGTACGCAGGTAATGATCGGCCTGCTGCCGGCGATGCTCCATCCCGACCCCAAGACGGTGTTCGTCCTTGGCCTTGGCACCGGCATGAGCGCCGGCTGGGTCGCGGACGTTGCGTCGGTGCAGCGGGTCGACGTGGCGGAGATAGAGCCGGCGATGATCGAGGTCGCGCGTCGCTCCGCGCTCGCCAACCGCGCCGTGCTCTCGAATCCCAAGGTTCATATTTTTCAGGGTGACGGTCGGGAGTTTCTCCTCACGACGAACCAGAAGTTCGACCTCGTCGTGAGTGAGCCGAGCAACCCTTTTCGGGCGGGCATTGCTTCGCTCTTCACCCAGGAGTTTTACCAAACGGTCGACCGGCACCTGAACGGCGGCGGAACTTTCGGTCAGTGGTTGCAGGGGTACGAGATCGATGCGCCGACCGTGCGTTTGGCGATGCGCACGATGCGCTCGGTCTTTCCTTTCGTCGAAGCGTGGCACACCCAGGGCGGGGACTTCCTCTTCCTTGCCACGCGCGAGGCGCCTGTCCACGATATGGCCCTCTTGAGACGGCGCGTCGGCGAGGAGCCGTTCCGATCGGCCTTGCCGAGGGCGTGGCTCGTCCAGGACGGCGAGGGCGTCCTCGCGCACTTCGTCGCCTCGAATGCTCTCCTCGAGCTGGTCAATGACTCCAGCCAGGGAATGGTCAATAGCGACGATACCAATCTGCTGGAGTACGCGTTCGCAAGGAACGTTGGCGTCGGCGGGTACGACGCCGTGGCCGACCTGACGACACTCGCCGTCGCGCGTGGGATGGACCTGCCCGCCGTGTCCGTGCCCGTGGACTGGGTGCGTGTGAAAGAACAGCGGAGCCGCGCATGGCTGGTTGGGGGGGCCAAGTCATCCGACGTGGCGTTCGGCGATGCGCAAGCCACGCGAAGGGCGACCGCGGTTCAGGAGGGATGCGTCGGCCGGGTCGACAAGGTGCGCGCCTCATGGGGCACCGACCAGCCGGCGCCACGCGACATGATCGAGGTGTTCGCGCTCGGGCAGGGGCTCGCCTTCGACCGGTCGGAGGA
>JALYHV010000504.1 GCA_030776205.1 Myxococcota bacterium | reverse complement strand
GGCTTCGGCGGCGGCGGGCGAGGGGGCGCTGGCTTCGGAGGCGCGGGTGTGGGCGCTGGCGCGGGCGGTGGCGGTGGCGGTGGCGGTGGACCCGGAGAGCACGGTGTGCAGGGGGGACGGGCGGCCGTTTCAGGGCAAGGCGGGCTGAACCCCGAGCAGATTCGTCGCGTCGTGATGGCGCATCGCGCCGCTCTGCAGGCCTGCTACGAAATAGAGGCGCAGAAAGATCCGACGCTCAAGGGCGGCATGACCGTCTCGTGGACCATCGACCCGGCCGGCGCCGTGACGAGCGCGACGGTCGCCGGATCCACCATTCGCAACGCGCGCGTGGAGGGGTGCGTCCTTCGCCAAGTGCGTGCATGGCATTTCCCGTCGAGCGACGGCCCGTCGCAGGCGACCTTTCCGTTTTCGTTCGGAATCGGACGGTGAAGCGGGCCGGGCGGCGTCGTTTCGAAGCGGCGGCACTGGTTCGGCGAGCACCCTCTTTTGTTCTCGCGCGCCCGCTGCGGGCCATGCGATGGTGCGCCCCACCCGCCCCCCCGCGAGCACGAAAGGACGAACCCGCGCGTGCACAGCGCGAAAACGAAACGTCACAAGGTCACTCTCGTTGGGCTTGGCGCAATGGGACGTCGGCACGCGCGGGTCTTCGCAGCGCTGACCGACCGGTTCGAAGTCGTCGGTTGCTACGATGTGCGCCCCGACGCGGCGCTGCCTGCGCATGTGACGCGGCTGCGCAGCGAAGCCGAAGCCATCGCCCGTGCCGAGGTGGTGATCATCGCAACGCCGATGGACGCCCACGCGGAGACCGCCGGAAGGGCGCTCGCCGCGGGACGCCACGTGCTGGTGGAAAAGCCGCTCTGCGTCACGGCAACCCAGGCCGCGGCCTTGGTCGCGCAGGCGACGCGCGCCGAAGCGCATCTCTTCGTCGGGCATTCGGAGCGGTTCAATCCGGTCGTCCGCGCGCTGGCGCGCCTTATTCGCGATGACCAAGTCGTAGCCATCGACCTGCACCGGGTAGGCCCCTCGCGTCCAGCCGACTGCGGCGTTCTGGTCAACCTCGGCGTCCATGATCTCGATCTCGCGGCCTATCTCGGCGGAGGAGAGCTCGCGCTGCGCGGCGCAGTCGGCGGCCGCATGGCGACTTCGCAGACGGCCTCCGGCGGCGAGGACTTTGCCCACGTCGTGTTCGGCCTTTCGTGCGGAGCGTCCGGTCATCTGTATGTCGACCGCAGCGTCTCCACGAAACGACGCGCGATTACGCTGGCGACGACACGGTGGTTGTACGAGGGAGACCTCCTCACGCATCGGCTCGTGCGGACGATGCGCCCGGGCGGCGCCCCGACGGATGTCCCCTTGCTCCTCGACGAGCCGCTCGCCCTGCAAGCCCTGGCTGTGGCGGAGACGCTCGACGGCCGGTCGCAACGTGAAATCGCGACGGGAACGGATGGCATGCGCGCCGTGGCGCTCGCCGAGCGGGCCGCGGCGTGCTGCTATATACCCGAAAAGTTGTCGCTGCTCGCGCAGCCTTGATACTCCCGAGGTGTATGTCCTCCTCCGAACCCCCGGAGCGCTTCCGCCCTTTGTTGCGGGCCGGTAGCACGCGCTTCTCTCACGAGGCGGCGCGGCGGCCGATTCTGGTCTTCGAAGGAATTTTCAAATCGTACCGCCGCGGGGCGCCCGTGCTGCGGGGCATGGACCTCGTCATCGAGCGGGGCGAGTTCGTCTTCGTCACCGGTCCGAGCGGCTCAGGAAAGTCGACGCTCCTCCGCCTGCTCTACCGAGCCGAGGTCGTGGACGATGGGCGCATTCTCTTCCTGGGCCGCGACGTGGCGCGCCTGCGGGACGACGCCATTCCATTCCTTCGCCGCAATCTCGGGATCGTGTTTCAGGACTTCAAGCTGGTCGGCGTGTGGACCGTGTACGAGAACGTCGCCGTCGCGCTCGAAGTGCTCGGCTTGCCCGAGCGGCTCATTCGAGCCCGGGTCGGCGAGGCGCTCGAGCGCGTGGGGCTGGCC
>JALYHV010000503.1 GCA_030776205.1 Myxococcota bacterium | reverse complement strand
CCGCTGTACCGCGCGCGCGCCGGCGAGGAGGCGAGCGATGTCGTCTCCGACGTAGATGCGATGCCGCCAGCCGCGCAACATGGTACGCACTGCGCGCGGGTCGTCAGCGTGCCGCGCGGGCGACGGTCCGAGGCGCGACAGCAGGTCATCCAGCTTGGAATGGATGGCGGCGACGTTCCCGAACGCGATGCATGCTGCGACCAACGCTACGAGCTCGCGATCGTGAAGTTCGGTGTAGCGATGCACGAACCCGACCGGGTCCGCCTCGCGGCGCGCCGCGACATCACATCGCGCGCGAACGCCGTCGAGAATTTCCTGGACGTGCGTGCGCGAGGAACCGGCCGACGGTGCTTTCACTCGGGCGGCCTATGGCTAGCGGGTGCAGGTTTGGCTCGGGCTGCTCGCCATTCGGCCGCCACGCGCTGCGCATGTGCGTGATCACGCCGTGCTCGCGCCGTGGACGACCATCGCTCCTGCTGTCCGGCATCGGCCGCGTGCTCCGCGTAGCTCGCCCAATGCTCCTCCGCACCAGCCCACGAGCTCGCCGCAAGATGCGCATCGCTGGCCTGGTCTGCGTCCGACGCGTAGCCCAGCGCCAGGTACCAATCGCGCTCCCATTCCGGCACGAAGAACACTTCGCGTGAATCGCGGATGACGTCCCAGCCGGTCACGGCGCGCACCTGACCATGGAGCGCGGGCGAGGACCAGCGCCAGCCCTTCGCCCGCCCCGCGGTCTGGATTGCGGTTCGCGGATCGCCGGCGCGGTCGTACGCGACCGCGAGATCCCACAGAGTGAGGGCGTACGTTGCGTTCACGGAGCTCGAATTGGGCAGCATTTCGCAAAGCCGCAGAACCTCCCTGAACGTGACGGTCGCCTCGTCGAGGTGGCCCAAGCGCATCTCGGCTTCACCCATATTCATCATCGGCGCAAGGCGGGCTCTGTCGTCTGCGAGGCGGGGCAAGAAGCGCTGCCAGGCGGCCAGCTCCTCGGCGGGTCGATCGAGCTTCGCGTAGGCATAGACGAGGGTCTCGAGCGCACCCGTCGCAGCAGGGTGGTCCGAGTCGGCATCAAGTGCCGGCACCAGCAGATCGACGACGCGCTGATGCAAATCGACGCGGCCCTGATAGGTCGCGAGCTGCTCATAGACCGCCGCGAGATCGAATTTCAGCCGCACGTCAGAAGTATGTGCAGCGTCGGCGTCCTCGAGCATCGATCGAGCCGCCTCGAGACGGAGCTCCTCGTCGCGGCGCAGCTCCAGAGGAAAGAGCTCGTCCGAGACCGACGGATGCAGAAGGCGCTCGACCCTCACGTGCAGTGCCCAGGTGTCGCTTTGCGTCGGCTCGCGAGCAACGTCCCACATGTTGGGCGGGGTGTCGGCACGCGCTCGCTCGCCGCATGGCTCACCCATCTCGAACGCGAGGAGTACGACTATGAAGACGACAGCGGCGGTGCCCTTCATGGTGTGCTCCGCCGCCCGGCGCGCTGCAGTGCAGCAAGGTGGGCCTTTGCATGTGCGCTCCACGGCCCGCCGGCCGCCGCCACCACCGCCTTCTGCCACTCGTCGCGGGCTCCTGCCGAATCGCTGCCCTCCAGCGCAAGCGCGCTGAGCGCGCACGTCTCCTCGGGAGCGACTTCGAGTAGCTCCCTCGCGCGCGCCGAGGCGAGCACGACGCGCGGGTCGCCGTGCGCCGCGCGCTGCTCGAGGACCGCGCGGGCTTCGGACGAGTCCCCGCCGCGGTCCAGTGCAAGAGCCAGCGCGAGCACAGCAGTGGACCTCGTCTCGTCCTCGCCTTCACGAACGGCATCGCGCAACGCCGCAGCCGCCTCGTCGAGGCCGCCTTCGCCTCGGTGCATGGCCACTAGCCCCGCCTCCACCTGCGCCGACGAACGATTCACAGGAGAGAGAACGGACGCGCGTGGCAAAAGCGAGCGGTACGCGTCGCCCGCCTCCTCGCGATGGCCGGCGCGCGCCAACACGCGCGCCCAGGCCAGGAGAGCTGGCGGATCTTCGAGCGCCCGTGCGTCGCGCGATCGTGCCACCGTCAGCTCCCGCAGTGCGCCTGGGAGATCTCCCATGGCCAACAGCGCGCGCCCCTGGAGTACGCGGGGCGCGGCGTAGCCCGGACAAAGCCGGTCGGCTTCGAACGCAGCGGAGAGAGCGACCTGCGCCATCAATTTGGCGCCGGCCAGCTTAGACGAAGCGCTCGCGATGAGATCGCAATAGCGCTTCACCTCCGGTGCCTTGGCCCTGTCCCAGCCGTTGCCAGCACGCCTGGCGACATCGCCGCATTCCGGCGGACGGCCGCCCGACCATGCCGGCGCCGCGGAGGCGGCCTGCCCGAACAGGGCGACGGGAATGAGAAATACGGCAAGCCAGGCCGACATCGTGCAGCAAAGATAGCCCATCGAAGACTACGGCGGGCACCCCTGCGCGCGAGGCCCGCATATGGGAATGACCCTTGGCTCCAGCGCCTTAGTCGGCGAACGGATCCTTTAGCGCGATCGTCTCGTCGCGACGCGATCCAACGCTCACGAGCGCCACGGGGCACTTTGCGTCCCTCTCGATGCGTTCGACGTATTTGCGCGCCGCCGCAGGAAGCGCCGCAATTGTTCGCGCTGACGAGATATCCTCGTTCCAGCCCGGCATGCGTTCGAAAATCGGCGTCGCGCTGTCAATAGCGTCTATCGGGAACTCGTCGCTCACCCCACCGGGTGTCCGGTACGCGACACAAACCGAGAGGAAGTCGATCCCTGTCAGTACGTCGAGCTTAGTGAGCGCGAGCCAATCGAGGCCGTTGACGCGCACGGCGTACCGCAGCGCTGGAAGGTCGAGCCACCCCGTACGCCGGGGCCGACCGGTGACCGAACCGAATTCATCGCCCCGTGTCCGAAGCCGCTCGCCAATGGCGTCCGTCAGCTCCGTCGGAAAGGGACCGCCGCCAACGCGCGTGCAATACGCTTTGACGAGGCCGACGACGGAGTCGATGCGCGACGGTCCGACCCCAACGCCCGTGCAGGCGCCGCCCGCCGTTGCGTGTGAGGACGTGACGAAGGGGTATGTTCCGTGATCCACATCGAGCAGCGTTCCTTGGGCGCCCTCGAAGAGGACGCGTTGGCCATCGCGAACCGCCCGCTCGACCAGTCTCGACGTCTCATCGAGCAGTGGCACGATTCGAGCTGCCACCGCCCGAATCGTTTCCATGATCTCGTCCGTGGTCGGCGGATCACCCCCAAGTGCACCAATCACGGGCGTCCAGCAGGCGAGCGCGCGCGAGACCAGCGCCTCGGCCCTGCTTAGATCGCGCAACGCTCCCAATGGCACACCGCGCCTCGCCACCTTGTCCTCGTAACAGGGGCCGACCCCGCGCTTGGTCGTCCCCAGCGCGTCCGGCTTCTGCTCGCGCAGGGTGTCTACCATCACGTGGTATGGCAAAATCGCGTGCGCTCGGTCGCTCACCACTAGTGAGCCGGCGCCGCGCGAGTGGCCGCGCTTCGCGAGCTCGTCGAGCTCGCCGACCAGGCTGCCGGGATCTATCGCCATACCCTGGGCGAGCACGCACGTCGTCCGTGGCCGCAGGATGCCGCTCGGAATGAGCCTCACGACAAGCTTGTCGTCACCGACGACGAGCGTGTGACCGGCGTTAGGCCCGCCACCGTACCGAACGACCATGTCGGCATGCTCGGTGAAGATGTCGACGATTTTCCCTTTTCCCTCGTCGCCCCACTGTGCCCCGACGACGACGACCGCAGTCATCTCACTCCTCTTTCTCGCATGGCTTCCACCGGCGCGACCGTCGGCTCTTCCAAAGGCGATGCGATGCTAGCTCCAGTCTCAACATCAACCCAGCCCGACGCATCGAGGATGTGCGTAAATCCCCAAGCGCGACCCCACGCGAACGCCGCGGTAAGGTCGCGCGCAGGGACGGCGGGAACCCCGCGAGCGCGTACCTCCACGAGGCGCGGGTCTTCGGCAGCGCCTATGACGACGACGCGAACGTGCCGCTCGTCCACTGCCCCGGCTGCGCCCAGAGCTTCTGCCGCACGGTCGAGATCGAGCGCAAAACCGGCGGCCGGCATTGCCCAGCCGAAGCGCGCGAGCAGCTCATCGTACCGCCCACCCGACAGGATCGCGTCACCCGTGCCAGGAGCGTAGGCGTGGAAAATCGTCCCGGTATAGTACGCAAAACCGCGTACTTCCCCAAGATCGGCCACGAGATGCGACCCAAAGCCGCGCGCGACGGCAGCGTCGAATAGCGCTAGCAGCCGGCGGGCCCCCGGCGATGCTGGCGTGTGCGCCAGCACGCGCGTCCCTTCGACCAGCGCCTCCCGTCCCCCGTGGAGGGACGACAGGGAGCGAACCGCGTCCGCGCGGTCGACGGCAGTCTCATCGCAGGCCTGTGCAATGGCGGCTTCGTCTTTTCGTGCGAGCGCGTCGGAGAGGAGCGCCTGCTGTTTGGCCGGAAGATCCGAGAGCAGAGCCCGCACGACGCCGGCGTCGCCCAGATCGATCGTGAAGCGCTCGAACCCCGCGGCGTGCAGGGCATCGACGGCGAGCGCGAGTAGCTCAAGGTCACCTTCCGGCTCTGCGACGCCGGCCAGCTCGACGCCAACTTGGGGAATCTGCCGGTGCTTCCTTGCACGGCCGCTTCGCCGCCGCAGGATAGTGCCCTCATAGCCGAGTCGAAACGGGGGTGGCCGGTCACGCAGGCGGGTAGCGATCATCCGCGCAATCTGCGGGGTCATGTCGGGCCGCAGAGCCGCGACCTCGCCCGATTCGGGCTCGACGAAGCGTAGAACGTCCGCGGGGTGCAGCGTCCCGAGGCCCCGCTCCAGCACCTCAGCGAACTCGAACACCGGCGGTGTCACCAGCGCGTACCCGTGAACAGCAAAGCGGTCGAGGACCCGGCGCGCGAGCGAGCGTCGCGCACTCGCCTCCTCGGGGAGGAGGTCCCGCATCCCCGCAGGCAGCGGGTGCTCGAGACTTTGCGGGAATGTTTCGGCAGGCATTCGGACGCTCGCCCTACCACCACATCGGCGCGACGGGGTCAACTCGCTGCGGCTGTCCCTGGCGGCGCCACCTGTCGCCGATCCAACAGCAGAGGACTCGGAAAAGGAGAGTCATTCCGTGGCCGCGGCCGCGGCACGCCTGTCGCAACTGGACCGTGCAGCCGTGACGCCTCGAACGAGGCGCTTGCTGGCCGCCGTTGATCTCCGATAACGGCCACTCTCTCTGAGCCCCGGAACCGACCATGGCCTTCTCCATCGAAAAATCGATCCTCGAACAATCGGCGCTTGGCGACCCGTCCGCGCTGCGCAGCCTCGTGACGGCGCTTCAGCCACATATCGAAAAGCAGCTCCTGCGCTATCCCCTCACCGAGGAGGATCGCCGCGACCTCGTCCAAGCGACGCTGATGCAGATCATCCGCCGGGTGGGCTCCTTTCGGGGTGACTCGAGCTTCTCCACATGGCTGTTCCGGGTGACCGCCAACGAGGCTCTGATGATGATGCGGTCGCAACGACGGCATCGTGCGCGACTAGTCGAAGGCTTCGACCTCGAGGATCTCGGAAGCTTGCCGGCAGCAAATGACGGACACCGCGACGAACGTGCCGACCTCGGCGCTGCAGCCAACCAGCGAGACGCGCTGGTCCGCGCTGCGCTCGACGAGCTTCCCGCCGATTACCGCGACGTCGTGGCCCTCCACTATCACGACGATCTCGGTCTTCAGGAGATCGCCCACCGCCTCTCGACGACAGAAAGCGCCGTTCGTTCGCGCCTGCATCGCGCGCGTTCGCGGCTGCGCGCCATTCTCACGCGGAACGACGTTCTCGACGACATCGCGGCGGCCTGATCGGGCGCCGAGTGGCGCGTCCCCGACTGCTTCGCCCGACGGGCCTGCCATCATGGGCGAATTCGCTGAAGCACGTAGCCGACGAAGAACGGGCCCATTTTTTCGATGAACTCACTCGTTTGCCGTGTTTTTCGCATCGTCTGGATCAGATGCGAGAGCGGCTGAAGGTGACGACCCACGAGACCGATCACAAATTCGTTGTCGGCGGCATCCAGGCCGTAGCTGCTCAGGCGGATGTCATGGGCAAGCTCCTGGGCACCGTAGGCCATGCCTATGGTCGCGTGCTCGCGAAGGATTTGACCCTGGTCATGGCCGTCGAGCCGGGCGAATTCCGCCTTCCGCCGAAGCGGATACCAGACGTGCCAGGGGAACGCCTCGTTGCGTACGTTCTCGACGGCGCGGTGGAGCAGAGCGTGCTCGAGGTCCGGCTCGTGGCCGGTCGCGTACGTACGCCCGAGCATGCCGAACGAGTCGCGCGAGATGACCGCGGAGAGCGGCCCTCTGTTGAATAGCGGGCGCACCGCTTGGACGAAGTGTGCCGGATCCTCGCTCCACGTGAGAAGGCCGAGGCCGCGCGGCGACATGGTGTCCGCGTAAAGCACCGCGGGGATCCGTGCATGTCCGAGCTGGAGGGCCGCCTCGCGTGCTACCTGATCGGCGTCATGGGCGCTTCCCGACACGGATGGCGGCACGTCGAAGACGAGGAGTTGCATGAAGAGGCGCCGGTCCATCGATTGGCGCGTTCCTTCCCGTTTGCCCCCGTGCTCTTGCACGTCAATCGTCGGGAGACCGGGTTGTTTGCCCTCGTTGCTGGTCATCGTCATCGCGCGCCAGCGTAGCTCACCTCGCCTCGTACGGCGCAGGGTCCACATGAATTTCATGCAGTGTCCCGCGCTTCTCCTCAAAGGCTTCCACCATGCTCCGAAACATCGGGCGGTCACGAGTAAGGTCGTTGCGCTCGCCGGGATCCCTCGCGAGATCGAATAGGAAGTACACCCCGCCGCCCTCGTGCATCAGCTTCATCCCAGGCGTCGGTCCATGGATGATGGCACGATGCTGGGACACCTCGGGACCGGCCGGCATGTCGAGGTAGACATCTCGGTCGTCCAATACCGCGCTCTCCGGTGAAAGGATGGCTGTGGCAGCGCTCTCGCCCGAGAGCTCGCCAGGCGCTGGCTGCGATACGCCAAGGATATCGAGCACCGTCGGGACGAGATCGACGAGGCTGCGTTTCGCCTTCACGCGATGACCGGCGACGCCGGGCACATAAACGACGAGCGGCACGCGGACGAGCGGCTCCCACAGATCGACGCCGTGCCAGTTCATTCCGTGCTCATCGAAGGCTTCACCATGATCCGCCGTTACGACTATTGCGGTTTGATCGCCCCACGGCTGCGCTGCAATGAAATCGAGGAGTCGCCCGATGTGGTGGTCCGTAAACCAGACCTCGCCGTCGTAAAGCGGCTTGGCCCAGTGTTTTGCGCCAGCACGAAAGTCGGGTGACTCGGGATGCTTCACGTAAACGGCGTGGGGGTCAAAGTAGTGCATCCACAAGAAAAACCGGCCATGGAGGTTCGCTGGGTCGGAAAGAAGAGCAATGGCCGCATCGGTGAGGGCCCCGCTCGTGACGGACGAATCGGCATCCCCGGCGGACGCCGGCGGCATCGCGGAGAGATCCCAGAGGTCCATCCCTTGCGCTAGTCCGTACTTGGGCTTGAAATACCAGTGCGACGCGACACCCATCGTGTGAAAGCCCGCGGACTGCAGGCGTTCCGCGAGCAACGTGTTGCCGGAGCCGTAGGTGTCGAAGTGCGCCCCATCGCGCAGACACTCGCTCGGGTATTTACCCGTCATCGTTGCCCCGACGCTTTTGCCGGTATACGAGGCCATCGAATAGGCGCGCTCGAACACCGTCGAGCGTGCCGCTAGCGCGTCGAGATTGGGCGAGACCGGCCGGTCGTAGCCCATGAAGCCAAGGTCAATACGGAGCGTGTCGATCGTTATGAGCAGCAAGTTGAGACCAATACGGGGTGCAGGTCGCGCGTGCTGCGCGCGAGGTGCCGCCGGGCGCGGCACGGGCAAGTCCGCCCCCGAGCAGTCTTCGTCGATGCCGTTGCCCGGGATGTCGATCGCTGTTGGCGACCGACGCGGATCGGAGTCGTCGCAGTCACCTCCGCCGAACAACGCGGAGGCGCCATCGTGGTCACGATCCGTCGCATGACGCTCGAGCGCGAGCCCCAAGCGTCCAAGCGGAGCACCGATCTCGATGGCGCGCGCGATCCGCGGGTCTTCGGAGAGCATGTACGCCTGTTGGCCAACGAGCGCCCAGCCTGCCAGAGCGACCGCCATGGCGCCGACGCTCCGCCACGCATGGTTTAGTGCATCGACTCGCACCAAACGCTCGCCGACCGCCGCGAACGCGACGATGCCAAGCAGAGCCACGACCGGGGAGAGGTCGAGCTCACGGCGCGCAAGGACGCCGAGGACGGCAAGGGCCGTAGGCCCGTTGCCACTCGCGTCGCCGAGCCGCACCCCCACCGCGATCGAAGCCAAACAGAAGGACGCGCCACAGAGCGCCGGAATCCATGGCGCGACCTGCTCAAGCTTTCGCAACAGCCTGGGCAGGCTGGCGAAAACGGCCGCGGTCGCGAGGAGGAGCATGACGATGGAGACCGTCGCCATTTCGAAACCAACGACATCCGGCGATCCATGATCGAGCGCGTGGCGGGCGGCATGCGCCGACACCAGACACCACGTCAGCATCACCGGTGGCACGATCAGGCCCGCTGCCCCGACGAGCGCTCGTTGCGAGCGACCCGCGTTTCGCCACCAACCCGCCAGCGCGACGAGCGTACATCGGGCGCCTGGATCGAGCGTGGTCTCAAGGACTGCGAGGCCGAGCCCGACCGCGGTGGCGATCGGAACGAGGGTAGCGAAATCGCCGAGCACCGTCGCCACCACGGGGGTGCGCGACTCGCTGGCTGCCTTCGTCCCCTCGAATGCGGCTACGAATGCCGCGCCCATGACGCTACCGGCAACAGTCAACGAGGGTCGAGCGAGCCAACCCTTCACGAATCGTTCCTTTGGCGACTCAACCGACTCATGCCACCACGAGGCCACATCCAAATTCAGGGGGGAGGAGGATTGTCCGGCTTGACGTAGACCTCTTTGAGCGTCGCCCGCTTCGCCTGGAGCGCTTCCACCATCAACGCGAGCTCGCGTCGGTCGCCGGACAAATCCTCACGCTCAGCCGGATCCACCGCCAGATCGTACAGCTGGTATTGCGAACCGCCGAAGTGAATGAGCTTCATGCCGGGCGTCATCCCGTGAATGAGGCCGCGCCTCATGTGCGTGTACGGCCCATCGGGCATGTCTAGGTAGACATCACGCTCGAGGAAACGCTCGCCAGGTTTCGCGAGCAGATCGGCGACCAAACTCTGACCCGAGAGCTCGCCCGACGCGGGACGAGGCAAGCGCATCAAATCTACTAGGGTGGGTACGACGTCGATGACGCTGCGCTTCACGGACACGTGGTGCGGCGGGATATCTGGCACGTAGAAGAGCAGCGGAACGCGCATGAGCGGCTCCCACAGCTCGAACCCGTGCTGGAACGCTATACCGTGCTCGTTCATCGCCTCACCGTGGTCGCTCGTAACGACAATGACGGTGTCCTCGAACCACGGTTGCGCGCGTGCGTAGTCGAGCACACGCCCGATGTGCTTGTCCGTGAACCACACCTCGCCGTCGTACGCGGCGTGCATCCTCCAGCCGCTCGGTCGTCCGGGGTCGCTGAAATCCGGGGCGCCCGGATGCGAGACGTACTGCGCGTGGGGATCGAAATAGTGCGCCCACAAGAAGAACCGGTGCGGTCGCGCATGAGCGGCGAGCAGCTTCAGGACCGCATCGCTGACCTGCGCGCTGGTCGTGGTCGCGTCACTTGCTGCCCCCTGCCCTTCGGCCGGAAGCGCCGATAGGTCGAAGACGTCGATGCCCTGCGTAAGACCCCAGCGCTCGCGGAAGTACCAGTGGGACGCCGCGCCCATGGTGACCAGTCCAGCGCCCTTCAGGCGCTCGGCGAGAAAATTGTTGCCTGGAAAGTAGGTATTGAAGTGGCCGCCGTCGCGCAGCGTTTCGCTCGGGTACTTACCGATGAGCATCGGGGCCAATGCCTTGCCCGTATACGATGCGAGCGAATAGGCGCGCTCGAAAACCACGCTTTGAGCGGCGAGCCGGTCGAGATTGGGTGTGGTTGGCTTGTCATAACCAAGAAAGCCGAGCTCGGCCGCGCGAAGCGTGTCAACCGTCAGTAGGATGAGGTTGTATTCTCGCCCGGGCAGCGAACGCGGCGATGGCGCGGTATGGGTGACGGGCGCGGAGCCAGGAAGCGGCAAATCAGCGCCCGAGCAGTCTTCGTCGATCCCGTTGCCCGGGATGTCCACTGCCAAAGGCGAAATATTGGGATTCGTGTCATCACAATCGCCACCCCCGAAAAAGGGCGAGGCGCCGTCGTGGTCACGATCGGTGACTTTGCGCAGGAACGTAAGCGCCAGACCGCCCAGCGGGGAATAGCGCTCGATGGCTCGCGCAATCGCTGGGGTGCGCTCGAGGACTGACGCTTCCCGCACGGTCGCGGCAAGCGGCAGCCCGATCGCTACCAGGGAGATCAACGTTGCGGCCGGACGCGGGGACCTCCCGATAACGGCGAGCGCGGAGCCCGAACAAGCGGCTACGGCGAAGAGCTCGATGACGGGCTGCAGGTCGAGCTCCGGCCGGCGGAGGACGCCAAAAATCGCCAGTGGACCAGGTCCCTGTCCTCCGGTGTCGCCCGCGAAAATCCCGGCGAACACCACCGTTCCGCCGAGCGCCAGACCGAGGGCGCTCGTCACCGCCGGGTCACCAACAACACGCTCGAGGCGCTCCGAGCGAACGCTGGCTCGCGCGAGGACGTCCGCGAAGGACGGCACGAGGGCTGCGGCGGCGACGAGGAGTCCGACGAGCCAGGCGAGCGACTCCAGGGCCAACGCGCCACCCGCGGCGATGGGCGCACC
>JALYHV010000502.1 GCA_030776205.1 Myxococcota bacterium | reverse complement strand
CCCCCAGCGCGGCCGCGGGGGCAAAGCCGACGGTCACCGTCGTCCCTCCGCCCGAAGAAGGAAACCCCTTTACCGGCGCGCAGTTCTACATTGATCCCGCGTACGTCGCGAAGGTGGAGTCGACCATCAAGGCCGCACCTGGGGAGGCGGCGCTCCTCAAAAAAGTCGAGGCGTACCCCACCGCCATCTGGCTCGACTCGATTCGCATGGTCGGCACGGTCTCCAAGACTCTGGACGACGCGGCCGCTCAGCAGAAAAAAGCGGGGAAGCCCGTCGTCACCGTCTTCGTCATCTACGACCTGCCGGAGCGCGACTGCGCGGCGGCGGCGTCGAACGGCGAGCTCACCAAGGCGAACGGCGGCGAAAAGCGCTACGAGAAAGACTACATCGACAAGATCGCCGCTGCGTTCCACGCACATCCTTCGCAGCGCATCGTGGCGGTCGTCGAGCCCGATTCGCTCGCCAATCTGGCCACCAACATGGGCGTGCCGAAATGCGCGGCCGCCGACCAAGTGTACCGGCATTCCGTCGCGTATGCGATCAAGACGCTCGCCCTGCCGAACGTCTCGCTCTACCTGGACGCGGCTCACGCGGGGTGGCTCGGGTGGAACGGCAACCGCTCGAAGATCGCGACGATCTACGCCGATGTCCTCGCGCAGGCAGGGGGTGCCGGCAAGATCCGCGGTTTTGCAACGAATGTCTCCAATTACGACACGCTCAAGGGAGGCGACATCGCCCGGCTCGAGCCCTCGGATCCCTGCCCCGACGAGCTCACGTACACGGAGCGCCTGGCCGCGTCGCTCGCGGAGGCGGGTATAAACGGCAAGGGCTTCGTCATCGACACGAGCCGCAACGGCCGTTCGGGGATCAAAAGCAAGTCAGGCAGCTGGTGCAACGTGAAGGGCGCAGGGCTCGGCGAGCGTCCCCAGGCATCGCCCGGACGGCTCATCGACGCGTACTGGTGGATCAAGCCGCCTGGTGACTCCGACGGGGCATCCGACCCCTCCATGCCCGGTTTCGACGAGAACTGCAGCGCAAAGGCGGCCGATGCCGCCCCGGGCGCGCCGCACGCAGGACAGTGGTTCGGCGCGTATTTCATCGAGCTCGCAAAGAACGCGACGCCGCCGCTTTGACGACCCTCTCGGGGAGCCGATGAGGTGTTGCGTTCGGGCTTCATTATTATTCACCGAGACGGTCTCGACGTGGACCGTTTCTGCGACTGGGTCATCCTAGGGAATGGGCCCAATGCCTTCTCCGCACCTTCGATTGCTCCGCGCCCCCGAGGCCAGTCACGCCGGCCTCGAGGTAGTCATGACCGTCGAGGCGGCCTACCGGCGCTACGCGGCCTTCGCCGCGAGCCTGATCCTCCGCATTACCGGATCACGCGAGAGCGTCGATGATCTCGTGCAAGACGTTTTTCTCCTCGTTACCCGAAAGCTCAGCACGCTCAGGCAACCGGAGAGCGCGAAGGCCTGGATCGCGGCGACGGCCGTGAACGTTGCTAGAGGGGCCCTCCGCAAGCGCAAGCTGATGTCGCGGTTTGGGTTTACCCAGGCCGACGGATACGAGGACATCGCTGGCGACGAGGTCTCCCCTTTCGACCGTGTGCTCCTCGCCCGCGTGTACCGTGCGCTCGACCAACTCTCGGTCGACGAGCGGATGGCGTGGGCGCTGCGGCATCTCGAGGGCGAAAAGATGGACCAAGTGGCCCAACTATGCGGTTGTTCCCTCTCGACGGCCAAACGGCGCGTCGAGTCGGCTCATGCGCGTATGAAGGAGGCGGTCGGATGACGAACCTCGAGCGCGCCCGGGACCTGGTTCGCAAGCGGGTTCGCGTCGATTGGGACGAGGAATACCTCGAGCTCGGCGCGATCCGTGTGGGGTCTCGCCGCAGTCGCCGCAGGCGCGGCCTGGCGGTAGGGTTGGGGTTGATGGCCTGCGCAGCGGCGGTGGTCGTGGCGCTAGCGTCTCGGGGCCGTTCGGCTGGCGAACCGTTTGGGCCATCGCTCGTTGTGGCCGCCACTCCGGCGCCGTCCGCGGCCCCACTCGGCGTCGGATCCGAAGAGAGGCCGATTCGCTTTCACGATGGGTCCATGGCGTTTCTTTCCAATGAGCGGACTCGGCTGTCGATCACAGATGACACTCCCTCGCGGGTGACCGCGGAGCTCGTTGCCGGCCGCAGCCGGTTCGAAGTCGTACCCTCGCCGACGCGCATGTTCAGCGTTCGCGCCGGGGCGGTCACCGTGATCGTGATCGGAACGGCCTTTTCCGTGGAACGCAAGGATGACCTCGTCGACGTCGCCGTCGAACGAGGTCGCGTGCGGGTGGAGTCGCCGTCAGGTAACCAGGAGCTGTCGGCTGGGGAGCGCGCCTCCGTGCCCGCAACGAGCGCCGACCCCACGAGTGCCCCTTCGCTGCAGCCCGCCCAGAAATCGCGCACCGCCGCGTCGGACCGGGCGACGTGGCGGACGCTCGCCGAGCAACGACGCTTTCAGGAGGCCTACCGGCTGCTGCCGGAGTCATTGCCCTCGATCGATACTCCGCGCGACCTGCTGCTCGCGGCGGACAGCGCGCGCCTTTCCGGCCATCCGGAGGCCGCGGTGAAGTACTTGGCCGCCCTCATCCGCCTTTATCCAAAGGACTTCAGCGCCCAACTCGCCGCATTCTCGTTGGGGACCGTGTACCTCGATCAACTGAACAGGCCCGCCGAGGCGGCGCTTCACTTTGGTGAGGCTCGCGCGCTCGCCGGAACGGGCGCCTTGTCGGAGGACGCGCTAGGCCGCGAGCTCGAGGCGCTGGTGCGCGCGGGGGACACCGCCCAAGCGCGCGGCCGCGCCGAGGAGTACGTCCGCTTGTTCCCTGCGGGTCGCCACGTCGAGCTCGCGCGCAAGGTGACCAGAATCGACTGATCGGCCGCCGCGCGAACATGAACCGCTCGGGAAGGACGTTCTTCGGCCTCGCCATGGCCGCGGGGACGCTTTGCCCGAGCGGGCGCGCGCTCGCGGCCGGGAGTCCGGTGGAGGTGCTCGACCTCGATGTGAGCACCTGTCCCGCAATCTCGTTCGCGGAGCTTCGCCGCCTGCTCTCCGTCGAGCTGTCTGGGCGGCCCGCCCTGACGGTCCTCTCGACCGAGGGCTCCGCGCCCGCCGAGACGCATGTCGCCGTCGAGTGCACCAATCCGGGCTCTCCGTTGGTTGTCACCCTTTCGGTCGTCGAACGGGGCCATCGTGCCTCCCGGTCCTCCGACCTCTCGGACGTCCCCGCAGCCCACCGGCCGCGCTTGCTTGCGATCGCGATCGCAGAGCTGATGTCCGAGGGGTCGCAAGGACCAACGCCCGCGAGCGCGCCGGAGCATCCGGCCGCGTCGAGCGCTGTTCCGGCCTCGCGCGCCGACAGCCCACCCCCGGCGGTCGCTGGGCCCGGAAACCGCCCTCCATCTTGGGTCTTCGAGGTGGCCGCCGTCACGCTGCACACCGCGGGGCTCGCTCCTTTCGTGTGGGGCGGGCTCGCGAGGGCGAGCGGGGCGATCTCGGAGTGGCTCGTCGTGGCCGCGGACGCCGAAGCGATGGGCGCCTCGGCACCCGTCTCGCTGGGTACCGCTCGAATCGTGCTTGTGTCCGCCAGCGCGTCGATACTGGCGCAAGCTCGGTGGCGGTCGTTGGCGTGGGACTCCGGAGTCGGCGTGCGAGCGGGTGCGGCGCGCCTCTCCGGCACCGCGTCGGACGCTTCCGTGCAGAGCCGGACAGTGGTCGGCGCGTGGGGCGGCCCGTTCGTCGCCACCCGACTGGCGGCGGCGACGGGGCGGCGTCTGTCTTTCCTGCTTGGGATAGAGGGCGGCTACAGCCCCGCTAGGGTGGTGGGCGCGGTGGACGGCGTCACGCAAGTGGTCCTCACACAGTGGTGGACGGACCTGTCCCTCGGTCTCGGCTGGAGGGACTAACGTGATAAACCGTCGTTGGCTCGCGTACTTGACGGTGGTCCCGGTGCTCTTGCCGGCGGCCTTGTCGGCGTGCCGTGAGGTCGGAGGCGACATCCTGCGATCCAACCCGGCCGGTACCGGGACCGTGCCGACGAGCACGGATGCCGCTGCGGGCAGCGACCTCGATGCGCTCTTCCAGGACGACGCAGACGATGGCGCAGCGACCCTGGACAGCGCCGACGCCTCCTCGGCAGCGCCTCCAGACGTCTCCGCCCCCGCCGTCCCCGACGCGGACTCGTCCGTGACCACGACGGCCCAGCTGGATCAGCTGCTCGGGCCCTGGGGCAACGTCGAGCCGGTGACGCCCATCCCGCCCCTGGCGAGCACCTACAACGACGACGACCCTACGGTGACGGAGGATTTGCTCGAGCTCTACTTCACGTCGACGCGAAACGGGAGCACCAACGTCTACTTATCGAAGCGGATAGCGATCGATGTCCCATGGGGGCCGCCGTCTCTCGTGACCCAGCTGAGCATCGGGGGCAGCGAGGACACCCCCGAGATCGCGCCGGGCGGCCTCACGATGTGGTTCGCTCGGAACGTGCGGGGCACGACGACCGGGCGCGACGTGTTCGTCACGACGCGGCCGACCCGCTCGGCTCCATGGTCCGCAGGGACGCTCGTACCCGAGCTGTCCTCGCCGGCCGAAGACTTTTCGCCTACGCCGTCGCCCGACGGGCTGACCATGGTCATGAGCTCGTACAGAGCTCCGTCGATGGGTGCAGATGACCTCTTTTTCGCGCGCCGTCCTTCGCTCGCGTCGCGCTGGACGGCCCCGACCTGGATCCCGGTGCTCGAATCCTCCGCGCGCGAATCGGGACCCTTCCGCCCCGGTGACGACACGCTCATCTATTTCACGTCGTGGCGCAACGGCATGCAGATATGGCGCGCATCGCGCGCTGATGCGAGCCGTCCCTGTGACCCGCCCACCCTCGTCTCGGAGCTGAGCCCGGGCTCGAACCTCGCCGGACAGCCGTGGATCTCCTCCGACCTCCGGCTCATGTACCTCGTCTTCAAAGCTCCGAACCGGACGACCCAGATTGGCGAAGTTCGACGGTGACGCACCGCGCGACCAACGCGCGGACAGACATGCCCGCTTGAGCGCGTCTCGCCGCCGGTAGTACGCTGCTCGATCTGGCGGCGCATTCGCGCTTGCTACAGGAGTACGGAATGCGTTCGGTTCGACTGGTGCGCGCCAGCATCGTTGCACGCGCGGCGGCGGCGGTCGTCGTGCTCGCGCTCGGCTGCTCCTCTACCTCCTCGCCGCCCGAGAGCGGCGCGGCAAACACGAGCGACGGCAGCTCCGGAGTCGAACCCCCTCGCACGTCGCCGGGTGCCGACGGGCCGAGCGCAGCCGACGCCACGATGGTGAGCGGCGACGCCGGACCCGATACACAGAGTGACGCGCGCACGCCGGGGGCGGCCGGAGACGGGGACACTGCGGGAAGCGTTGTCCCACTGAGCGATGGCTCCGCGAGCCCTTTGTCCGTGACCCATCTGCGCTGCGAGCTGAACGTCGACCCTCTTCAGGTCGAGACCCTCACGCCCCGCCTTACCTGGGAGCTCCAGTCGAGTGACGCGACGGTGCGAGGCGAGAGACAGACCGCCTTCGAGGTTCTCGTCGGATCCTCGCCGCAGGTCCTCTCCACCGATACCGGAGACGTTTGGTCGAGCGGCCCTATGGCGTCGGGCGCGACGAGAACCGTCTACGCGGGTCCACCGCTGGCGTCACTCACGCGCGTATATTGGAAAGTGCGCGTGCGTGACGCCGAAGGCCGACTCTCGGGGTGGAGCGCGCCCGCCGAATGGACGCAGGGCATCGTGAGCGCGGGCGATTGGGGAGCGCAATGGATCACTCCGGCTGCAACGTCGGCCGGCCTGCCCCTCTTTCGCCGAGAGCTCACGGTGACGAAGCCGCTCCGGCGCGCGCTCCTCTCGGTCTGCGGCCTCGGCCAGTACGAGCTACGCGTCAACGGAACGAATGCAAGCGACGGCGTCCTCGACCCCGGGTGGACGAACTTCGGCAAGACTTGTCTTTACCGGACATACGACGTGACGTCCGCTCTCCAGCAGGGACCGAACGCGCTCGGCGTCCTGCTCGGAAATGGAATGTACAGCGTGACCACCACAGGCGCGCGGTACTCGAAGTTCACTGGCTCCTTTGGTCCGCTCAAGCTGATAGCTCGGCTCCAAATGGCGTTCACCGACGGCAGCCAGTCGGCCATCGTGAGCGACGCCTCTTGGCGCGTTTCCCCCGGGCCGATCACCTTCAGCAACATTTACGGGGGCGAAGACTTCGACGCCCAGAGCGAACCGGTTGGCTGGGACCATGCCGGGTTCAACGACACGTCGTGGTCGCCGCCGGCGGTGGTGACCACCGTCGCACCGGCGCTCGTCGCCCAGGGCGCCCCGCAGGTGAAGGTCATGCAAACGTTCGTCACGAAGAACGTCGCTGAGCCGTTGCCGGGCGTTTTCGTGTTCGACCTGGGCCAGAATTTCTCCGGGTGGCCACTCCTCGACGTCACCGGGACGGGAGGGGCCGTCGTGCGCCTCACGCCGGGAGAGCTGCTGACGCCCCAGGGCACGGTGACGCAGGCGAGCATGGGCGGCCCCATCTGGTTCGAATACAAGCTTCGCGGCGGCAGCACCGAAAACTGGCACCCGCGCTTCTCGTACACCGGCTTTCGGTACGTTCAGGTCGACGGCGGCGTGCCGGCGGCGAGAGCCGCGGCCTTTCCCGGGCGACCTGTGGTCACCCTCGCTGGTCAGTTCATTCACACGTCGGCCGAGCCCGCGGGTGATTTCAAGTGCTCCGATCCCGACGTGAACAACGTCCACGCTCTCATCCTCGCGTCCATGCGCAGCAACCTGCAGAGCCTCCTGACCGACTGCCCGCAGCGAGAAAAGCTCGGCTGGCTCGAGACGAGTCACCTGATGGGGCGCGCAATGATGTTCAACCTCGACCTCCAGACGCTCTACGAGCAAGAGGTCGCCAACATGAGGGAGGCGCAGACGGCGACGGGGCTGGTGCCGGACATCGCGCCCGAGGTCACGACCTTCGCCGGTGATTTCCGCGATTCCCCCGAGTGGGGCAGCGCGTACGTCGTCGACCCATGGAACGTATTTCAGATGTACGGCGATCCGACGATCCTCGAGCACGACTACGGCGGTATGAAGCGTTACGTCGATTACCTCGGCAGCCGCGCCGCCCAAGGCTTGCTGTCCTATGGCTTGGGGGACTGGTACGACGTGGGGCCTGCGCCTCCCGGGCGATCGCAGCTCACTTCCGCGGGGGTGACGGCCACGGGTGTCCTCTTCGAGGACGCCACCATCCTGCAAAAGAGCGCCGCTCTCTTTGGACACCCCGCCGACGCTACGCATTACGCTGCGTTGGCTGCTTCGGCGGCCGCCGCGTACCAGTCGAAGTTCTGGAACGCCGCGGGATATTATGACCGGGGGAGCCAGACGGCCAACGCGGTTGCGCTCGCGACGGGGATCGCACCGGCGGCATCCCAGGCGCCGGCGCTCGGGGCGCTGGTCCAGAGCTTTGCGGGCGCGCAGTACCGGGTCACCGCCGGCGACATCGGCTTTGCCTACGTGGTCCGCGCGCTGTCCGACGCGGGCCGCGCCGACGTGCTGCTTTCGATGCTGAAGCAGCGCGCCGGGCCCGGTTACCTCTACCAGGTGGACCACGGCGCGACGGCGCTGACCGAGGCGTGGAACGCGTTCTCGCAGTCCTCACAGAATCACGTGATGCTTGGCCACGCCGAGCGCTGGCTATGGGAGGGCCTCGCTGGCTTCAACACAGATGAATCGAGCCCCGGCTTCGCACGAGCCATCGTCAAGCCGCAGATGCCGGCAGGCATCGACTCCGTCACCGCGACCCATGCGACGTCGCATGGCGTGATCGAGAGCGCGTGGACGCGGCATGGCGCGGGCGTCGAGCTCATCGTCACCGTTCCCGTCAACACCGTGGCCACCGTGTACGTGCCCACAGGGAGCCCCGCCACTGTGACGGAGAGCGGCGTGCCGGTCGGTATGGCCACTGGCGTTACAGCCGTTCGGCCCAGCCCAGGGGCGCTCGCGGTCGACGTCGGGTCGGGGCGTTACGACTTCATGGCGAACTGAGCGACGTGCTCACGTCGGGCCGGTCGACCCTACGCCCCGCCGCACGCGCGCCGTTCACGCCAGAAAGCCGCGCGCTCTCATCGCCGCCAGCACGATGTCCGCTGCGTCGTCGAGGGAGGTGGCGCCCGCATCCGGCCGCACGACGAGCAGGCTCCGTCCGTCCGCCAGGCCGACCACGGCCGGCTCGTCGAGCTGCGCGGAATCCACGGGGACGACCGCGACCAGC
>JALYHV010000501.1 GCA_030776205.1 Myxococcota bacterium | reverse complement strand
GGCATGGCGCCGTCGGCTACGGCGGCGGTGTTCGGTGCGCCGCCCGCCGAGGCGCGTCAGGGGATCGCGGTCGTTGCGATGCCAGCGGCCACCGACGCGGCCTGGCCGCTTGCACGAGCGGTGTATGCCGAGCCGTCGTTGCGCCCCTCGACCCTCGATGACGCGACGGCCCGCGTGCTTTGCGGCGAACCGGCGACCGAACGGTCCCCTCCGTCCGTCCTCGAGCTCGCAGAAATGGTGGCGGCCCTGCGCGGCGACGACGCTCCCACGCGCGCTCTCCTGGGAGCGATCGGCGGGCGCCTCTCCGTTCGGGCCATGCTCGTCGTGCGCGCGCCCAGTGGCGGGGCCGTAAGCGCGTTGCTCTTTCTTTCCGATACGGGCGCATTCGACGCGGCCAAGTACGAGCCTGATGATCCGACGCCGCCGCTTCGGTGGACAGGGGCCAGCCGCTCGCTCGCGCGCAGCTTCTTCGGCGCGGCATCCGGCGGTGGCCCGTCGGTGCCTGCGCTCGCGACCCACGCCAGTCCGGATGCCCAGCCCCGCCGACGCGCCTTCTACGAATCAGGGTGGTTCTGGGGGGCGCTCGGAGCTGCCGTCCTCGGGGGTGGCGCGGCGTTCCTCGCAACACGAGACAGCAGCGCTCCCTCGATCCATCTTCAAGTACAGGTTCCTCGCTGATGGCTCGGCTGCTCGTACGACTCGTCGCGCTCTGCCTGGTCGCGCTCTGCATCGTCGGGCCCGCCTTCGGCGAATCCTCTGCCCATGCCCAGCCGAGCGGGCCGCAGGAGCCGCCTTATGCGTTGCGCGCCCGGGACGTCGGTGTCGTCGCCGAGCCAAGCGTTGCCAAGTTGCCTCCGCTTCCGTCGGACTTCCAGCGCATCGACAACGGCTGGCTGGTCCTCGAGTTTCCGACCAGCGTCCGCGAGCGGGTCGAGCCGCTAGCACGCGAGGCCGAGGACTTTCGCGCCCGTCTGTCGGCAGACTTCGGCCAGCCCGTGCTCGGCGAAGCCCTCGTGCGGTTGGCCAGGACGCCGGACCAAATGGCCGAGCTGGCCCCCATCGGGTCACCGCCGCCCGCCTACGCGTCCGGAGTCGCCTACCCTTCGCTGCATCTCGCTCTCTTGGCGCTGCAAGCGCCGGCAACCTGGGAAGCCCCCGATCTGCTCGAGCTGCTGCGGCACGAGCTCGCGCACCTGGGTCTGTCCGACGCGCTTCGTGGTCGTCACGTGCCGCGGTGGCTGGATGAGGGGCTCGCCGTCCACGAGTCGGGTGAGCTGCGGTGGTCGCGATGGAAGGCGCTGGCCGACGCGTCGTTGAGCAAGCGTCTCTTGCCGTTCGAAACCCTGGATGACGGGTTCCCGAGCGACACATACGCGGTCAGCGTGGCCTACGCCGAGTCTGCGGACTTCGTGCGTTTCTTGATGCGTGACAGCGATCGAGCGCGCTTCGGATCCTTGCTGGCGAGGATGCGGAGCGGAACGGCGTTCGATCGAGCGCTGGAGGACGCGTACGGCACTGACCTCCGTAAGCTCGAGTACGAATGGCGTGAGGAGGTGAGCCATCGTTTCGGGTGGGCTCCGTTGCTCACCGGCGGAGGTCTGCTCTGGGCTCTTATCGCCGGCCTGTCCGTCGTCGCTTGGGCGCGCCGACGCCGGCTAGCCAAGGCGAAGCTCGCCGAGTG
The DNA here is from genome assembly GCA_030776205.1 of Myxococcota bacterium. Lineage (GTDB taxonomy): Bacteria > Myxococcota_A > Polyangia > Polyangiales > Polyangiaceae > Palsa-1150. Next base: position 36,557 of record JALYHV010000501.1, on the reverse strand, counting down.
GGAGCGGGAGGAAGCCGCCATGGCTATGGCAGCCGCGGTGCCCGCCTTGCCCGAAAGACCTGCCGTTGCGGTCGAAGAGGCAATGCCGCCTCGGTTTTCGACGTCCGTGCCTATCGTCGAGCACGACGGGCACTGGTACACGCTTCACTAGGCGGTCGCCCATGCGTGGCGTACGGCGGGAATGGTGCGAACGGCGGCGACGTGGTCTGTCGCGAGCCGACGGGCGTCTAGTTGACGCGCCTCTACTTGAGGACCGTCGGGCAGCCGGCGACGACGCGGACGTCGGGCACGTCCCCCCTCAGTACCTTCTGGCAGCTCGCGCCGAGGATCGTCACGTCACTCCCGGTCAAGGTCCAGCCGTCAGGCCCGGCTTGAGGGAGCACGTGCGTGTCGAAGAAGACGTTGATCAGGCTGGAGGCCGGCGGTGCGTTGTCGAGGTGCAGCGTGCAGGTGGCCGTCACCTTGGCGGCGATTGCGGACATCGCGGCCTGGAGCGCGGCCTGATCCGCAGAGTCGACGGCAAAGTAGTGGGGGGACGTGGGGCGCGCCGTACCGCCCGCCGTGGCCATGTCGTCGAGCAACCTGCTGTAGGGCGCGCTGCCGGGAATTCCCAACACGTACACGGGGACGCCTGCGGCAGCGATCGCCGCGACCGCCGAGCTCGTGGCGGCAGAATCGAGGCACGCGAGGCTGCCACCGGTGCTCGGCGACGTGCAGCAATCGAAGGGTCCCCCCGGCGGGCATCCGACGACGCCTTCGATGTTGTACGTGCATTGGTCCGCAGCACAGCTCGCGGTGGCATCGCAGTTCGGGCCGCCGTCGGTGGCGAGGACGACGTACGTCTTGGTGGACGACGACCGGAGGCTCGGGAGCAGGCCTCTCAACGTGGCGGCAGTCGGGGTGCCGCCGTTGGGCGACACGCGATTCAGCGCCGCGACGACCTGCGATTGCCGCTGTGCCAGGGCTGCCCCGGTCACCTGTTTGGGAGCAACGATTTCGATACCGGGCGCGCATCCGTTGTCGTTCGGGTTCGGAAAAACGGCGACGCCGACGTTGGCGCGGGCTCCCAGATTCGCGATGACGTTGGCCAGGACCGTCCGAATCGTGTCCCATTTCGACGGGCCGTTCGCGCCCATGAGGCGGTCGTTCATGCTCCCGGAGCGGTCGAGCACGAAATAGAGGTCGGGGGGATCGACGACTTTCAGCTGTTGGTCCGCACACGCGCAGATCCCGCCCTCGGGGCCGAGATCGCACGTGGGGACGATGGTCGCGGCGTCGTTGTCGAAGCTCGGTACGGTGTTGCCGGGCGAGCCCGTATTCCCGGGAGAGGTCGGCGTCGCACCGGCGCCGCTTCCCAGCTCCGGGGGTCGATCGGCGGTCCCGCATCCCTGGCCGATGACGAGCGCGAGCGCGCACGCCGCGATGGAGGTGCCACCCGCGCGGAGCACCCAAACGGAACGGCGCGATTGAGCGAGCACGCTATTCGAAACGTAGCAGGCGTCATGTCCGTCGGCGCGATTCGGAGGCGGAACACTTCGAATACCGTGGGTGGTAGCGCACACCACATCGGGACGTCGTGATCGCTGCGGGCCTGGGCGCCGGCCCTCGAGGCGGTGTCCTTTCGTCAGCCGCGCTCGTTCGCTCCGTCGCGCTGGCGCTCTGCGCCGTTCTCGCGGTTGGCGGCATTCCGGGGGCGTCACCTCGCCCGGTCGCTCGGGACCTTGGCTCGCCAGCACGATCCGTCGAGCTCGGGCCACTCCGGCGGAATGCGGGCGTCTTCGTAATGGTGCGCGACGCAGCCGGTGGACGGCCGATTGCCGGCGTCCATGTTCGCGCGTTCGCGATGAGCGAGAACCGCGCGTACCTCGCGGGCATCGGCGACACGGATCCGGCAGGGCAAGTCCGCTTGACCGCGCTCCCTTCGGGAGAAGCATGGATTACGGCTAGCGCGGCCGGGCACGCGCGCGGTTCGAGCCACGTCGTCCTCGGACCGGAGGCGAGGAGCGTCCTCATCGATCTGAACGGGGAGCATGTCCTCGACGTCCTTGTGACCGACGACCAGCAGGCGCCGATCCCCGAAGCGCGCATCGAGGCGGTCCCCGTAGGCGAGCTGCTGCCGGTCGGGGCGCGCACCGGGCGCGACGGTTGCGCACGGATCACGCGACTGGGGCCGCCGCCGTGGAACCTCACGGTGGGTGCGCCGGGTTACGAAGATGTAACCACCCGCGCCGTCGACCAGGGCGCCGTGAGCAAGATCACGCTGCGCAAGCTCGCGGGGCTCACCGTCCGTGTCGTCGGGCCGGGTGATGCGCCAGCCGCCGGAGCGCACGTTCTGATCGCGGGAGCCTCGCTCTGGCCGGCGCGCGCCGCGGAGACCGATCTCGCAGGGGAGGCGCGGATCGCTGGTCTCAGCGCAGGCACCTACGCACTCCGTGCGCGACTGGATGATCGCGTGTCTCCCATAGAGCTCGGCGTCGCGCTCGCCCGCGGGGAAGAAAAGAGAGTGCTGCTGCGGCTCGGCCCGGGGCATTTCGTGAGAGTGCGCGTCACGGATGGCACCGCGGAGGACGCTCCGCCCGTCGCGGACGCGCGCGTCCTCCTCGTCGAGGCGGGGCTCTCCCCGTTCCCACTCGAAGCCAAGACCGACGTGCACGGCGCTGCGCGGCTCGGCCCCGTAGCCTCCGGCCCGGCGACGCTCGGGGCGAGCGCGGACGGCTTCGTGTCTCGCGGTGCGGTTCCTCTCCTAGATCCTCCTCCCGTCGAGACGAGGTTGGCCCTGGTGCGCTCGGGCATGCTCACCGGCCGCGTCACGGACGCCCGAGGGTTTCCCATCGCGGGCGCGACGATTGAAGTCGTCGGCACCGACGCGAACGGGAGCCCCATACTCGACGACCCCCGCAGGTCGAGCTTCCAGGCCGCGCATTTCGATGCAGTGCTTCGCGGACCGCCGTCCCTCACCGCGAGCGGCGAGCTTGGAGTCGTTCCGGGCCCGGTCCCACCCATACCCAGCGTCTCGGTGGGTGCCGGGTCGACGGCAAACGCGCTCTCTGGCGCAACGAATGCGGGCGTGCGCGAGGTGCGCGAGCCGTGGGTGACTCGTGGCGATGGGACCTTTCGCGCCAAGCCGGCGTCGCCCGGGCGCGTGCGCGCGATAGTGCATCACCCGCAATACGTAGAGGCAGAGAGCGAGATGGTGACGCTGCTGCCGGGGGGAGAGGCGCAAGTCGAAGTGGTCTTGCACGACGGAGGAAGCCTGGAGGGCCGCGTCCTGGACGCCAATGACCGGCCCGTCCCGCGCGCCCGCGTCTTCGTGACGGCGAGACGGGGCTCGCTCGAGCGAATGACCCGCGCGGCGACGGACGGCACGTTCGCGTTCGCGTCGCTACCCGACGCGGTGACGCTGACGGTCAGCGCGGACGAAGACGAGCAGCCCGATTTTCGCGTGGAGCTGCTGATCCCCGAAGGGGAGCGGAAGGAGCTCACCCTCAGGCTCCCCGCGGCGCGTTCGCCGCTTGTGGTCTCGGTCGTTGACGGCCGAGACCGCGGGTTGGCCGCCGTCCAATTGAGCGCAAGCTCGCTTTCGGCCGAGGTGCCTCTTCGCACGACCGCGTTCACCGATGCGCGGGGCGAGGCGGTGCTCAAGCGCGCGGCCGGCATACCCCTCCGCATCGAGGCGACCGCGCCCGGCTACGCGCCGTTCGTCCTCTCGACCGACGGCGGGGCGGGTCCCGTGCGCATCGAGCTCTCGCCCGCAGAAAGCGCAACCGGGCAGGTCGTCGCCGCGGGCTCGGGAGAGCCACTCGCCAAAGCGGAGATCACCTTGACGACAGACGTCGGTGTGCTGCGCGCTCGATCCGACGGCCGAGGCCGTTACTCGCTGCTAGGGCTACCGCCTGGAGCTGCGACGCTCGTCGTCCGTGCGCCATCGTTTGCGCCCCGCACGACACCGCTAACCATCCCCGAGAGCGGTGGTCGTCGACCGTTTGCCATTCCCCGCGTCGAGCTGACCGCCGAAGGACGGGTCGAAGGCGAAGTCCTCGACGCGCGCGGTGAGCCGGTACCCTCGGCGCGAGTCGCGAAAGACCACGTGCCCACCTGGCTCGTCGTGGGCACACACCCGCACGGCATGGTGATCACCGACGCGAAAGGCCGCTTCGCGCTCGGTGAGCTGCCAGAGGGGCCCACCGCGATCGAGGCGTATGCGCCGGACGTGGGCCACGCGCGGCTGGAAGGCATGCGGATCTTGGCGGGACGGACCACGGTGGGAGCCCGTCTGGTGCTGACGGGAGGCGAGGACCACCGACCAAGCGAGCCGCCTGCTAGCGGCAGTGTGGCCGTCACCCTCGGGCAGACGAACGCACCCGCGCAGGTGGTGATCGTCTCGGTCGTCGAGGGCAGCGAGGCCGAGCGCGCGGGGCTGCTTGCCGACGACGTCATCGTTGCCGTCGATGACTCGCCCATTTCCACCATAGAGGCGGCCCGCGCAAAGCTGAGCGGTCCGAGCTCCGCCGACGTGGTCATCCACGTGCTCCGCGGCGACCGTCCGCTGACGATGCGCGTCGCGCGCGAAGCCCTTCGCCGTTAGCAGCAGCAGAGAAAGGCTCCGGCGTCGTTCAGCGGGCCTTGCGCAGGGCAGCCAGCCGTTCTCTCACCCTCGCCTCCTCTCCGCGCTCCGTGGGCTCGTAGAGCAGTCTCCCTTCGAGCTCGTCTGGCAAATAGCTTTCTCCGAGAACGACGGCGTCATCGAAATCGTGCGCGTATTTGTAGCCTTTGCCATACCCCTCTTCTTTGAGGAGAGGCGTCACGGCGTTGCGGAGCTTTTTTGGTACAGGCAGGCTTCCTCGTGTCTCGATGAGCTCCCTCGCGCGGTGCCAGGCGACGTTGCACGCGTTCGACTTGGGCGCCGTTGCCAGGTAGATGCACGCCTGCGCCAGCGCGTACATACCTTCGGGCATTCCCACACGGCGGAGCGTGGCGTCCGCGGCGGTCGCCACGACGAGGGCGTGAGAATCCGCATTACCTACGTCTTCGCTGGCGAAGATCAGCATCCGGCGAGACACGAAAAGCGGCTCGTCGCCCGCGTCGAGCATCCGCATCATCCAGTACACCGCGGCGTCCGGGTCGGACCCGCGCATCGATTTGATGAACGCGCTGACTACGTTGTAGTGCTCCTCCCCCGATTTGTCATAGAGCAGCGGGCGGTGGCTCCCGGCCGCAGCGACGGTCTCGACCGAAATGCGCGCGGGTGACTCGCCAGGAACGGATTCGAGATAGTCGGCGACGAGCTCCAGCGCGGAGAGCGCCCGGCGAGCGTCTCCGTCCGCGGTCTCCGCAATGAGACGCAGCGCTTGCTCGTCCGCCTCCAAGCGTTTGGCCCCGAGGCCGCGGGTCGTATCCTCCAGCGCGCGCCGCAACAGAAGGACGATGTCCTCGAGCCCCAGCGGATCGAGGTGAAACACCTTGGAACGCGAAAGGAGCGCGGCGTTTACGGCGAAGCTCGGGTTCTCCGTCGTGGCGCCCACGAGGACGATGGTTCCGTCCTCGACATGCGGCAAGAAGGCGTCTTGTTGCGATTTGTTGAAGCGGTGTATCTCGTCGACGAAGACGATCGTGCGCTGACCATGGAACGCCAGCCGGTCGCGCGCCCCGGCGACGATCTCGCGCAGCTCGGCGACGCTCCCCAGCACTGCGCTGAACGGCACGAAGTGCGATTGCGTCGCCGCTGCGATGACATGAGCCAGGGTCGTCTTTCCGCTGCCGGGCGGTCCCCACAAGATCATAGAGCGGATGCGATCCGTCCCGATGGCTCTCGTTAGTAGCGAGTCCGGCCCGAGGAGGTGCACCTGGCCGACGAGATCGCGGAGCGCGCTGGGTCGCATGCGATCGGCGAGCGGAGCGCCGCGGTCGCTGCCCCTCTTCGCGGCGGCGCCGAAGAGCGTCGACTCGGGGTCGGTCGGGGGTCGGCGGCCACGCGAGGGCATCGCGCCAGACCGTAGCGCGATTCATGCCCATGACTACGTCCGGCCGATCGGCGTCGCACCCCCCGCCGGGCCTTCGCACTCGGGCGCCGCGCGGTCCCGGCGGCGATCCGCTGTCACCGAGCCACGAATTTCACCAGCAGGACGGCCAGCCCGGCGCCGACGATCAAGGAGGCGATCGCTACTGCGGCGAGCAGCCCCAGACGATTCTGGCGCAGTCGTGCGGACGGCCGACGCTCGAGGCGAGTTGGGCGACGTTCAGCCGGCTGGGGATTGGCGGCCAAGGGTACTTTGGCGCTGCCGGCGCGCGGCTCACGCTCGGCCGCTGCAGGTTGCGCGAATGGCGGGTTCCCCTCGGGGGTCGCCACGGGCCGAAGCTGGACCGTTTGCGCCGTGCGATTGACCGATTGGCGCAATTGTGGAGAAAGATCGGTCGCTCCGTCCAGGACCAGCTGCAAGGCGGCGCCAAAGTCTGCCACTGAATCGAAGCGATCTTCTGCCCGCTTGGCCAACGCGCGGTCTATGATTTGCTCGAGCAGCGGCGGGAAACTCTTCTCCGGCACGCGTTGGTTCAGCGGCAAAGGCAGCCCCGTCGCGTGCAGCTGAATATAATCCATCGTGCTCTTTGCATCGAAAGGGAGCTTGCCAGTCAGAACCTCGTAGAGGATCACGGCCAGTGAGTACATGTCACTCGCCGGGGAGAGATTCTTCCCCTGCGCCTGCTCGGGGCTCATGAATTCGGGTGTGCCGAATACCATTCCTTCTTGCGTGAGGACGATCGAGCCAGGGCGCATCTGCTGCTCGCCGACCTTGGCGAGCCCGAAATCCAGCACCTTCGGGAAGTCGCGCCGCGAAGCCGATTGCACGAGGAAGAGATTCTCGGGCTTCAAATCACGGTGAATGATCCCCGCCTTGTGGGCCTCATCGAGCGCTCCGCATACCTGAATGAGGATTGGCAGGGCGCGCGCGACCCGAAAGGGCCCGTCGACACGCACCGTCTGGTTCAGATTCCTCCCTTCCAGCAACTCCATGATGATGAAGAGCGTCGTGTCCTCGAGCTCTCCGTACTCGAAGACCCGTAGGGTATTGGGGTGCGACAGCTGCATCATGGCGCGTGCCTCGCGGCGAAAGCGCGTCACCAGGTCCTTGCGATCGGCGAGCTTCGGGTGGAGCAGCTTGACGGCCACCATGCGGTTCTGGCCAGGCTCCAAAGCCTTGTAGACGGCCCCCATCCCTCCCGAGCCAACCTTCTGCACGATCTGGAGTCGGCCGCCCAGGATCTCGCGTCCGATGAGCGGGTCCGGCGGGCGCATGTGACCCGCAGTGGTATCACGACTGGCCACGGGTCATCATGGACGCGTGCCACTGCTACGTTCCGAGCTCCTCGCCGACGCAGGATTCGACCACGCCTTCCCGACGCGCGACTGCGACGACGCCAGCGTGCTAAGCGCGCTACGCTGCGACGAGATCGTCCAAGCAAAGCAGGTGCATGGCGCGCGCGCCGTCGAGGCCATCGCGGCGGCCGGCAACGAAGCCGACGCGGTGATAGGCCGCCATCGCCTCGGCGGCGTGAGGACGGTCGTCGGCGTTCGGGTCGCCGACTGCGTGCCAATCTTGCTTGCAAGCGAGGAGAGCGGCGACGTCGCGGCCATTCATGCGGGCTGGCGAGGAGTCGTCGCGGGCGTGATCCAGGCTGCGGTCGAGCTCGCACGTGGGCGTTCGCTCATCGCCGCCGTGGGACCATCGATCGGGCCTTGCTGCTTCGTGGTCGGAATCGAGGTGGCCGAGCTGATCGCGCGCGCGAGTGGGGGCGCGCCCGTGCTCGTGCGTGCAGACGGGGGCAAGGCATACGTCGATCTTCGCGCCGCCGTTCGCGCGCAGCTCCGCGCCGCCATGGTGCGCGACGAACGGATCGAAGACGTGTCAGGTTGCACGAAACACGACGTCGAGCGCTTTCACTCTTACCGTAGGGATGGTCCCGCGAGCGGCCGAATGCTCGCAGCCATCGCGACCCGCTGACGCCGCTGCGGCGCCTTCGCTCTCCTGCTGGCGCCACTTGTCACGCACCGTCCCACCCCGTATTCCCGAACGAGCACGACCCATGATGCGAGGAGCCATCGAGGACATCAGCAAAGCCGTCGGCAACACCCCCATCGTGCGGCTGAACCGCGTCGCCGCCGGTGTTCCCGTCGAGATTTACGTGAAGTGCGAGTTCCTCAATCCGGGCGGCAGCCACAAAGACCGCCTCGCCGCCAACATGCTGCGTCGCGCGGAAGAGAGCGGGCTCAAGGCAGGCGGCACCATCGTCGAGGCGACGAGCGGCAACACTGGCGCGTCGCTGGCCTTGCTGGCGGCGATTCGCGGGTATCGCTGCGTCTTCGTCATGCCTGACAAGATGAGTCAGGAAAAAATCAGCCACCTGCGTGCGTTCGGCGCCCGCGTCGTCGTGTGCCCAACTTCCGTCGAGCCGGAAGATCCGCGCAGCTACTACCAAGTTGCTCTTCGAATAGCCCGCGAGACACCGAACTGTTTCTACGCCAACCAGTACCACAATCCGGCCAATCCCGAGGCGCACTACCTTTCGAGCGGCCCAGAGCTCTGGGCGCAGACCGGGGGCGATTTCGAGGTGTTCTGCGCAGGCATGGGGACGGGCGGAACACTGACCGGCGTCGGCAAGTTTTTGCGCGAGCACAAACCCGGCATCAAGATCGTCGGCGTGGACCCGGTGGGCTCGCTTTATTACGATTTCGTGAAGCAGGGCAGGATCACGAAATCGTTTTCGTACAAGGTGGAGGGTATCGGCGAGGACTTCTTTCCGTCGACCATGGATCTCTCGATCCTCGACGACATCATGCGCGTGGATGACAAAGAGTGCTTTTCGATGACGCGGGATCTGACGCGTTTGGACGGCCTCTTCGTGGGAGGCTCGGGTGGCGCGGCCGTCGCCGGGGCGCTGAAGTACGCGGAGACGATGGTCGCGGCAGGACGAAGCACCGAAGGCGGCCGTGCGGCCCGCATCGTGGTGCTCCTGGCCGACGCCGGACACAAGTACCTTTCGAAGATATTCAACGACGACTGGATGCGTGACAACGGGTTTCTGGAGGACTCGCCTGGGATTGGGACGGTGCGCGATCTCCTCAATGCTCGCGAGAGGAGAGCGCTCGTCAGCGCGCGGCCGCAGGCGAGCATTCGGGAGGTGGTAGGACAGATGAAGACGCTCGGGATCAGTCAGCTGCCCGTCGTCGAGCACGGAAAGCTCCGGGGTATCGTCGCCGAGGTAGACCTCCTGCGAGCCCTCGTGACGGGCGGCAAGACACTCGAGTCACCCATCGGTGAAGTCGTGGAAGACGACTACGGCACGGTAACGCCCAACACGAAAATCGAGCTTCTCCAGGCCGTCCTTGCCGAAACCAAAGTGGCTATCGTCGAGGAGGGCGACGAGCTGATGGGCATAATTACCAAGATAGACTTGATTGACTTCCTGGCACGCAGCACGCCGGGCTCCAAATCGCTCGTTCCGAGCGGTTGACTTCATACATTCCTAGGGCAAGCGCGCGTTCGGCGTGGCCGTATACGTACGTCGTACATCGGCGCCAAGTCGTCAGCGCGTGCATTTCCACCGGAGCGCCTCGACGCCACATCATCGCCAAAAATGAGCGCGTCCACGCTAACCTTGAAGACTCACGTGCTTCTCGACAAGGACCAGCCCGACGCAGCCGTCGCCGCCCTCGAGGCTCGCATCGAGCAGACGGATCATTCCGTTCGCACGATCTTGGAACGCTTGTCCGATGGCATGCTCATTCACGCCGACGGGAGAGTCGTATTTGCCAATCGCGCGGTCCGTTCCGTGCTGGGCTGGCCGCTGGATGGCGAGCTTGGTACCGAGCGCTTGCGCGATGTGCTGGCGCTCTTCGCCGCCGGCGTGACCGCTGCCTCCGAGTGGCATTTCTCGCGAAACGACGGGACCGCGGTCATCGCAGAGATGACGTCCTTCCCGATCCTCTTCGAGGGCGAGGCAGGGTCGTTGTTCATCGTTCGCGACATGTCCGAGCGGCGGCGGATCGAGGCGCAGCTCCTCCTTGCAGATCGCATGGCCTCGATGGGAACGCTTGCGGCCGGCGTTGCACACGAAGTCAACAACCCGCTCGGCTATGCCGTCGCGAACGTTGGCTTCGCACTGGAAGAGCTTGCCGCGTTGGACGGGGAGCTCGTCCCCGGCGAAGCCGAAGGCGCAAGCGCGCTCGCCGCCCGACTGGCGCGAGCGAGAGGGACCGTTCATCGCACGATCGAGGCGCTGCGGGAGGCGCGACAGGGTGGCGACCGCGTGCGTCACATCGTACGTGACCTCAAGACGTTCTCTCGCGGCGACGACGATCGCCGCGGCCCCCTGGACGTCCGGCGCGTGCTCGAGTCTTCGATCAACATGGCGTACAACGAGATCCGTCACCGCGCGCGTCTGGTGAAGGACTATGGAACGACTCCCTTCGTTCAGGCCAACGAAGCGCGCCTCGGACAAGTGTTTCTCAACTTGCTCCTGAACGCGGCGCACGCGATCCGCGAGGGTGACGTCGAACGCCAGTCCATTCGTGTGGTCACGTCCACGGACGAGCAGGGGCGCTGCCTCGTCGAGGTCTCCGACACGGGGCACGGGATCGTGGCCGAACATCTGAAGCACGTCTTCGAGCCGTTCTTCACGACCAAGCAAGGGAGCGGAACCGGTCTCGGCCTGAGCATCTGCCAGAACATCGTCACCGCGATGGGCGGGCGTATCTCGGTCGAGAGCGCGGCCGGCCGTGGGTCGACCTTTCGCGTCACACTGCCCCAGGCCGATGAAGGTGCGACCGAGGTTCCCGCTCTGGCGTTCGCCAACTCGCCGCAGCCGCTCGAGCGCGGGCGCGTCCTCGTGATTGACGACGAGCCCATGATGGCGCGGGCGGTTCAGCGTTTGCTCGAGGGGGAGCACGACGTGACCGCGACGAGTGACCCGTTGGGAGCCGTCGAGCAGGTCCGTTCCGGAGAACGCTTCGATGCCATCGTGTGCGATCTGATGATGCCGACCATGGGTGGAATCGACGTTTACGACGCCATCGCCAGCGTCGAGCCGGAACAAGCACGGCGGATTGTCTTCATGACGGGCGGCGCATTTACGCCGCGAACCGTTCGATTCCTGGAGTCGGTCGAGAACGTTCACATCGAGAAGCCGCTGGACCGTGCGGCGCTCCGCGCAGCGATTCGAGCGCAGATGTCATGAACGGCTCCAGCGCTGCATCTCGGCGTCGAATCCTCCCATGTCGACGACCTGCGCCCACTCGAGCTTGAGGCCAGCCCGCAGCGCCGCGGTGCGGGTGCGTTTCGGCCACGGAGACATCCAGACCAGTCGTCCCCCCGGCAACAGCACGGAGGCTGCGTGCAAGACGAAGCGGTCGAGCGTCTCGGACAAACCAGCCGTCCGGGACGCGCGGCGTCCCATCGGCGGGTTCGTGATGATAAGCGTCACTCCTGCGGGGGCGTGAACGAGCGCGTCGGCTTGCTCGAGCCGCGCCTCGATGCCAGCGGCGGCCAGGTTCTCCCTCGCCGCCTCGAGCGCGAGAGGCTCGGTGTCACTCCCCATCAGCGATCGATGCGGACCAAGGAGCCCCCGCTCGACGAGCTCCGCCCCGGACCCGACGAAGGGGTCCCACACGACATCGTCCGGGCGCGCCTCCGCGACGCGCGCGAGCGCGGCGGCCAACGTCGGATGCGAAGAGGCGGGCACGTCCCGTTTGCGCCAGAGAAAGCGGGGATCGGGCAGGCCCCTTGGGGCCAGCGTCACCGCCACGCGCGACGGGGTGGCGTCCACGTTGAGCTCCCACATCGACGACGTTGGGTCGTTCACGAGCTCGGGCGCCTGTTGGCCGAGGGAACGCGCCAAGGCCCACGTCTGCGCGCGCTTGTGGCCGCCCTCGGCCCACGCGATCCGGTAGCGCACGGCGCCTACCGTCCAGGCGGCGAAGATGGACTTGGCGCGCTCGCCGTTCACCGCGCGCGCTACGGTCTCGTCGACGGCCTCACTGGCGCGTGCTCGCTCTGCCGGAAGGGGAAAGCAAAACGAAAGCATCGTACGGGCGCGAAAGAGCTCACCCATCGCGGAGCACATGGTTGCGCTCACACAGCCTGGCGCTGTGACGCGGACGTCCCTCAGCGCCCCCTCTCGACCGGAATGGGGCATTGCACCCCCCGAGAGCTCTTCGGCGAGAAGTGACTCGATCCCGCTCCGGCAGAGGGCGATGACTTCTAGTGGTCGGTCTGGCTTCCCGTGCGGATCGAGGTGTCCACGCACGGGACGCGACGCCGTCCGCTCGATCATCATGAGAGCGCGCTCGGCGATTCGCGTGAGCTCCGAATCGCCTGCCCGAAGCGCCGCCCTGAGGTACGGCAGCGAAGAGGTCGTTCCCACTTTGCCCAGCGAAGCCGCGATGGATCGACGCATCTCGACGCGTTCCTCCCGCTCCCAGGCGGCCAGCAGCGCTTCCTCCACCCGCTCCGTCTCGAGCTCGACGCGCACGTGACCGAGGGCGATCGCCGCGTTCCGCCTGGTCTTCGCGTCTGCGTCTCGCAGCGCATCGAGCAGCGCCCCCCTCGCTTCCGCGTGATCGGCCAAACGGCCTATGGTCCGCACGATCCGTGCTCGCAGCGGAGGCCTGGCCTCATGGAGTCGGCGTCGGAGAGCGCCTAGCGCCGGCGCTCCGACACGCGCGATGGCGCGCTCCGCATCGCTCGTCAGGTCGTCGTCCGCGAGGAGCTCCACGAGAGCCTCTACGTCGCGCACGCGCGGCGTGTATCCGGGATCACTGAGGAGGCTCTCGAGGGGGGGGCGTGCCAAGGGCGGGAGCTTGCGCGGTCGGATGCTCCACGTAAAGATCGGCGTGAGCACCGATGGGCAAACCGGAGCGCCCGCCGCTGTGAAGAACGCCGACTTGCTCGGGTTCCTTGCCCTCTATGGCGGACCGCACGGTTGGCGAGGTCCGTTGGCGGTAGCTTGGGCCACGACCATGGTTGCGCTGACCCTCCTCGGCGGCGGTTGGTCGGCTCTCGGAATCCTTCCCTTGCTTTGGTACGAGCGCACGCGGCTCTTCGGCAAGCTGCTGGCGGCTGCGATCGTTGGGCAAGCATCGGTGGTGTGGTTCATCAAGCTGGCCGTCGGGCGTACGCGCCCATGGATCATCATGGGCTTGGCGGCTCCTTTGGGCTCGCCGCATGACGGGTCGTTTCCGAGCGGGCACGCCTCTGGAAGCTTCTGTGTCGCCGCCTTCCTCGTCACCGCTCTTCCTGCGGCATGGCCGAGCTCGCCGTGGACGGCCCGCCTCGTCGCCGGGCTCGGAGTGTTCGTTGCAGCGCTGATCGCTCTCTCTCGGGTGTACCTCGGCGCGCACTTTCCGAGTGACGTGCTTGCTGGCGCTGCCCTTGGATCGCTCGCCGGCGCGACGGCCGGCTCGGTGTACGCGCGACGGGCAACAACAGCGTGTCCACCGGCGCGCACAGCGCCTGCGGCCCGTGCAAGCGGTGCAAGACGCGCAAGCACGTGCAAATGGAGATGACCCGGTGGAAGACGGCGCGAAAAACGGCTAGATCGTTCGGCCTTGCGCTTTCTAGTCCAGCTCGCTGGCGTGCTCGTGCTCGCACTCGCCGCAGGAGGGTGGTCGAGCTGCCGCGATTCGAGCGCCAGCAACGGGGGTTCGCAAGGAGGTGCGTCCGCGGCAGTGATTTCGGAGACCTCGGAGACCAAGGACGTGTTGCTCCCAGGCATCGACGTGAGCGTCATGACACCCCGGGAGAGGCACCAATGGAGCCTACTCGTCAGTGAGCTTCTGGCGCCGTGCCCGAGCGTTCCAGTATCCGTAGCGCAATGCGTGCAAGAGAAGCGCCCTTGCGCCACGTGCACGCGTGCAGCGAAGTGGATCGCGAGCGCGGTCCGCGACGGTGCGCCGGAGAGCCAGCTCCGCCGCGCTTTCAAGGACCGGTTCGACCCATCCAGCGCCAAGTCGATACCCCTCGACGGCTCGCCGTCGCAGGGGCCTGACGACGCTCCCGTCACCATCGTCGAGCTCGCCGATTTCGAATGCCCCCATTGCCGCGAGGCGGTGCATTTGCTGGACGCCGTCATGGCCGCGCACCCAGGCAAGGTGCGGCTCGTGTATAAGAGCTTCACTCTCTCCTTTCACGTTCGCGGCGAGCCCGCGGCGCGCGCCGCGTTTGCGGCCGGCGCTCAGGGCAAATTCTGGGAGATGGAGCACCTGCTTTTCGAGCGTCAGCTCCACCTCGAAGACGCGGATCTCGAGCGCTATGCCCGCATGCTGAATCTCGACCTTCCTAGGTGGAAGGCTGCCATGGACCAGCCGGCTATCAAGGAACGCATCGCACGGGATCACCAGCTGGGCGAGGACCTAAAGGTTCGCGGCACTCCGACCATCTACGTAAACGGCCGCGAGCTCGACGTGGATCACGACGAGTCCCTCGAGGAGAGGGTGGCTTCGGAGCTCGGTGTTCCGCCTGTCGCCGCGGGCTCCGCGCCGGACGAGCCGCCCGCTCGCGCCTCGTCGTCCTCGACACCGCCGGCCGGGTCGGCTACCGCAAGACCGCGTTGAGAAGCCCATGAGGATGCGGTCGACGGTCTTCGTGCTCCTCTTCGCAGTCGCCGGAATCGGGGCCACGTGCCGCGGTGAGCCGAAGGAGCAGGCGACTCACCCGACCGGTGACGTCGAGCTGCCCGGCGTCGACACGGGTGATTTTACGCCCCGTGAGAAGCGCGAGTTCACTCAGCACGTGAACACCCTCTCCTCGCCGTGCGCTTCGGCCAGCGCCGCGTCCGGCGCGTCGACGGCGCCATCGATCGCCCAGTGTGTGAGGGACAAGAGGCGCTGCAGCTCCTGCCTCGAGGCCGCCCGGCTCATCGCGAAGGCCGTGCGCGACGGCCTCGGGTCCAGCCAGGTGGCGGAATTGTACCGGGAGCGCTTCGACGCCTCATCATTGAGGAGGATTCCGCTCGAGGGCTCTCCTTCGCGTGGTCCCGAAGACGCACCGGTCGTTGTCGTGGAATTCGCAGATTTCGAATGCCCCTATTGCCAGAAGCTGGCGCCGCAGCTCGATGAGCTCTGGGAAAAGCGCAAGGCGAGTGTCCGGTTCGTCTACAAGTTCCTGCCCCTGCCCATGCATCCCAACGGGGAGCCTGCGGCGCGGGCGGCGATCGCCGCGCAGATGCAGGGCAAATTTTGGGAGATGCACCGCGAGTTGTTCGCGAACGGATTGCACCTCGAAACGGCGGACCTCGAAGGTTACGCCAAGGCGATCGGGCTCGATCTCGACCGCTTTCGCGTCGACATGCGCTCACTCGAAGCGGGTGAACGCCTGCGGAGCGACAAAAAAGTCGCCGACGCTCTCGGGATCAAAGGCACGCCGACGATCTTCATCGACGGGCGAGAGTACGATTCCAAGGTTGGGCTCGACGAGTGGGTGGACGGTGAGATCGTCGCCGCGGGAAAGCGCCCCCCGAGTGACGCGAGGCGTGACGAATGAGAGCGTCGTTGCTCGACGCGTGCGGGTGCTTTCCGACGGGTCGCCATTACGCGGGAATCGCGCATTTGTTGCGCGCGACCATTCGCGGGCTCGTCGAGGAGCTCGGCGCGGAAGCCGCTTGGACGGACCTTCCCATTGCTCTCGTCGACCTCGAGACTACCGGCCGCGACGCCTCCGTGGACCGGGTGGTCGAGGTCGGAATCGTGATCGCCAGAGGTGGCCAGATAGTCGAACGCAAGGAGTGGCTCGTCAATCCGGGGCAGCCGATCCCGAAGGAAGCTACGGACGTCCACAAGATCAGCGACGACGACGTAAAGCAAGCGCCCCCCTTCGCCGCTGTGGCACGCGAGATCGCGTCAATGCTGTCCGCGTGCGTCCCGGCCGCCTACAATGCGCCATTCGACCGCGCTTTCCTGAGGAACGAAATGGCACGGGCGGGGCTAGCGCTCGACGCCTCCGCACCGCCCGCGCTCCGCAACGACATCGAGTGGCTGGATCCCTTGATCTGGGCGCGAGAGCTTCAGCAAGGTGAAAAGTCGCGCGCGCTCGGTGAGGTGGCCGCTCGACTCGGCATAGCGCTCGAGAATGCCCATCGCGCGACCGACGATGCCGAGGCTGCGCTTCGGGTCCTACTCGCTCTCGCGCGCGACGTTCGCGTGCCGAGGACGTACGCGGCCTTGGTGCGGGAGCAGCGCCGCCTCGGCATGGCCCAGGCCGACGAGAGACGCCTCAACAAGTGGCGTGGCGGGACGGCGTAGGTCCGCGGCCGAGTCCGGGACCTGGTCGGACGAGGCGCACGTTTGCGCACTGTGCCACCGCGGATTTTCGCCTATAGTGCCCGCACGCTGCCAGAGCGGAGGATCCCGTGACAGACAAGGCCATGATCACGCTGGGGGATGCCAAGCTCGAGGCGCCGGTCGTCGTCGGCACCGAGAATGAGCGAGCCATCGAAATCGCGCAGCTCCGCGCGACCACCGGTTACGTGACGCTCGATCCAGCGTTCATGAACACCGCCTCCACGAAGAGCGCCGTGACGTTCATCGACGGTGACAAGGGCATCCTGCGTTACCGCGGCTTCCCCATCGAGCAGCTAGCAGAAAATTCCACGTTCGTCGAGACGGCTTACCTGCTCATCTACGGCGATTTGCCGAATGAAAAGCAGCTCCGCGACTGGAGCGAGAAGCTCACGCGCCATTCGCTGCTGCACGAGGATCTGAAGCATTTCTTCGAGGGCTTCCCTCCGACGGCCCACCCGATGGCCATCCTGTCGGCAATGGTCGCTGCGCTCTCCAGCTACTATCCGGACTCTCTCGACGTCGACGACATCAAGCATCGCGACATCACCATCGCGCGGCTCATCTCCAAGGTCCGAACCATCGCCGCGTTCGCGTACAAGAAATCCATCGGGCAGCCGTTCGTCTACCCCAAGAACAATCTGTCCTACTCCGCAAATTTCTTGAACATGATGTTCTCGGTCCCCGCCGAGGAGTACGAAATCGACCCCGAGCTCGTGAAGGTAATGAACCTTCTCCTGATCCTCCACGCCGACCACGAGCAGAACTGCTCGACGAGCACGGTGCGTATGGTCGGTTCGAGCAAGGCGAACCTGTTCGCGTCGATCAGCGCCGGAATCTGTGCGCTTTGGGGCCCGCTGCACGGCGGAGCGAACCAGGAAGTGCTCGAAATGCTCGAGCTCATTCACAAGGACGGCGGCGACGTCAGTAAGTACGTCAAGCTCGCGAAAGACAAAACGAGCCACTTCCGCCTGATGGGCTTCGGTCACCGGGTCTACAAAAATTTCGATCCCCGCGCGAAGATCATAAAGGCCGCGGCGGACAAGGTCCTCTCGAAGCTCGGGAAGAAGGACGCGCTCCTCGACATTGCGATGGCGCTCGAAGAAGCCGCGCTCAAGGATCCTTACTTCGTCGAGCGTAAGCTCTATCCCAATGTCGATTTCTACTCCGGGATCATCTACCGAGCCATGGGGTTTCCGACGAACATGTTCACCGTCCTCTTCGCCCTCGGCCGCTTGCCCGGGTGGACCGCGCACTGGAAGGAGATGATGGAAGACCCCACGACGAAAATCGCGCGCCCGCGCCAGATATATACAGGCGCGCAAGTCCGCGATTACGTCGCGATGGGCAAGCGCTGAACGGCGAGAGGAGCGCTCGCTTCGAGCACTGCTCTTCGGGAGGCGAGCTGCGCTAGTAGCGGCCCCACGCTTGCCACGCCCAATCGCCGGCCAGCATCCATTCGAGGATCGCGAGGCACAAGAACGGCCCGAACGGGATGCGCGCGGACAGTATCCCCCCGGCAGGCGGCTTCCCGAGCGGGTCCTCGGCGAGCGCCTGCTTCGCCTGGACATCGCCAGCCGCAGCAGCGACCTCTAGCTCTTCACGGTCATGACGCACACTCTCGGGTTCCTCGATCTTGCCGCGAACACCAAGGACGACGAGAGCAGCGAGCGTCGCTTGAATGGCACCGCCGAAGATGGCTGCCATTACGCCAGGCCACCCGAACCAAGCCCCCGCGAGCATGGCCAGCTTCGCGTCACCCAGTCCCATCCCCGCCTGACCGCGAAGAGCCTTGTAGCCGACGATGAAGAGGAGCCACACGCCGAAGAACCCAAGCGCCGCGCCGAGCGCTGCTTCGGACCAGCTCACGTGACGCAGGCCCGTCGTGGCGAGCCCGAAGAGGGTACCGCCCACGGTCATCGTGTCGGGCAGATACATGTGCTCGGCGTCGATGGCCGCGGCGGCGAGGAGCGTCATCGCGAGCGCGAAATCGGCGAGGTACACGGCCGCGGCGTGGCCGAGGCCGGTGTGACTCGGAAGCGGCAGGACCACCGCGACGTAAATGGCCACCGCAACCAGGCCGCTCACGATCTCAACGACCACGTAGCGCGCCGAGATGGGCGTACCGCAACAACGCGCTCGACCGCGCAAAAAGATCCACGACAAGACGGGGACGTTATCGCTGGCGCGCACCGGCGTGCCGCAGGCGGGGCAGCGAGATCCTGGGTGTACGATGCTCATCCCGCGGGGGACGCGGTGCACGACGACATTGACGAAGCTCCCCCAAATGCATCCCCACGCCATGGCGAATACGCATACGAGCCAGGACGGCACCGGAAGGTCAGAGAGGGTCAAGGGCGTAGCGCGGCAAATACGCGGTTGAAGCCAGCGGGGGCGATTGCCTGCCCCATCCCCGGTTTTAGCTCATAACGCGAGACAGCGGCGATGCTCTTGTCCATTCACCCCGACCACCCGGATCCGCGAAAGATACGTCGCGCGGTCTCCGCGTTGGAGGACGGCGCCGTCATCGCGTACCCGACCGACACGGTGTACGGGCTGGGCTGCGACTTGACGAACAAGCATGCCATCGAGCGCCTCTACCAGATCAAGGGAATGGATCGCTCGCAGCCGCTCGCGTTCGTCTGCCCGGACCTCTCGGACATCGCAAAGTATGCGCTCGTGGATAATCAAGTCTATCGCGTGCTGAGGCACCTTTTGCCTGGTCCGTACACGTTCATTTTGCCAGCAACGAGAGAGGTCCCGAAGCTCGTGCAGACAAAGCGAAAGAACGTAGGCATACGTGTACCGGCGTGCGAGGCGACGCGCGCACTCGCCCGCGAGCTCGGTCGGCCGATCATCTCGACCACGGCGGCCCGTCCCGGCGAGGAGCCGTTCGTCGATCCACACGAAATCGATTCCGAGCTCCGTGGCCTGGCCCTCGTGCTCGATGGCGGCGCCGGAGGCATCGTCCCGACCACCGTCGTCGATTTGACGAAGAGCCCACCCGAAATCGTTCGGCACGGCGCCGGCTCGATCGAGCCGTTCCGGTGAGCCAACGTGCGCATGTATGCGGCAATGACGGACCGCCTGCCGCGTGCTGCGGCCGAGCTAGGACGAGCTACGAAAAGGCTAGAACACCCGCGACAGTTTGCCGGCGGTGACTGAGAATGGCGCTCCCGTGCCCCTTAGCGCTCAGCCTCGACGACCCGTTCGGTCAGTGGTGGAAGGTTTGTCGTCTTGATCGCTGCCCCAGTCTCGCCCCCCCCGTACGGTCGAGCGCGGGTTCTGCTCGTCGACGACGACGTGGTGCTTCTGCGCTCCTACGCACGAACGCTCGCGGCAGACGGATACGACGTGCACACGCGCCTCGACGGTGAAGCCGCTGTGGACGCCATTCGGAACGGCACATACGACGTCGTATTGAGTGACATCGACATGCCGCGGCTGAGCGGGCTCGCTCTTCTCGAGCGCATTCGCGCGCATGACCTCGACGTCCCCGTCGTCCTCATCACCGGTAGCCCGACCCTCGAGACCGCGATGGCAGCAGTCGAGCACGGCGCGCTGCGCTACCTGCCCAAGCCCATCGACTCCACGAGCTTGAGGACGATTACGGCCGACGCCGTGCGGCTGCACCGCATCGCGCGTGCGAAGCGGGAGGCGCTCGATCTCGCAGGGGGCGCGGACCGGCTCGTCGGCGATCGCGCGGGCCTCGTCTCGAGCTTCGGCAACGCGCTCGACACGCTCTGGCTCGCGTATCAGCCGATCGTCTCGTGGTCGCGTCGCAATGTCTTCGGCTACGAAGCACTGTTGAGAACGAACGAGCCCTCGTTGCCGCACCCCGGCGCCATCCTCGACGCCGCAGAGCGGCTAGGTCGCTTGCATGACCTCGGTCGCGCCATCCGCGCCGAAGCGGCCGCCCCCGCGGTGCGAATGCCCGAGGGCGCCATCCTGTTCGTGAATCTCCACACACACGATTTGCTCGATGAAGACCTGTTCGACGCGCAGAGTCCGCTGGCGCGCATCGCCGAACGGGTCGTGCTCGAGATAACCGAGCGGGCGAGCCTTCACGCCGTGCGCGATGTGCAGGCGCGCATCGCCCGTTTGCGCTGGATGGGATTTCGCATCGCGGTGGACGACCTCGGCGCCGGATATGCCGGGCTCACGAGCTTCGCTCAGCTCGAGCCCGAGGTCGTCAAGCTCGACATGTCCCTCGTGCGTGGGGTCAACTGCCAGCCTACGAAACAGACGCTGATGCGGACCATGATCGCGATGTGTCACGAGCTCGGGATGCAGGTCGTTGCCGAGGGAATCGAGACCGCGGCCGAGCGGGACACCATCGTCGAGGCCGGGTGCGATCTGCTCCAGGGCTTTCTGTTCGCAATGCCGGGAAGCGCCTTTCCGCCCGCCACTCTGTAGCTCTCCTCGTCCGACCGCGTCGTTACGTTCCGAGCGTGAACGAGTCGCGATCAAACCGCCCGCTCTCGTCGAGCGGGTCTTCGCCTTCCCCCCCATCTCGGTCCTGCACCTCGCGAAAGAACTCCAGGAGCTCCTCACGCCGCGCCTGGGCATCGGCGCGACCGAGCTCGATGAGTCGGCGGCAGAAGGGTCCATCGAACAAGAGATAGCTCGCGAGGTCGGCTTCGCTTTCCGCACCAAGGTCGATCAGTTTGAAGAGCTGCTTCGTCAACAGCGGGTCGCCACGAAGCCGGCCGCGCCGCAGGTGGTCGTTGGCCAGCCGCCCTATGTCTTCGCTCGGGCGCACGCGAAGGCAATTGACAAACCGGTAATCCTGCGCGCCTCGACTATGCGCCTCGGCGCTGAGTGCATCGGAGAACCGGGGGCCATACGCTCGCGTCCCATCCATGAGGACATTGTTGATCCGCGTCAGGAGCTCGATGTCGACGTCGATGTGGTCGAGCAAAAAGGCGTTGAGGATCTTACCCAGCAGGAACGCGGCTCCGGGGGCGCGGGCGGACGATGGCTCGTGCCCGGCTTCGCGGACGACACGGCCCTGGACCTCGCGCGAGCTGCCGATTGCGAAGATGTGGGTCGCGCCGAGCCGCAGCGCAGGCGCGATCGGGGTGTTCTGACGCAAGCCGCCGTCGAGGTAGAGCTCGTCGTCGATACGCACGGACGGAAAGAGCAGGGGAATGGCGGCGCTGGCGAGCGCGTGCTGGGGACCGATGCGATCCGCTCGGAAGAGCGTGCGGGGCGGAGCGGTGGTCGGAATGGTGAGATCCGGGGATACCTGCATGAACACGACCGTCCGCCCCGTCGATGCCTCAGTGCACGACACCGTGAGCGCTCGGAGGCGATGCCGTCTCAGGCAACGCGATACGGCTCGCCAGCTGATCTCGCGTTCCACGAGGTCCGCCATCGGTTTCACGTCGAAGACCCCGTAGCGGAGCCCGCCGCCCAGCAGCACTCGCGGTAGCGTCACTATCTGACGCAGTCCGAACCCGAGCACACGCACCAACTCGAGCTCGCTCCACCAATCCACGAGCCGTCGCAACCCGAGGACCGGGTCCCCCAAATGAGCTGCGAGGAAGCACGCATTGATCGCCCCCACGCTGGTGCCGCACAGGATATCGATGCGCGGGGGCGCCCCGAGCAGCCGCGTCAGATCGTCGAAAATATACCAAAGGACGCCGACCTCGTACGCGCCTCTGGCGCCGCCGCCGGAGAGGATCATCGCGATACGCCGCTTGGCGTCGCTGGTCGGGGGAATGTCGCTCATGCGCCTTCGGGAGCTCCGGGGACCGCTTCGGCCGGAGCCGCGGTGGACCGCATCGCCGGCGTGGTGGACCCGCCAGGGCTCGTGCGGAGCAGCGCGGCGTGGAGCGGCCGCTGCGGAAACAGGCTTCGCAGTCGAACGTCTCGGACGGCTCGCATCAATGCGTTCGCGTGCTCGAGCATCCCCGTGCGAGCGTTGAAAGCTTCTGGTGATCCGGCCCGCTCGAGCCCTTCTGCACACAACACCCGAATCTCGAGCTCGTACTCGCAGCCCTGCAAATTCTCGACCGCCCCGAGCGCCGTCGTTGCCAGGAACGTCGCCGCGTGCAGCTCACCCAGCTCGACGCGGGCGACAGCCTCGATGGCCATGGCGTAGAAATGAAAGGCAACGAGAGCCATCCTCTCCGCGTTTCGCCGTGCAGCGAGTGCATGGTCCGCCGCCCTCTGGCTTTGCCCACATGCGCGCGCCAGGAGGGCACGAACGACGCTCTCGTACGTCCGATCGTAAGCGTTCTCCGTGGCGGCAATGATCGCCCCTGCGTCGCGCGCGTAGCTCTCGGCCGCTGCGAGGGCCCGCGTTTCAGTCGCCACCAGCGCGCTCACCAGCAGAGTCTCCGCCCACCCGTCCTGATCGCCATACCGGTCGTGGGCTGATCTCGCGCGAGCCAGGTAAGCGAGTGCGCGCGGGACGTCGCCCAGTCGAAAATAGGTGTGGCCGATGGTAGTCAGCGTCTTGGCGACTTGAAAACGACCGCCGATCGAGAGATCGATCTGGATCGACTCCAGAGCGAGCGCGATGGCATCTTCGTAGCGACCCTGCACGAACATCGAATACGCGAGGGAGTTCTTCACCCTCGCCTCGCCGCGGCGGGCACCGCTTCGCTTGAAGATGGCAATGGCATCGACATGCACGTCGACCGCCTCGCGGACGCGACCAACCCGTCGCAAGAGGATTCCGCGCGACCGCAGCACTTCCCCACGGAGACGCGGCGGAACATGGCCGTGCAGCGCAGGGTGGCATGCTGCAAGCGCGCGATCGCTCGCGGCGAGCGCCCCCTGTACGTCGCCGAGCTCGCGCAAGAAGTCGCTCACCAGCGACTCCGCTTCGACTTCGAGCTCGGCGATCTTCGAGCCGCGGGCGAGTTGCGCGGCGCGCTGCGCGACCAACGCACCGTGAGCCAACCGCCCTTCATCGAAGTCGTACCGACCGGTCCTCAGCAGCCCGAGACATAGGGCGCGCGGCGTGCCGATTTGCCGAACGATTCGCTTCAGCTCCCGAAGGTGCCACTTGCGTTCCCGCTTGCGCCCGAGCATGCGATAGGCGCCCTCCAGCGCCTCATGGGTCTCCATACGCCTCGCGTCGTCGGGGCGCATGTGAACCAGCGATCGCTGGAAATACCGAATGGCCATGGCCGTCTGGTGACTCGATCGCGCAGCGGTGGCCGCCTCGAAGTAGAATTCCGCCGCGCGCTCGTAGCTCTCGCCCCTTGCGAGATGACGCCCGACGATCGCGGCGGAGACGCCGCGCGCCAGCGACGTGCCCGCGAGATGGCCGCCGAGCTTGCGATGCAGACGAACGCGATCGGCGTGCGGGAGCTCCACGTACGCGACGTCTCGGGTGAGCGCGTGTCTGAAGTCGACGAGCTCGCCCTTGCGATCGCACAAGCCGCGCGCGCAAAGGCGCACGACGGCCTCCTCGGCGCTGTCTTCGGTGAGCCGGAGCACGTCCGCGAGCGCGAGGGGGCCGCCGGCGATGGCAAGCCACTCGACGACCCTCCGTTCGGCGGCGGGCAGCTCGCGGATGCGGTCGCCCAGGAGCTGTTCGAGCGTTGACGGCAAGGCGGGGGACGAGGCATTGGGCCGCTCGCTACGGGCGAGCATCGCCGAGCGCTCGCCTTGCTCGTCCGCCTCGCCGTCGCGGATTTCCAGCGCCCCTCGCTCGAGCGAGGCATCGATGAGCTCTAGGAGGAAGAAGGGATTGCCAGCGGCCTTCGGGAGCAGCTCGGCGCAAACCTGCTCTGCGCCATCACTGACTCCAAGGCGAGTTTGGACCAGGCGCACCTGTTCGGTTGGAGTGAGCCCGCGCAAATCGATGCGTGTGAGTCCTTCGACAAAGTGTGCGACGCGTTCGTCGTGCCGGGTTACGACCAGGACGAACACGGGCAAGGGGTCGCTTCCATGCGCGAACTCGTGGAGCACTTCGATGCTCGCTTTGTCCGACCAGTGCACGCTGTCCACCACGAGAACGAGCGGCTGGTTCAGTGCGATGGCGGCGAGGAGATTACGCATTCCGGCTAAGATCGTCTTCTTGCGCGAATGGGCATCCTCGTCCCCTCCGGCGACAAGCCTGTTCGTCGCGAGCTCGGCCAGCCGAGCCACCATGGGGCTAGTCCCGTCGCCACTCGCGGCGCCACCCCCCGCGCCTGCGATGAGCGACGCCACTTCCTCGAAGGGCTCTTCTCCCGTCGTCCCGATCGTGGCTCGCACCAGCTCGGCTATCGTCGCATACGGCACGTCCTTTCGGACGGGCGTGCACTCGACGTGGACCAGCCGCGCATTCGGTGGCAGCTCGGCGAGGAAGGCGGACGCCAAAGCGGTCTTACCGATCCCCATCTCCCCTACGAGAGCCCGGCACACGAGGTGGCCTGCGCCTCTGCCGCCGCTGAGCGCAAGATGGTACGCGGCGTGGAGCTCCGCCTTCTCGGCCTCCCGTCCAACCAGCTCGCTCGAGCCGGCCTGGATCTCCGCCAACCCTTCCTCGCGCGACAGGCTCCGCTCGAGTGAGTAGAGACGCATCGTCGGGGGCGCTTCGCGCGCCGTGCCTCCCTCCAGCTGCAGGGTCGGCGCGTCGCCCCAGCGGAAGTCGCGCCGCACGAGACGGTAAATGCCGCCAGCCACCCAGGTCCGGCCCGCGGGGGTGGCATGCGCGAGCGCGTCGGCGAGGTACGTGGTCGGCTCGTGCAGGCGGTAGTCGATGAGGTGACCCTGCGCGTCGCGCGTGCCGCTCGCGATGCCGCGGACGATCCCGACCGCTGCCGCAACCGGGGTGGGTATGTCCTCGTTGAAGCCGGCGATTGCCTCGTGGACGTCCAAGGCCAGCTGCGCCGCATCGGCGGCTGCGCGCGACGGATTGGCAGTCAGCCCCGCGATGGCGCGAGAGTCTCCATCGTTCGCCCAAAGCCAGCGCATGCCGCGTTTGAACGCGAGATTGTCCAGCATCCCCCGGAACTGATCGAGCGTCCGCCGGGGCAGCGCGAGCGCCTGCATCCCGTGGATTGACAGCGTCACGACCGAAACGTGGCGCACCTCCCGCGGGCCGACCTCTGACAGCGACCTCCCCAGCCGTCCTTCGGTCGAAGACGCACGCTGCACCTCTTCAGGGGGAGGGGGACCGGGCTGAGCGTTCGTCCGCGCGTCCGCCATGCTCCGCGCGAGCGGCGCGGCGGCTTGCGTGTGCACATCCTCCGCGCGCGCATGAAGAGCCAGAGCGTTCAGAGCGGGCGTGCCCTTCTCGGCGGGCGCATCCCGCGCGACCAGCAGCGCGACCGCCGTCTCGAGCGCCGAGGCGTCGATCAGCTCGCCATGCTTGAAAATCGCATGCCCGAGTGCGCCCGCCATTTCGCGGCCTGTGGCGTACCTCTCGTGTCGCAGGGGGGCCAGCGCTCGCAGGACGATCGCCTCCAGCTCCGGCGGGACATCGGCGGCGTGAGCCGACGGGGGCTCGACGTTGCCGGAGCGCACGATGTCCAGCAGGGCTTCGCCTCCGAGTCCTCCGTGGACGGGCCGGCCGGCGAGGATTTCCCACAGGATGATGCCCAGGGCATACAGATCGCTGCGTCGGTCGATCGCTTCGCCGCGAGCCTGCTCTGGCGACATGTACGCGAATTTGCCTTTCAGCACACCTCGCTCGTCGGCGAACAGGCGCGCGCTGGCGATGCCGAAGTCGGCGATCTTCACGGCCCCGTCGAACGAGAGCAGGATGTTCTGCGGGCTCACGTCGCGGTGGACGATCTCGAGCGGTTGCCCTGCCTCGTCTCTTTTCTCGTGCGCGTAGTGGAGTCCCTTGGCTGCCTCCGCGACTACCCACGCGCCAATCCAGGGGGCGAGTCGGGTCCCGGTTGCGCGGGCCGCCGCGATGAGACGCCCGAGGTCGCAGCCCTCGACGTGTTCCATGGCGAGGAGGAGCCCTTCCTCGGCAAAGTCTTGGAACTCGTACACCTGGACGATATTGGGGTGGTTCAGGCGAGTCGCGAGGTGCGCCTCCTCGATGAACATCGAGCGAAAGCGCCTCGAGCCGCCGTGCGTCGGCAGAATGCGCTTTAGGACGAGCACCTTGTACGTGCCCTCCGCACCCCGCTTCTTCGCGAGAAAGACCTCCGCCATTCCTCCGACGCCAAGTCGTCGAACAATCTCGAAGTGCGCGATCTGTTTCGGCGGGGGCGCGGGAGAAGCCTTGGGCATAGCGACGTGCTGCTGTACCGTTACTCTACACGTGCGGGACGAGCGCGCGCGCCCTGAAGGAGCCGCTCGTCTCGCCTTCCCACAGCGCCACGTTCAACGGTTTCATCGCTTGCATGGGAGACCCCTCGACCCCTCGGCCGACCCCCGCAGCGAGCGGTACGCTCGCGAAAACGCCTTTCGTGCACCTGCTGCTCTATGCGCTCGACAAGAAGCTCGGCGGGAGCGTCGAGCTGAAGGCGCCACAAGGCGATCGGAGCGCGGTCGTCCTCTTCATCGAAGGACATCCGGCGAAGGTGCGAACGAGCGAAGCCGTCGCGTACCTCGGGCAGGTCTTGCACGAGCTCGGGCGCGTGACGGAAGAACAACTGACCCGATCGCTCGCGGAGCTGGCGGCATCGAAGGCGCAGCGTCCGACGCTTCACGGAGAGTTGCTCCTCGAGCGAGGCGTCATTGACGCGTCGATGCTCGAGGAGGCGTTGGCCGAGCAGCTCGCGCGGAAACTCCGGTACATCGCCGCCTTGCCCTCCGAGACAACGTTCGCGTACTACGAAGGCTTCGATGCGCTCGAGACCTGGGGCGCACCCGTTGCGCGCGGCGTGGACCCTATGCCGCTACTTTGGCCTTTGTTGCGAGAGCATGCTCCGTGGGAGCACGTGCAGGCGGCACTTGCTCGCGTGACGGCATCGCCGCTGCGGCTCGGCCGGGGCGCCGATGTGGCGCGGATGCGACTTGGCCAAGAGGAGGCAGCGGCCGCGGAGCTCCTTCGCACGCACCCCGTCCGGGCTTCCGAGCTCGGGAAGGCAGCGCACCTCAATGAAAGGACGGCGCAGCTATTGGCTTATCTGCTTCTCGTCACCAAACAAGTAGATGTCCTTCCGGCCTTGGAGCCTAAAGCGCCACTGACGTCGAAGGCAGCACCGGCCTCGGCCTCGGCCGTCGCGTCGTCGGAGCGTTCCGTCGCGGCCATGGCCGCGCCAGCGCGTGCGGTCAAGGCGACAGCGGTTCGGGCCAAAGCCGCCAGTGTTCCCCACATTCCGAGCACGCTGAACGCGGACGCGACGGAACGATGGAATGAGATCGTGGGCCGCGCAGCGACAATCGATCGCGTCGACTACTTCACAATGCTCGACATCGCGCGCGATGCGAATGGCGAAACGATCCGATTGGCGTTTTTCGCGCTTGCGAAGCGGTGGCACCCCGACCGCCTTCCGCTGGAGCTCGCGCCGCTGCGTGACGCTTGCTCGCGTGTGTTCTCACGTATGAGCGAGGCGCACGCGACGCTCAGCGACGAGAAGCAGCGCGCGCGCTACATGAAGCTGCTCGCCGACGGCAGCGGGACGCCCGAAATGCAGGAGACCGTCGCGAAGGTGGTCGAAGCCGCCACCGATTTCCAGAAGGCGGAGGTGTTCTTCCGCAAGAACGACCTCGTCCAGGCAGAAGCCTACTGCCGCCGCGCCCTAGAGGCAGACTCCACGCAGGCGTCATACCTCGCGCTCCTTGCGTGGCTCGTGGCGATGAAGCCAGAGAACCAGAGTCCGGAAAAGATGGCTCATTGTATCCAGATGCTGGACCGCGCCATTGCCTTGAACGAGCGATTGGAGAAGGGGCACTTTTGGCGCGGGATGCTCTACAAGCGCCTCGGCCGGATCGAGATCGCCATGCGAGATTTCAAGCGTGCGGCGGAGATCAACCCGCGAAACATCGATGCCGCGCGCGAGTTGCGGCTATTCCACATGAGGGGAGGCCACATAGTCGGCTCTCCGCCGGATCCCAAAGAGGTCAGCCCCGAGCCAGTCAAGGCGGAAGAGCCGAAGAAGCCTCACCTGCTTTCGCGTCTTTTCAAGAAGACTTGAGGCGAGTCCCGACTTCGAGGCTCGTTCTATTGGGCTCCTTCATTTCTTCGCCGCGATTGCTGGCGCAGCCGGCGGCTGCGTGAGAGTCGCGCTCGCGCCCGCGGCCGATACGTAGCGCTCCGCCTCGGCGCGGAGAGGGTGATCTGACGGTGCGTCGGCGAGGAAGCGTTTGAAATACGCCGCCGCTGCGGCGGGCCTCTTCAAGAAGTCGGCCTCGAGAACGCCCAAGTTGAAGAGAGCGCGCGTCTCGTGGGGATGGGTGGCGAGCACCCGTTCCAAAATGACGCGCGCCTCGCCGAATCGCTGCGAATGCTGCGGATCGCCAGCGCCGCGCAGGGCCGCCGCGAGGCCGACCTGCGCCTCGACGTCTTCCGGCGAAACGACGAGTATCTCGCGATACTGCTCCTCGGCCCGGGTGTACGCGCCGGCGTGGAGCAGGACGACCCCCATGTTGAGGCGCGAGGTCGTATCCTGCGGGTCCGACTGCGCGGCCTTGCGAAACTCCACGAAGGCCTCCGCGTCATCACCGTTCGCGAGATCGAGGAGCCCCATGACGCGGTGAGCAACGGCGCTGTTCGGATTCGACTCCAGCGCCTGCTTTGCCAGCAAACCAGCTGCCGTCTTCTCGCCCCGCGCGAGATGGCACAGAGCGAGCTCCGCCGATGCTGTGGGATCCGCGGGTCTTCGGATCAGGAGCTCGCGGGCCTCGGCGACGGCCTTGTCGAGCTGCCCGCTCTCACGCAGGGCGGCGACATAGAGCGTTTTGGCCTCGATCGCGTGGGGGTGCTTGGTCACGAAATCGGTCAGGCCGTCCGCGGCAAGTTTTGCCTCTCCGCGTCGTTGACGGACCTCCGCGAGTGCCAGCGCGACGTCCTGCGAGTCCGTGCCCATCTGCGCGGCCGAGCCAAGCTCCCCTTCCGCGCCTGCCAAGTCGCCGGCGTCCGCCAAGAGAATGCCGAGATCGTAGCGCGCCTCCCACAGGCTCCCGTTCAGTCCAATCGCTTCGCGCAGGAGCGAGACGGCGCGCTCTGGCTGTCCGTCGCGCGCGGCCTTTACCCCTTGCGCCATTCTGGCGATGCCGAGTGGATTCGTCGATGTGGGCTGAACCGTCGCCGCGACCGCACGCTCGATGCCACGTGGATGGCATGCGGCGCACGCCGCGATGCCGATCACGGCGAGGAGACGATCATTCATTTTCTCACCGGGACCATCGGGTCGGAGGCGAGGGGCTTTCCCGGCGCGTCCAGTAGCGCGGGCAGTCGTTGGGGACCTTCCGAGCGCACCTCGAAGCCCGTCTCTCGAAACGCAGGGTAGAGCTCGCTGTTCAGCCGGCCGAGCGCATCGCGCATCTTCGCCGTCCACTGGTTGTAGATGCCGAGCTCCGTCGCCTTTTTCCAACCGTTCTCGTAGGCATCCAGGCTCCGCTCCTCCATGGGAACCGCAAACTCCTCGATCTGCGATTGGTAGTCGGCCTTTTGCTCCTCCGACTGGACGTCGGCTGGCGCAGGCGAGTCGCGCAGAGCTTTGGCGAAGGATTCGTACATGTGCCCGATCTGATAGAGCGCCGCGGTCGTCCATTCCGCGACGCCCATGGTGATGCAATCGATGAAGGTCTTGGCCGCTTCCTTCAGGAGCCCCGTCTTCTGCCTGAGCCGCGCCCTCAGCTGCTTGACGTCGCCCTGGATTCGTATTCGTTCGAACGCTGACAGGACGCGCTCGCCTTCCAGATATCGTGCATGGGCAGCGGCAAATTTGCCATCCTGCCCGAGATCGCGCGGCCGATGCCTGCCGAGCGTCACAGCCTCTTCGAGCGACAGCGTCGCGCCGCGTTCGTCGCCGCTCTTCGTCTGGGCCATGGCGAGAAGCACCAGCCCCTGCGCGCGGTGATCGATGTTTTTCGCGCGGGCAAGGTAGCGCTCGTAGAGATCGACGGCGTCCTTCACGCGCCCGGCATTCAGCTGCGCACGGCCCATCTGGAAGACGACGTCGTCGGCCTCTGGCGCGCTGCCGAACGCAACGAGAAATTGCTCGCCATCGTGGACGGCTCGGTCGTGCTCCCCCGTGGCCTCCCGGAGCACCACGGCGTTGTACGACGCGTCCTTTTCGTGCTCGAACCTCGCGTAGTGGGGGTGCTCGCGGTCATTGAAGCTCGCCATCTGCTCGGCCAACGTCGCGGCCTCGCCGAAGAGTCCAATGGACTGGAGCGTCGTCGTCCCGATCCATGCGCCGAGGGGCGACTCGGGTCTGTCGCGGAACGCGGGGCTCATCGAGAGCTGGGCGGCCTCCTGCAACGTCTTTACATCTCCGCTCAGCCGGGCCTCTTGCTCCGCGTTCACGCATGCCTGGCCCGCTCGTCCGTCCCGGGGGAAGTCGCGTGCTGCGCGAAGATACGCGTGCGCTGCGCCGGGATGATCCCCCGCCGCGGCCTTCTGTTCACCCTGCTTGAAGACGGCCTGAACGATGAGCCCGTCGAGTCTCTCCTGCTGTTTGCCGTCCGCGAAAACAGGCAGCGCTTTGAGCCGGCGTCCCCATGTTTCGATGTTTTCGTAGTTCTTGGCGCGACTGAACGACTCCAGGATGCTGTCTCCGGCCTCGCGCGCAGACTGGCTGCTCGGGAACTTTTCCAAAAGGGCCCCCCAACTTCTCACTGCCGAATCGTAGTTCCCGTCATCAAAGTAATATCGCCCTTGCCGATAGAACATTGCCGGAAGCTGGGGATCGTTCGGATAGAGGCGCGCGTAGAGATCCAGGGCCTCGGCATACCTCCTGTCCGTCCCCGTCTCGTTCTGCTGCTTCCTGTCGTGCGTCGGCGCCATTTCGCGCGTGAGCGCCACCAGCGCGTTGTAGAGGGCGTCATGGCGCATGGTCGCCAACTCGCCGCTCACCTCCGCCACGGGGATCGCCTCGGCTGCCGCCAAGTAATGCGTCGCTGCGTCGGTGTTGCGCTGGAGCCGAAAGAAATCGATTTCGCCGAGACGAAAATGTGCCTCGTACGCCCTGGGCTCCCGAGGGAACCTGTCGAGGTAGGTCTGGTAGAGGCCCGCCGCTCCTTCGAATTCGGCGCGGCTGGTGCGATCCCGCTGAGCCTTGGCGTGTAACGAAGTCGCGTTCTCGCGCAGCGTTCTCTCGATCGCTGCGCTGGCGGCGGTGACATTGGCCGAATCGGACTGCACTCGCGCCCAGGCACCGCCGCTGGTGCAATCGCTGGCGGCTCGCGCAAGTGACGATGTGAGGCGAGGCCAATCTTCGATTGCCGCGAATCCCGCGGCGATCTGCAGCATCCATTGCCAGGCCTCGGAGCTCCTCGGCTCGAGCCTGAGGAGCAGCTCGTAGGCTTGTATGCCGCGCTCGTAGTGAGCCTGGTCGTAGAAGTGCACCGCGAGAGCCCGAACGATCCTCCCGCTGAAGCGCTCTCCGCCGATCTTCGCAAGGAAGGAATAGAGGTCCTGGGCCGTGTTCTTCTCGTCCTCGGCGAAGACCTCGACGACGTACTTGAGGGCTTCTCCCTGTAGCTCGTCGAGTTGCCCCTGCTGCCCGGCGCTGGCGTTTGTGGTGCGCGCCCGTTCGTCGGTCGCCTCGAAGACGGCGACGAAGCGTCGAGCGGCCTCCTCGCTCTTGCCGAGGCGCCAGTAGCACCAGGCAGTCTTGAAGAGCGCGAGCCCGTACAGTCCCGGGTCTATTTGCCCTTTGAAGGACAAGACCTTCTCGTACTCGTCGAGCGCGCCGGAAAAGTCGTACTTCCCAGCGAAAAGGGCCTCCGCCTCGGCCATGTGTGCGTCGGGTACGAAGCGCGATCGAGGGTACTCCCGCAAAATGCGCTCGAAACGTTGGCGCGCCTCCTCCTCGTTGCCTTGCTCGGAGGCGAGAAAACCGTCGACGTAGAGCGCCACGTCGTACTGGTCGAATGAGGGATAATCGCGAAGCACGCGGGCGAAGAGGCTTCGCGCGGTGCGGTAGTCGAGCTCGGGCGTGGGTCCGCGCTGATCGCGCGGCCCCTTTTCCCAGCTCTGAAAGCGCTCGACGAAGGTGTCGCGCTCGTTCTCCCATTGGAGCTCCCCCAGGCGCACCAGCGCCTCGGGCATCTCGCTCGCGGTTCGTGGGGTCTCCGCGATGAACGTGGTCAACAACGTCACGGCGTCTGCTCGGAGGCGTTTGCTCTGCGCCAGGTCGGCGTCGACGCGTGCATCCAGTCGCGCACGAAGGCTCGCGGCGAGCGCCTCGGGGATCCGCGGCCCATGGACTGTGGGCTTGCCTCGCGAGGCGGCCTCACGACCAAACGCCGCGCGCTCGCGACGCACGGGGGGCTTCTGCGGCGCCTCGGCGTTCACCCTCCTCTCGCCCGCGGGCTCTCCGACTTCCGCCGGGCGGGCCGCTTTTACGTCGCCCGGAACGCCCGCTCGCGCCGCGGAATGCGCCAGCAACGCCACGAGCCCCACCGTCAGCGGCCCGCTCCGCCCGTCGATCCGCATCAGTGGCTACCTACCCCGCGAGGGGGTCACTTGGTCTCTCTCCCGATGTACTCGTCGGGCCAGTCGTCGCCCTCGAAGGGCCAGTACTCCTCCCGGTCCTCGAGGTAGCGCGCCACGTCCAGCGAATCTACGGCGTCCTGCGGGATTTGCCCGAGCCGGATGGCTTCCACGTCGGCCTCCAGCGCGCGTTTGCGACCGAGGACGCTCTCGATGCGCCCCAGGCGAGCGCGCCGAAGAAGACGCGACAGCCGACGATCGAGCCGCACGAGCGCGTCTTTGGCGAGCGCCGCCTCGGTGTCGCGGAGTGAATCGCGTTCCCGCGCGAGCCGCGCCGCGAGCGTCCTCGCCGCGACCGCATCGGCCACGAGGAGGTCTGGCAGGTCCGCGGCAGGAGCGACCGGCGCCGCGACTGACGCGACGTTTGACGACATGACGACTGAGAAACGTGACCGCAGCTCGTCGAGCGCTCTGCGCAGGCTGGCCACCGTGTCGACCGGGGCATGCGCGGCGACCAGATCGCCGATGGGACGCTCGATTGCGTCGAGCGCGAGCAGCGCCTCATCGGAGCCCGGCATCGCGCTGGCATGAGCGTCGATAGCTGGCCGCACGCCCCCGTCGGCCGCGAGAGCGCGCTGCATGTCCTCGATGGCTGCGCGCGCGTGGACCAGCCCGGAAGCTTCGCGCTCCAGCACGCTGCGCCGATGCACGATGCGATCGTACTGCGGGTCCACGCGGACGACGGCGGCCACGGCGCGTATCACCTCGGGCAACGTGCCGGCGATGTCCGAGCCGTCCGAAAGGGCCGTCCGCGTGTCGCTCCCGGCGCTGACCGCAGCGATCAGACGTCGCGTCGCGGCCCCGTCCTCCGCGATGCGCCGTGCGCTGTCCCGCACCGGCTCGTAGCGCGCCAGGAACTCCATCAGCTTCTTGTCGGCGTCGGCGAAGCGGCATCGCGCCAGGTCCACCCAGGCATCGAGCAACCAGGCTTCGTCCTCGTAGCGGTGGTGCAGCCGTAGGGCGGAGAGCTCGTCGAGGAGATCGCGCGCACCGTTGTAATCCTTCTTTTCGTAACGCGTCGTAGCCGCTTCATAAAGCGCTTCGGCGAGGCGGTCGCTGTCGCGCGGGACCAGGTAGTAATAGTAGCGAGCGTCGTCGTTCCGACCGTCTTCGTGCGCGATGCGGCCGAGGCCGAGGCGAGACAAATCACGAACGGCGAAGAACTTCTCGTCGGCGAAGACGGGGGTCGTCGTCGCGCTGCGCTTCGGATCGGCCACCCTGCAGAGCAAGGCCTCGGCCTCCGCGTGACGGCCCCTCTCCACGTCTATGAGCGCCGAAAGGTACGTTGCCTGCGCCCAAAAGCGGCACCGCTGGGTAACGAGCGCGTACGACCGGAGTGCGCCATCGGCGTCCGCCGCAGCTTCCCTCGCTCGCCCTTCCACATAAGCGATCTCGCCGCGGACGTCCTCCGGGCGCTCGCGCGGCACGCTCTCCAGGTCTCTTGTGACGTCCGCGTACTGCTCGTCGGCGATGGCGATGTCGACGAGGCGTCTGACCGCACGCCGGGCCCAGATTGCGCCCCCTTGCCATGCGCCGTGCGTACGAAGGACCCGTCGAAGGTACGCCCTCGCTGGCTCGTCGATTCCCGCGGTGGCCAGCGCGTCGCCGAGTCGATAGACCGCCGCCCGGCCCTCCTCGATGTCCTCGAACAGCTCGAACCGAGGGTGCTCCACAAGCTCGGTCAGCAGGGTGATGACGTCGTCGACTCTTCCGGCGCTCTCCAGTCGCTCGGCTTCGGCAACGCGGGCGGCGACGTCGTCTCGTCGGAGATCGTCGCGCCCGCCGAGATGCCGCGCGCGGAGCACCGCGTTGTAGTCACGCAACGTGGGCATGGGGAGAGCCGCGACCGCGTGACTCGGTGGGGTCGTGTCCGCGCGACCCGCAGGGGCGATGCCGACCGGTTCCGGCACTTGCGGCTCGGCCGTTGCCGTCGATGCGACAAGGACGCAGGGCCATCCGACGAAGGCTCGAAGACCCTTCAACGGTCACCTTCCGAGGCGCTCGGCGCTCTGCCGCGCGCGGATTCGCAGGTCGTACTCGCCCTTCTTGTCACGGAGAAAACTGCCCATGCGCGACTCGTTCGATGCCGTCATCTCGACGACGAGACGCTCGTCGGCCGGCACGTCCACCAGGAAGCGCGAACGCTGCGACGAGCGGAAGGCGTCGCCTTCTTCGCGGTAGTCGACATCGAGGGCCACCTCGTGATGACCGGGGGCTACGGCGTGATCGTAGACAGTGACCGCGTCCCGCCCCACCAGCGAGGACGGCGAGGTCCAGACGACGCCGCCATCGAGCCAGACGGACAGGCGAGTCACCCGCGCGTGGTCGGCGCTCGTCTCCAGCGAGACGGCCAGGCGCGAGTGAAAAAGCGCATCGCTGACGGCCGTGACACGCGACCGAAGCGCGGCCACCTCGGAGAGCAGGGTCGTGAAGTCGACGGACACCGGCGGCACGGCCGCGTCTGCAAACTCACTGGGCGCGGGGTTGAGAGCCGAGGCCGGCGCGCCGGCGTCGCCTTGGTTGCTGCTCGCGGGCGCTTGCGGAGCGGGGCTGCCGGTTCGGGGCTGCGCGACCGCGAACGCGCCCAGGATGGACGTCGTCACCCACGCTCCACCTGCAAGGACGCAAAGCCGGAAGCGCATGGCACGATGGTCCCCCGAAGCGGGCGCGCCGCCAAGTACCCCGATCGGAAAAGGACGGCCAAGGGAGGTCGCGCGGGCACCCGCCGCATCGACTCACCCCCCAAAGGGAAGAAAGACGCTCGCACCTACCGTGACCACCACGTCGTTCACCAAGTGCTCATCGCCTACCAGCACCTCGCGGAGCACGTGATCGCGCGCGTCGACGCGAACCGCGAACCATCTCCCGAAGTAGAACTTCGTTCCGAGACCGCCGCTTCCAGTGACGCCGCGCGAGGTCGAGTCGTCGGTCACTCCCGCGCCGAGTGCGAAATTGAAATCGAAGCGGCTGATGCCATCGCCCATCCAGCGAAGCTTGCCGTATGCGAACGACCACACGAGGTGCCCGAAGTAGAGCGTCCCGGGCTTGTCGGTTCGATCGAGGACTTGAATCTGCGGATAGCGCCGCTCGTACGCGTCCGTCACCGCGCTGCGAAACCGAGTGAGCTCCACGCTCGCCTCCAGCCCAAGATCCTCGCTGAAGTGAAACGTGTACGCGCCGCCGCCGACCCAGCTGGATGAGTAGAGATCGGCGGCATACAAGCCGCCCATCGCCGAGAGCTCGTGGCGAAAGGCCTTCGTGAAAAGGCGCTCCTCTACGCCACGGTAGTGCCTCCCACCCACTAGCTCTTGCTTCAACTCCTCGTCGACGCACTGGGCGTGTGCCTCGCCCGTGAGCAGGACGAGCGCGAGTCCCCCAAGAGCGATGGCGACTGCGGGCGGCCCGACCGATCGAACGCGCACGCGCGTACTTGCGTACCAGTGTCCTTCGCGGAGTGTCAATCGAGCTGGACCTCGAAGCGCGGTGAGCGCCATGCTCTCTCGCGACGGATGAAGGCCAGGCAGGCTCCCCAGGCACGCGACCCCCGCCGCTCGTGCGCGTGTGCCCTTGCGATCGGGGGGCTCGATCCCGGCGGTGGTGCCGGGCTCGCCGCCGACCTCCGCGCCTTTTCGGCGGCCGGCGTGTTCGGCTGCGCGGCGG
>JALYHV010000500.1 GCA_030776205.1 Myxococcota bacterium | reverse complement strand
GATCGCCGCCTTGGGTTCCTTGGTCAAGTGCTCGTACCACACGAAATCTCCGCTCTTCGAATTCGCCATGGAAGACCCTCCGGCAGCGCGCGCGAGGCGCCGTTTGCGGTGCGCGCGATGATGCGGGCGACGGCCGCCGTCCGTCAACTCGCGGCGCCAGGCTCGTTGCCGGGAAGCGCTGGGCGCATTTGCAGGGCAGGCTCCGCAATGTTACGAGAAGAGGCAAGGTGCGGAGCGCGCTGTTGCCCACGTCGAACGGGATGAAGCTGCCTCGGCGGCTTGCGTTCGCCGTTGCGCGCTTGTTGATCGCGTTCGTCGTGGTCACCGGAATCGCCCATTCTGGCTCGCGTTACTTTTACTGCGAGTCTCTGGGCCTGGCCGCGACCGATCCATGCCTCGATGGCGCACGGCGCGACATCGATCGCTGCCCCGCAGAGTCGTTTCACCCCCATCGCGCCGATTGCTGCGAGATCGTCACGCTGCCTTCCGTGCCGGCTGGGGGAGCGCAGTCGGAGGGCCCGAGCGTGCCGTCGGCGGGCGTCGTCTCCATCATCCCCGCCAAGCTGTTTGCCATCCGCGCCGACGAGACGAGCGGGGGAGCGGGGGGATTGGCGCGATGGCGGGAGCCTCCGCGATCGCGGGAGCGTGCTCGAGCACGCTTGATGGTCTCGTTGACATGAGCCGGTAGCCGAGTCGAGCCCGAGGAGCCCCTCTCCGCTCAGGCTCGGCGCTGTCATCGTGGCGGGACCCACCGCGTCCGCGCCATTCGGCACCTGCGTCGGACGGTGGTCTGGCCACGTGCCGCAAGGATCTCGGGCGATCCCGTGTTTCACGGGTCGCGTCGAAACGGTCCATTGCCCGCGTCGTTGAAACGCACTCCGTCTCGCTGTGCTCCGCACAAAGACAGGGAACGAGTCATGCCCTCCATTGCTCCAGGCTCGATTGATTGGCCCGTCCTCATGGTGTTTCTGACGGGATGCGCGACCACGGGTCGCGGTGCGTATGCCGTGTCCCCGGTCGGGGGCGCGGACGCCGTTGGCGCGGATGCGCGCCCTGCCGCGGCAGACGATCGTCTGCTGAACGGACCCGTTTTGGAGCGCGCAAAGTACGTGCGCGCTGTCCTTCACCGCAACCGCTCGGTCGAAGAGGCGCGGCAGTCATGGCGGGCGGCGATGGCCCGCGCGCGTCAATCGGGCGCTTTCGAGGATCCATTGGTGAGCCTCGAGATCGCGCCGCTGTCCATCGGCTCATCGAGCGCCAGGATGGGTTACACCGCGATGATCAGCCAGCGCGTGCCGTGGCCAGGCAAGCTTGCGCTGGAAGAATCGGCCGCTCAGGCAGAGGGCGACGCGGCGAAGAGCGACTTCGAAGGGGCCCGCCGTGAGCTCGCGCTCGCAGCGTCGCTTCTCTACGATCAATACTTCGTCGCCGCGCGATCGCTCGAGGTCAACTCGCACCATGTCGCGCTCATGCGCAGCATGCAAGCCGCGGCGACGGCGCAATTCGAGACGGGTCGCGGCTCCGCGCAGGACCCCCTTCAGGCCGAGTTCGAGCTCACGCACATGGAGCACGACGCCGTCATTCTCGCGTCGCAACGGGACGTCACGGTCGCGCAAATGAACGAGCTCCTTCACCGCGATCCGGATCTGCCGCTGCCGCCTCCCGCGAACGACCTGGCTCTTTCCCCCGTCCCCGACGGACGCGGTCTCGAACGCGAAGCGGTGGATCGTCGGCCGGATATCATGGCTGCCAACGACCGCGCACGCGCCGCGCAAGCCCGCGCTGGGCGCGCAGAGCGCGAGTACCTGCCCGACGTGACGTTGTCGACCTCTTACAACTCGATGTGGGACATGCCCGAGCACCGCTGGATGGTGGGATTGAGCTTCAACATCCCGGTCCAGAGGAGCCGCCGCGGGGGGAGCGTGGACGAAGCGAATGCGTTGCGCGCCCAGTACGAAGCCGAAGCCGCTCGCCGGAGCGACATGGCGCGCACCCAGGTCTTCGTCGCGCTCAAACAGCTCGACGAATCGGCGCATGTGCTTCATCTCCACACGCAGCGCCTGCTCCCGGTGGCTCGCGACGAAGTGTCTGCAGCGCGCTCGGCCTTCACGGCCTCGCAGGCTTCCTTCAGTGCGGTCGTCGACGCGGAGAAGAACCTGCGAAGCGTCGAGCTCGACGAACAAGTCGCGCGCGCGGAGTACGACCGACGGCGCGCCGAGCTCGATCGGGCGCTAGGACGTATCCCGGGATTGGACGGAGAGGAGCTTTCGCCATGAGCGCGCGATCCGTCCCGCCCACGTGGCGTCGGTTCGTCGTGCCGGCTGTCGTGACCGTCCTCGCCGCGCTCACGCTGGCTTTTTTCCGTGGGCGGCTCGCAGCCTGGTTTGCGAGCAAGGCGCCGGGAGCCTCCGACGAGGCGGCCGTCACGGCCATTGCGGGACCGTCCGATCCGGCGGCGAGCGCGTCGTCGCGTGCGGCCGTAGCCGGCGCAATCGACCACTACACGTGTTCGATGCACCCCTCCGTCAAGCAGTCCGGTCCGGGCACGTGCCCCATCTGCGGCATGAACCTGATCCCGGTGACCAAGGAGCAGCAGCAACAAGGGGTCGTTATGATCGACGAGTCGCGGCGCCAGCTCATTGGAGTGCGCACCGGTCCAGTCGTGCAAGCGCCGATGCGGCAGACCTTCCGCGCAGTGGGCCACGTGGCCTACGAAGAATCGGCTCTCGCGGACGTCAGCCTCAAGGTTCACGGCTGGATTACGAAGCTCCACGTCAACGAGACCGGACAGCACGTGACCCGGGGTCAGACGCTTTTCACGATATACAGCCCCGAGCTCTACAACGCCGAGCAGGACTTCTTGCTTGCGACGCGCGGCGCCTCGGCCGCCGCGCCGAGCATGGAGGGGTCGCCCACCCGCACGGAGCTCTTCAAGGGCGCTTCGCGCCAGCGGCTTCACCTGCTGGGGCTGACCGACGCGCAAATCGATGCAATCGCCGCCAAGGGCCAGCCTACCGAGGAGCTCGCGATCCCTTCTCCAGCGAGCGGCTTTGTCATCGAGAAGAACGTGGTGCAAGGCGCGTCGGTCGACGCGGGCATGCGCCTCTATCGCATCGCGGCACTCGACAAGGTTTGGGTCGAAGCCGACGTCTACGAGTCGGACCTCGCGCACGTTCGGCCCGGTCAGCGCGCCAAGGTGACGCTCGACTACTTGCCAGGGCAGGCCTACGACGCCAAAGTCGCATACGTCTATCCGTACCTCGACCCGACCTCGCGGGCCGGCCGGGTGCGGTTCGAGATTGCAAATGGCCAGCTCGAGTTGCGCCCCGGCATGTACGCCAGCGTCGAGCTCTCGGCCGACCTCGGTCCGCGCGTGCAGGTCCCGACGTCCGCCGTCGTCTACACCGGCCCGAGGCGCCTCGCATTCGTCGATGTCGGAGGCGGCCGGTTCCGGCCGGCGGAGGTGCAAATCGGCGCGGAGTCCGACGGGATGTACGAGGTCCTCGGCGGGCTCGCCCCGGGGGACGTTGTGGCGACGAGCGGCGTCTTTCTCGTCGCCGCCGAAGCGCGCATAAGCACCGCGGCGAGCTACTGGGATTCGACCCTCGACGAGCCGGATGCCGCCGCGCGCGCGACGGCCCTCGTTGCGCCAGCGGCTGCCGACTACACGTGTCCGATGCATCCCGAGGTGCACAGCCCGACGCGCGGCAAGTGCCCCAAATGCGGCATGGAGCTCCAGCCCCGCACGAGGCTGCCGTGACCGCCACGCCAGCCGGCTCGCTGCCGCCTCCCGGGCTCATCGCGCGCGTCGTCGCAGCGAGCGCGAATCGACCTTTCCTCACGATCCTTTTCGTCGCGGCACTGACGGTCTGGGGATGGGTATCGCTGAAACGAGCGCCGCTCGACGCGATTCCCGATCTGTCCGACGTGCAGGTTATCGTCTTCACCGAGTGGATGGGCCAAAGCCCCGATCTCGTGGAAGATCAGATCACCTATCCGATCTCGAGCGCGCTCATCTCCGCGCCCAGGGTGCAGGCGGTCCGCGGTCAATCGATGTTCGGGATGTCCTTCGTCAACGTCGTGTTCGACGAGGGGACGGACATCTACTGGGCGCGCAGCCGCGTGCTCGAGTACCTGAGCTCCGTGCGCGACAAACTCCCGCGCGGCGTCAACCCCGTCCTCGGCCCGGACGCGACCGGAGTCGGCTGGGTGTTCGAGTACGCGCTCGTCGACACGAGCGGCAAACACGACCTCGCCGAGCTGCGGTCTCTGCAAGATTGGAGCTTGCGCTACGCCATCGGGAGCGTTCCGGGCGTCGCCGAGGTCGCGAGCGTCGGTGGCTTCGTCAAGCAGTACCAGGTGAACGTCGACCCGAACAAGCTGCTGGGCCGCGGCGTCACGATGGATGAGGTCGTGCGCGCAGTACGAGCGTCCAATCAAGAAGTGGGCGGGCGGGTGATCGAGATGGCGGGACACGAGGAGGTGATCCGCGGCCGCGGCTACGTGAAGAGCCCGGAGGACATCGGCCTCGCGCCGATCCGGGTGGTGCAGGGCACGCCCATTCGCGTGAAAGACGTGGCCCAGGTGAGCATCGGGCCCGACATCCGGCGCGGACTGAC
>JALYHV010000499.1 GCA_030776205.1 Myxococcota bacterium | reverse complement strand
CCGTCGGCGTTGTATCTCGCCGTCGCACTCTTGATGGCCGGCGCGGTAGCCTATGCATACGCGCTGGCTACGTCGAGCTCTCCGTTGTTCGTCTGGATCGTGGAGGGTGACCGCCGTCGGCCGATCTCGGCGCAGATCCTGGCGGTCATTGTCCTCGTGAGCGCGATAGGAACGGTTCTGCGAACGCACATGCGCGGCGTGCTGGTGAGCGACGACTGGATCGAAGCGCGTTATCTTCTTCCGCTCGGAATTCCCCGTGCGAAGAGGTGGGGTTGGGCACAAGTGCTGCGCGTCGTCGTGGACGGAAATCGGATCGGCCTCGAACTATGGGACGGCAGCTTCGAGCGCTTGCCCGAGGTCGCGAAGGAGGCGGACCTCTTCAGGCTCATGCTACAGCACGCGCAGCGGCGGCGGATCGCGGTCACGGATCTCAATCACGCAGCGCGACGATGATGCGCGTAGGCCGGCCCCGAACGTCTTCGAAGACGGGATCCATAGGTATCCGACGCGTAATCGGCGTCATCATTGCGAGCATCTGCATAGGTGTCGCCTGCCGCGAACGTTCCTCGGGGTTGACACGCGCATCCGCGCTGGTGGCCTCGGCGCGCGATGAGCCCACGTCAGGGCAGAGCGCTTCGGGCCCGGAAGGCCGTCCCGCAGCGCGGCAGCGGTTCGTGCCCGAGAAGGTGAGTGGGGAAGCGCATGCCATGGGGACTCACGTCGCGTTCGCCGCCTTTACCACTGAGTCAGTCGACGTCACCAAGGCCCATGCCGCGTTCGAAGCGGCCGCTGCCGAGATTGCACGCGTCGAGGCACTGATGACGACATGGAACGAGCTCAGCGAGGTTTCTCGTGTCAACACGGCGGCAGGCAGACAAGCGGTTCCCGTTGGCGACGAGACGTTCGGGGTCATCGCCGAAGCACTGCGGGCAAGCCGCCTTAGCGGAGGCGCTTTCGACATCACCTTCGAGACGATGCACGCGCTATGGAAATTCGATGAGGATCTCGATCCTCACCCCCCCTCGCCTTCGGCGGTGCACGCTCTCCAGAAATACGTTGGTTATCAGCACGTAAAGCTCGACCCTCTGGCACTTACCGTCTTCCTCGACGAAGCGCACGTGCGGATTGGTCTGGGTGGCATCGCGAAGGGCTATGCCGTCGACCGGGCGGCGAAGCTTCTGCTCGATGCAGGGCTTTCGTCCTTTTACGTGCAAGCCGGTGGCGACCTGTTCGCGCACGGCGAGAAGCCGGACCGGACGCCGTGGTTGGCAGGAATTCGGGACCCGCGCGGTCCCGAGGGGGATTATTTTGCAATGATGGATGTCAGCGATCACGCATTCAGCACGGCGGGCGACTACGAGCGTGCATACATCGTTGACGGAAAGCGATTCCATCACATCATCGATCCGCACACCGGCTATCCCGCGACTGCATCGCGCAGCGTCACTATCTGGGCGACGACGGCTCTCCTCGCAGACGAGATTGACGACGCAGTATTCGTCCTCGGTCCGCGAAGGGGCCTCGATCTCGTCGACTCGTTGGATGGCGTCGGCGCTGTGATCGTGGACGACGCGAACAAGGTCTGGGTGAGCAAGCGCATCTCGAGCCGTGTGCGAAGCGTCCATCTCCCTGCCGACGGGCTCTGAGCAGAGCCCTTCAAAATCGTCATCGGCGTGCGACCAGAAGTTGCGCTATGCGGTCGAAATCCCCCGCACAAGTGACCTCGTAAACGGCCGTGCAAGCACGCGCGTAGGCCCCCATCGCGCTGTCACTTCGTCCCCATTGGCCGCGCGACTCCGTGCAGAGCCACAGCAGTGCCCGAGAGCGCCGCCGCAGGCGTTCCAGGACGTCTGCTCTCGGGCGATGGTAATTGGTGCGCCCGTCTCCGAGGATGATTAGCGTGGTACCGCCGTCGATCTCTCGGGAGTAGCGCGCCTCGAACTCCTGAAGCACTCGTCCGTAGTTCGAGTTTTGGCCATGTGGTACGAAACCTCCCTGCCACGCATTCGGGATCGCTATACAGGCCGGCTGGCGCTTGAAGAGGTCCGTAATTTCGGCAAGATCGCTCACGAAAACAAAACTTCGGGTACGAGCGAACAACTCCTGTGCCGCGTATGCAAATTCGAGCAGAACACTGGCCGCCGCCCGCACGGAGTCGCTGACATCGCATAGAAGGACCACACGGCGGTGCATGCGACGTGGCCTGCGGGTCAGCGCAAACGGGACTCCCCCCGTTCGTAGCGCGGCGCGCAGCGTGAGGTGAGGATCGATCCGGCCCTTGCGAGTCGCGCGCGTCCAACGAACTCGGCGCCCGCTGCGCATCCGCTCGGCAAGGCGCTGGACTCCACGTCGGACGTCTTCCAATTCGGCCCGGCTTAGGGACGCGAAGGGTGTTGCTTTCAGCCGACCCTGCTCCCGTTCGCGTTGAACGTCGCGGACACGTCGTTCGTAGCTGGCCCGAACGTGCGCGTGAACCTCTTGCTCGAAAAGGCGCCACTCATGCGCAAGGGCATCCGCGATGAAGAGACCGCGCGCAGCCAGTGATTTGGGCAAACGCTCGCGCAACTCGGCAAGGGTCCGTAGCGCAGCCCCTGCCCCGAGCTGTTCTATCAAGCGATAGGCGCGGAATCCAAGCTGCAATCGAGAGTGTCCGTCGATGCAGTCGGCCGGTGAGGCGCGCGCGATCAAACGGTCCAGCGGCGCGCCCCGCTCCAGAATTGTCATGAGCGAGGGCGCGTTTTCACTGCTCTCCGCGTCACGCTCCTCGAGAATCTGACGGACGGCGTCGATTTCAGACGGCTCAAGCCCCTGCGCGTTCAAACGTTGCCAGAGCGTCTGACGCCGAGCCATTGCAACGGCGCCGGTAAAGAACGCAGCGAACGTCTCGTCGAAATGCCGGCGTTCGTCACGCCGGTGAAGAACGATGGCAGCGATTGCTGCGCGAACGTCGACCATTCGTTCCAAGCCAACCGCGTCCACGGCGCGAATCACGTCAATGGCCTGCGCCGTCGAGACGGGAAAGCCTTCACGGCGTAGAACCCAAACGAACTCGTCAAGGACGTGTACCAGCGCCGCCGCATCGCCCATGACGATCAGTCGGGGAAGGCGGGTTCGGCGAGCAGCCCTCTGATCGTAGTTTCGACCGCCGCGTCCTCCGCAGGATCATATCCGATCGACACGTCACGAACGACTCCGCGCTTGTCGATGACCACCAGGGTTGGAAGGCTGCCCACGCCATACGCGTGCGTCGTCTCGGCGCGGCTGTCTACGCCGACCGCGTAGCCGATAGCGGTGCGGCGGGCGAAGACCGCTACCTTTTCGGCATCTTCGGTCGAGAGCCCAAGCACGGTGAGTCCCTGCGCGCCGTACCGCGATTGAAGAGCGCTCAATTTCGGAGCAACGATCCGGCACGGGGTGCACCACGTTGCCCAAAAATCGAGGATCACGACACGCC
The DNA here is from genome assembly GCA_030776205.1 of Myxococcota bacterium. Classification (GTDB taxonomy): domain Bacteria; phylum Myxococcota_A; class Polyangia; order Polyangiales; family Polyangiaceae; genus Palsa-1150. The sequence goes on along the minus strand of JALYHV010000499.1, from coordinate 1,348 downwards.
CGCGAAGCGAACCGATTGACTCGGGAAACGCACCGCTCACGCCGTCGACGCCGCTCCAGGGTGGCGCAGATGTTCCCACCAGCTCCATTCGCATCAGGGCGTCCGATGAAGGAAGCGACGTTAGAGTCGCCCGGGCAATCTGCTCCTTGCCCGCGCGAAGGAAGGCTACTTCGACGACGTCCCCGACCGTAAGACCAGCTACGGTGCGAACCACGTCCTCCCGGCGAACGATGCTCGTGCGAGCCACGCGTGTTACGCGATCACCCTCGCGAAGGCCCGCCCGCTCCGCCGGAGACGCCCGAACGACGTGCGCGACTCGCGCGCCCTGCCCGGGTGCATCGCCCAACATCGCAACGCCGAGCCATGGGCGAACGTTGACAGCCTGTGCAGAGGCGTCGAACGCAGCTGCGGCCGACAAGCAAAAGGTCAGGGCCGAGAGCAAGCCAACCGTCTTCGGCTGCTGCGGCATCCTCCCCTGTTTAGCACGTGCCCTGCCTACCGCTCGACGAGGGAGGAAACGACGCGGCGCGCCCCCGCCCAAGCGAGGTGCGCGCCACGTGAAGCGTCAGGTGAGAAAGCAGCCGAAACGCAGGTCCGTCAACCAGGCGCGCCAGGAAGTAGAAGAAAGCAGACTAAAAGAAGAAAGGTCCAAGCAAAGGAAGCGATGAGGCCGGTCGCCGCGGTCGAAGAAAAGACAGCTGGGTGCAGCAATTGACCGCCGCAGCCCGCGGCGACCACGACCGCGGTCGTTGCAGCGTAAGAGCAGTGGACGTGCCAGGTTCCGACCACGCCCGTTGGTCATGCCTAAACGTCGGTCAGTACATGGGTATTGCGAGTACGGAAGCGCGGGAGCCCGAGAAGGGAGCGGCAGCGCGGTCATGGTGCTGGCCGGGGCTTGCAACGTTTGCGCGGTTCTCGAAGCACCGCTGGCATTTGCCGGGCGGCCGGGTCGCGACGTTGACACCGCGGTGAGCATGAGTATGGTCGCGTCGCGCTAAGGAAAGCGCCCATAGCTCAGCTGGATAGAGCACTGGTCTACGGAACCAGGTGTCGGAAGTTCGAATCTTCCTGGGCGCGCAAGCGGTGCACGGAGAGGCTCGGCTCTGGCCCTTCTCACTCGATTGTGGGCGGGGCCGCTTGCCTCTTCTCACTCCGTGGTGGGCGAGGCCTTGTGCTGTGTTCGCTCATTTCGGCGTTCACGCGCTAGCCTCCCGGCGTCGCGTGGCTGGGCACAAAAGAAAACGAGGCGGCCTCGTGAAGAGGCCGCCTCGTTGTCGCGAGACTCGTTTTTTACTGGATGGGCGACATCGCGGGGGTCGACGCGGCAGCGAAGTCCACCGAGTAAGCA
>JALYHV010000498.1 GCA_030776205.1 Myxococcota bacterium | reverse complement strand
AGCCACGCGAACGTCTCGCCGCCATCGTCGGGGTGACAGCCGACGGACGCGTCGCCACCGTGAAGGCCATGGTGGCGCGGCACGGTAAGGATCGCATCGCCTACTGGCTGCCGCTGATCTTGTCGATGGGCATCGCCACCTATGGTCTCGTCCTCGGAAGCACGGGGGTCGTCATCGGCGCGATGCTCGTCTCGCCGCTGATGGGGCCCCTCGTCGAGATCGGGATGGGGCTGGCTGTTGGGTCGCCGCTCCTCGTCCTCCACTCTACCCTCCGCACAGCCGCGAGCCTGGGTGTCGTCATCGGCATGTCGGCCCTCCTCACGCTGCTTCTCCCCTACCATGAGGTCAACGCCGAGATCCTTGCCCGGACCTCCCCGACCCTCCTCGATCTGTACGTTGCCTCATTCTGCGCTTTGGCGGCCGCGTACACGACCGTGCGACAAGGGTCGGACACCGTGACCGCTGCGGCCGGCACGGCGATCAGTATCGCGCTCGTTCCGCCTCTTTGCGTCGTCGGGTGGGGGCTTGGCAGTGCGAAGTTCCCGATCGCGCGCGGCGCTGCACTGCTCTTCACGGCAAACTTCTGCGCGATTCTTCTGTTCGCTGTCCTCGTGTTCCTGCTTCTGGGGTACGACGCTGTCGACTTGGAGACGGTGGAGGCCGCCGATTCAGAGCGGCGTTCGGTCGACAGGTTGGCGCTTCGGCTCCGAAGCTTTTTCGGATCGAAGTATGGACCCGCGCTGCGACTGCTGATGCCGATCGCCTTGGTTGCTGCCGTGTTCGTTCCGCTGCAACGTGCCCTCTCCGAGGTAGCCTGGACGGCCCGCGTGCGCGGCGACGTGCAGCGGATTCTCGATGGTCTGCCTCCGGCGAAGCGTGCTGTCCGCACGACCGTGTTGGTCGAAAGGCACGCTGTATCGATCAGACTGATCGTCGTGGGAGAGCCTTCAACTGCGAGAGACCTCAAGCGCCAGCTCGAAGCGAAGGTGGCCGCCACCGCGGGCATCTCCCCAAGCGTGGATGTCGTTGCCGTGCCCGACTTCGAAGCGGTTCGGCTCGCGGCAGAGAGCATGACCGCGACGCCCGCGATTCCGGCGCCGCCGAAGCCAGACGTCGACCTCGTGGAGCGCGAGCTCGACGCCGAGATCCATCGTCGCTGGCCGGACGGATTGAGCGGGGGGATCGCGACGTGGCGCCTCGTCGTCGGGGCCGAGGGTTCGACCGTGGTCGAAGTCGTTCACTTCGGGGCACCCCTAGGCGAAGCCGGCGAAAAGATGTTGGCGAGCGCGCTCAACGAGCGGATCTCGCATCCTCTCATGGTCCGCGATCTCGCGCTTCCGCTCGACCCTCTCGAGGCACAGCCCGGGCACGCGATCGATTGGCTTCCTTCTCTGATCCAGACTGTGGACCGTAGCTTCGCATCCGGTGTTGGGTTCGTCTGTGTGACAAGCGTTCCGCCTGACCCGAAGGCAAAGGGAAAGGACGCCGACGAGTTTGTGAACGCCCGTGTCATCGAGCAGCTCGCGCGCCTGCCGGCCCAGCGCGTGACGGTCGCACCTGGAAAGCGATGGGCGGTACGTCTTTCTCCTTCCGCGTGTCCGGGCCCTGCATTGGATGCGGCGGACGCAGGAACCGCACTCGACCGCGACCGGTAGGTGGCCGAATGCCAACGCGCGGGCTCCAGACTGTTTGCGCCGGGGAGTCGATTCGGGAGCTCTGGCGAAAAATGCCGTCGAGCGTCGAGCGCGTAAGCCGCATTCTCGGTGGGCGGGGATCGCTCTGCCCGCTCGCTCCTATTCGCGACGACCGCGCCGCTCGCCGCTCGACGAGGATCGCGCAGATCCATTCTGTACCATCTCGTAGAAGGCGACGGACGCGTCGACGCTGGAGACGTTGAGGGACACGTGAGGCTTGAGAATGTTCATGGGACACTCCTTCGAAAATTGTCGAACATACGGGCAAAAAAAAAGCCTCAGCAGCACGCCTTTCCGCCGCGAACGCCGCGCTTGCAGCAGTCTTCCCAGAGGTAGTCGGTCAGGCCTCGGAGCGTGTCGTAGTGCGCCGCGTAGTAGTGGAACGTCCCCTCCGATCGCGTCGTGAGGAGCCCTGCATCGACGAGACGCTTCAGGTGGTGGCTCAGCGTCGACGCGGGCATGTCGACGTGAGCCTGGATGTCGCCCGCCGCCGCGCCCTCGCTGCCGGCCTGCACCACGTACCTCAGCACCTTCAGGCGAACGGGGTGGCCCAGAGCGCTCAGTTGTTCGGCATGGCGTTCGAGCTTCGCGTTCACACCAGACTTCTAAGATTCTCGAAGAAGCCTGCAAACTCTTGTTCGAAGACAGCGGAAGTGCGCGTGATCACGGTGACGCGGGCACACGTCGCGGTTCCGTTTCCCGCGACCACCGCGGATTCCTGAACCGACCCTGCGGTTGAGCTGGCAACCCGCGGACATCCCAGCCCGATTGGCTAGGAAGATGCTATCTTCGGACCGATTTTACGCGCCGAGGGAGCATGACGAAGACAGCCGCAGTGTACACGGACCGCACCGACAGCGAAGAAGCCGGTCGCCACCTTGGCGAGCAGGTGAACCAGGACTTCGAGGGTGCGGCTCCAGACGCTCTCATCGTCTTCGCCTCGTCGCGCTTCGAGTACGAGAAGCTCCTCGAAGCGATTTCGGCGACCTGCAAGCCGCGCTTGCTCGTGGGATCTTCGTCCGCCGGCGAGTTCACGGGCCGAAACCGCGGCGAAGGGACGGCCTGTGCGTTGGCCGTCCGGTCCTCGGAGTTGCATTTTGCGGCGGGGCTCGGACGCCGTGTGAGCGTGGATCGCGCCGGAGCGGCGCGAGACCTCCTGTCCTCGTTCAAGGGCCTCGAGACCTACGAATACGCGTACCGGTCTGCGCTCATCATGGCCGACGCGCTCGCGGGGCATGCGGAAGACCTCGTCGAGCAGCTCACGCTTCTCACGTCGGGCAAGTACCAGTTTGCCGGCGGCGGGGCCGGTGACGACGCGAAATTCTCCCGCACCCACGTTTTCTTGGGAACCAAGGCGTACTCGGACGCGGTGGTGGGCCTCGAGCTTCTCTCCGACAAGCCTCTCGGCATCGGCGTGGGTCACGGCTGGACGCCGGCAAGCAAGGCGTTCCGGGTCACGGAGGCCGCGGGAATGCGCGTCACGAGCCTGAACGGCATGCCCGCCGTCGAAGCGTTCGACGAGCACGCCAAGACGACGAACCAAGCGTTTGATCGCTCGAAGCCTCTCCCGTTCTTCCTTCACAACATCCTCGGGATCGACACCGGCAACGGGCATCGCCTGCGCGTCCCGCTGGTCGTGAACGGCGATGGCTCCGTGACATGTGCCGCCGAGATCACCACGGGCGCACGCGTGCACATTATGAAGGCAACGGCGGACTCGGCAGTCGCGGCCGCTTCAAACGCCACCGCGGCGGCCGTCGCCGCGCTCAACGGCGAAAAGCCGGGAGCGGCCCTCTTCTTCGACTGCGTGGCGACGCGCCTTCGGATGGGCGAAGTCTTCGGCTTCGAGCTGGAGTCGGTTGCAAAGATGCTCGGTGGCGCCGAGCTCGTGGGGTGTAACACGTACGGGCAGATCGCGCGGGCGGACGGACAGTTCGGGGGCTTTCATAACTGCACCGCGGTTGTGATGGTGCTGCCATCCTGAGATGGCACGATGCTCGATCGTGAGGCGATCAAGCTGGTCGCCGCGCTCGCCGAGCCCTCGACTCGGTCAGAGGCCGCCGCGGCGTTGGCGGTGCGCTTCGGCGCCGACGACCTCGTAATCTTTGTCGAGGACGCCGAGGTCGATGCGCTGCTTCCGGCGCCTGGCCTCCCGCAGACGTTTGCAGGAGGCGCATTGTGGCGCGCATTTCTTGCCCAATGCCGTGTCCCTGGCCTTCACCACGGGACGGTGGCGTACCCCAATCCTGAGAACGTTGTGGCTGCTCTCGCGTGTGCTGGGTCCGGGGTCGCCGTCGTGTTCGTGGGTGGCAAATGCGATCCG
>JALYHV010000497.1 GCA_030776205.1 Myxococcota bacterium | reverse complement strand
TATGTCTCGTTCGCCGCGCCGCTCCCGCGCGTCGAGAAGCGCAAGGATTACCTGGTCCGAGCGGCAGCCGCGCAGGAAGCGGCAGTCGTCGTCGAGCTCGATCGCATCGATCGCGCCCTCGTCACGGGCGAGCTGCGGGAGTTCGAAGAGATCCACCGTGCCAAACCGAGCTGGGTGTTCAAGGCGGCCCAATCGGCGCTGGGCGTGCTCGTGCGACCGCGACGCCTGGGATGATGTCACGGGCTGACCTCGTCGCGGATGACCCCACCGCGGAGCGTCTGGAGGACCCTGCCGCGCCAGGTCACCTCGCGGCGAAAGAGCGCGCAAGCGAAGGCCGCGAGGAGGAGCAGGTCGGCGAAAACCGCATCGACCACGAGAGAATGAAATTTTACCGCGCGACCGAGCGACACGCGTGCGGCGACGGCTCCGCCCAGGCGCGCGCCCAACGCGATGGCGATCGCAACGCCTGCTTGTCTGGGCTCCCTCGCAATCGCGAGCAACGCGGCGCAAGCCAAAAGGAGCGGCGTCGCCGCGAGAAGGGCAGGGTAGGACAAGAGCAACGCGGGGCGCTGCGCGCGGATGACCATCGTCCACCGGATGTACCTCGATAGGACATCGCGAAAGCGGCGACCGGCGGCGAGCGAAGGCGCACGCGCGCGCGATATCGAGACCGCGTATCCCGCCCGCCGCAGCAGGCGCGAGAGCTCCATGTCCTCGCCCAATTGAGTCCGCAATGGCGCGAACCCCCCGATGACGCGAAGGGCCTCGCTCCGGATGGCCATGAGCTTTCCGCACACGACCGTGCGATCGAGCGCATGGAGAAGCCTGAACGAATGCAACGACGACTCCAACACCGCGGCCGACGCATGGTCGGCCCAGGTCGTTGGCGCCATCTCGACCGGCGGCGCCCACGACGCGCCGACGCGCGGGTCGTGCATGGGAGCGAGAAGCTCGGCGAGCGAAACGCCAGACAGGTCCACGTCGCTGTCTGCGATGACGATGACGTCGGGTGGCTCACGCTCCACGGCGACGAGACGCGCGAGCTGGTCGACCTTGCGGTTTGGACCCTGGGCGCCGGTGACCACCACCGCCGCATCGACGCCCGCTGCGCGAAGGCGCGCGCCGGCCCGAACGGCAGCCACCCACGCTCCATCGCGCTCGGACGCCAGCGCAATGCGCACGCCGAGGGGGAGACGGCCCGCCCCGTAGGCAGTCGACGCCAGAGCCTCCTCGAGTCGAGGCTCTTCTCCTGCGCAGGGTCGCAGGACGAGCGTGCGCCCTGCCGGGATGGTTGTCGCAGCAGCGGTCTTCGTCGGTCCGGAGCGCAACGCGGCCCACGCCGTCGTGCTCGCGACGACGCCGGACCACCCGATGAGCAGCGTGCCCCAGATCATGACGACGCGGTCGCCATTCGGAAGCCCAAAAGGAACTGCACCCACCGGCGCTTCATCCGGGTCAACGAGAGCGTCTCGTGCATCACCGTCACGGGCACGCCCGCGATGCGCGAATGGATCAGCGCGCGCGCGTAGAACGGCGTGTCTTCCAGGTTGCGCATCACCTCCGCCCGCGCGTCTGGATCGGTGCGGATGCGCCGCGCCATGTGCCATGCGGTGGAGGGCAGGGGCGTGAAGTCAAAGCCCGTCATCGGACGGACGCCTCTCTTTTGGTCGATGTCGAGCGCATACGCGGTCGCTGTCCCGTCGACGGAACGGATGTCGTACGCGACAGCCGTTCGCCCGGGGCCCACCCGCGCGCGCGACCATGTCCAGTCGGAGAAGCTCTCTTCCAATGGCACCGCCCCGGCATTGGCGTCGTGGTAGCCAGCCCCGCGAAAGCGAATGGCCGGACAATCTATCGCGACCTCAATCCGGCCGTGCGGCGCTACGGGCCACCATGCATGCCGCCCGCCGGGATCGAGGGCGAAGCCGCCGGCCGGCGGCGCCTCCGGGTGCAGCACGAGCCGGCAGCGGAGCCGTCGCCCCAAGGGCGTCGTCCGCTCGTCCACGTCGACCACCAGGTCGCCGTTCTCCCAGCGCATGCTGCTTGCTCCGAGCGCCAGCCAATGCTCGCTCCGCGCCGCGGCCCCTATTGCTCGCTCGCAGAGCGCCCAGGATGAGCCATGCGGGCCGTAGACCGCTACGTTCATCGCGCAGTGACGGAGCGGCGAGCGATCGGCGCTCCGGCGACGAGCCCTCGCGTACCGTGGCGAGAACGGATTCCCGAGCAGCGCAATGACCACGACCGCCCAGCGCCCGTCATCGCTCACGCCGTCGACGTAGTGCCACTGGTAACCGCCGTCCTCGATGGGGCGGTCCAAGCGAGGTCGGACTTCAAGCAAGCCGCTGCCAACCGCCCGCTGAGCGCCGCCATCGGCACCCCGGGGCCCGGATGCACGCTCCCGCCCGCGAGGTAGAGGCCCGCTATCTTCGTGCGCGCTCCTTGGCGCGTCAGTGACGACGACGGACTCATCGGGCGGGGACCGTACAGCGCTCCGCCGGATTCGGGGAAGCGCCGCGCGTAATCGCGCGGAGTCGTCAGAATGCTCGCTCGGGTAATCAGGGTCAATCCGCAGCGGCTCATCGTCCGGAAGACTGCCTCTTCGCATTTTCGCACCTCCAGCTCGCCCCAGCGCGCAAGGTCGTCACCGTTCGCCGGCGCGTTGACGACAAGGAGGAGTCGTTCCTCGCCGCGGTCTTGGCCGTGCACGGACCGGTCCTCTGCGCAAACGTAGACCGTCGGCCGTGCGGGAACACGACGCGCGGAGACGAGCGCTTCGAACTCCGCCGCGTAATCTTCGGAGAAAAAGACGTTGTGGTGCAGCAGCGGGAACCCGCGCGCAGTCGCTCGTATTGCCCAGGTCAGTGCCGAGAAAGAGCGGGCGGTGGCGGGTGTGACGAGCCGCGCAGTGGCGGCTTCTGGCCCCAGGGCTCCCGACCCGACCGCCGACACGTCCACGTTGGCGATGACCGCGTCTGCGTCGCGCCCTTCGCCGCCCTTAAGCGCGACACCCACGGCGCGGCCGCCGCGGACGATCACCCGACGGACCTCGGCTCCGAAGACGAGCTCCACGCCCAGGTTCCGAGCAACCGTCGCCAGCGTCTCGGCGAACCCGGCCATGCCGCCGTCGACCCGGTAAACGCCTGCGGCCTCGACGTGCGCGATGAGGCTCAACGTCGCCGGCGCCTCCAGAGGCGACCCGCCGCAATAGGTAGCGTACCGAGCGAAGAGCTGGCGCAAGCGGGGATCTTCGAAGCGCGAGGCGAGCGAGGTCCACATGCTTCGGCCCGCGTCGATCCGGTAGAGCACGCTCGGTCCGAGCGCCCACGTGTGGCGCAAGAGGTGAGCGATCGTTGGTCGCTGCGACCGCAGGAAGGGCCCCTCGACCGTCTCGTAGATGCGCTTCGCATGCGCGGCAAACGCCCGGTAGCTCTCGGCGTCCGCGCGGCCGCTCATGGCTGCGATGGCCTCGACGGTTCTCTCGTGATCGGCGTGGAGGTCCAGGCGCGATCCATCTGGCCAGGCGTGGCGCCCGAGCACGGTGAGCGCCTCCAGGCGCACGTGCTCTTCGAGGACGAGCCCCGCCTCTGCAAAAAGCTCTTCAAACACCCAACGCATCGTCAGGACCGTGGGTCCGGCGTCCACTCCAACTCCGTCTACGTCGGCGGCCGACAGCTTGCCCCCCGGACCGGACTCCCGCTCGACGACTGTCACGCGAAGGCCCGCCGCAGCGAGGTCAATGGCGGCCGCCAGACCGCCGATACCCGCCCCCACGACCACCACGCGGGGCAGTGAACGGACCATGTGCAGTGCGTGCCACGACGGCTTGCGCTTGTCCAGGCTTTGCATAATGTTGAGTGCATGGCCGAGACGTCTTTCGTCCCACACCCCGAGCGACCCATCATCGCCTCGTCATTCGAGATGGACAGGCGGATCGAGCGCGCCCTCGACGAAGAGCTCGCCCGCGCAAGCACAGCGGTCGCGCCCCCCCGCCTCGCGGAGGCGCTTCGCTACGCCGTGTTCCCCGGAGGTGCGCGTCTCCGACCCGGTCTATGCGTCGCTGTCGCCGTCGCGTGCGGCGACCATTATCCCGCCGCGACGGACAGCGCGGCCGCTGCGGTCGAGTTGCTTCATTGCGCGTCGCTCGTGCACGACGACCTGCCGTGCTTCGACGACGCGGACACGCGGCGCGGCAAACCCTCGTTGCACCGCGCCTTTGGCCAGGCGACCGCGGTGCTCGTGGGCGATGCGCTTCTCGTGATGGCCTTCGAGGCGGTCGCCCGCGCTTCTTCGAGCTCGCCCCACGCCGGGGGCGAGCTCACCGGCACGCTCGCTGCGGCAGCGGGGCCTTCGCGGGGCCTCATCGCCGGCCAGGCGTGGGAGTCGGAACCGACGATTGTCCTCGAGGATTACCATCGAGCAAAGACGGCCTCTCTCTTCGAGGCGGCGGCGGCGATGGGCGCACTCGTTCAGGGCGCCGAACCCCACCCATGGCGCGCGCTGGGTTGCCTCGTCGGTCGCGCGTACCAATGCGCGGACGATCTGCGCGACGCGACGAGCACGCCACGAAAGCTTGGAAAGCCCGCGGGCCGCGACGCTGTGCTCCGTCGCCCGAGCATCGTGCGCCGGCAGGGAGTGCTCGCAGCCCGCGAGCGCCTTGCAGAGCTGGTCACGGCCGCGCGGGGGTCGCTGCCTGCCGCGCCGTACCAGGACGTTGCGCGAACTTGGCTCGAAAGGATGACGTCCACGCTATCGGGCGAATTGCCCGCGAGAGTGTCCTCCGCCTGAGCTCTAAAGCCTCGTAAACACGTTCTAAGGACTGCGCTTTTGCAATATGCCCGCGCTCTAGGCAAAACCCCTTATCTCTACATTACGCCCGAGTGCACTCGGCAGGGTCACTGCCGAATGGCCAAAGGAAGCGAGGACGTGTCGAAGCGATCGGGCCGCCGACCCCGCGTCCCTTGACTCCTCCGCTGTCGCAGACGTAGTTGAAGCCGGGCGATTGATCGCCTTGCTCATGCGCGGACGGCTCGGAGAGCCTGGCTGCGGCGCATCGGCGAACAGACCGAGAGGGGACGCCTATGAAGAGGATTGCTGCCCGCGGGCCGAACGGAGGAGGCACGTGTCCGATCGTCGCAATCGGGGCATCCGCCGGCGGTCTGGAAAGTTTTGCGCAGCTCTTGAGCGCCGTTCCTTGCGACACCGGGATGGCTTTCGTCCTCGTACAGCATCTCGACCGCTCGCATAGCAGTCTATTGGCCGATGCCTTGAGCCGCACGACGGCGATGTCCGTGCGCGAGATCCGGAACGGCATTCACCTCGAACCGAATCATGTCTACGTGGTCCCTCCAAGCGGGCAGATTGGCGTCAAAGCGGGCGTGCTCTCGCGTTTGTCGCCGAGCCGCCAGCTGGGCAAGCCGCACATGCCGATCGATGTGTTTTTTGGGGCGCTCGCAGCCGACCGGGGGCGCCGCGCCATCGGGGTCGTCCTCTCGGGAACGGGGAGCGACGGCACGGCGGGTCTAATGGCAATCAAGGCCGCCGAGGGGGTCACGCTCGCGCAGGATCCCTCCACCGCCAGGTTCGGAGGCATGCCCGAAAGCGCAGTGGCTGCCGGTGTCGTGGACATGTGTCTGAGCATTCCGCAGCTGGCGGAGGAGATCGCGCGACTCGCGCGTGACGCGGACCTCATGTCGGACCGTCCGAGTCAGGAGGCGGCGAAGGACGATGAGGCGGTGAACCAGATCCTCGTTCTCGTCCGCAACGCCGCGGGCGTCGATTACCGCGCGTACGAGGAGACGACCATCAAGCGCCGCCTCGCTAGGCGCATTGCCATGCACAGGGTGGACAGCGTCGCCGGCTATCTCGCGCTGCTGGAGAGCGATCCAGCGGAGGTGCTTGCGCTCTGCGACGACTTGCTCATCCCCGTGACGAGCTTCTTCCGCGCACCCGATGCTTTCGAATCGCTGAAGGAGCATGTCTTTCCCGCCTTGATCAAAAGCAAGGCGCCCGGAAGCCCGATTCGAATATGGGTGGCAGGCTGCTCGACGGGAGAAGAAACCTACTCGTTGGCAATCGCCCTGCTCGAGTGCTGCGAACGAGCCGGCGAGGTGCGCACCATTCAGATGTTCGGCTCGGACATCAGCGAGCGCGCGATCAGCCGAGCGCGTGCGGGCCTCTACAACGACGGGGACGTCGCGAACGTGAGCCCGGAGCGCCGCTGTCGCTTCTTCGCCAGGACGCAGCACGGGTTTCGAATCAGCAAGCAAGTGCGCGAGCGCTGCATCTTCGTGCGCCACGACATCGCGCGCGATCCGCCCTTTTCCAAGCTGGACCTCGTGAGCTGCCGCAACCTGCTCACCTATTTCAACTCGGCGCTGCAAAAACAGGTGCTGAGCTCGATTCATTATGCCTTGAACCCCGGCGGTTACCTGGTCCTCGGCGGGATGGAATCGGTGTCGGCCCAGCCGCAGCTCTTCGAGGTCGTCGACGGCACCAACAAGATCTTTTCGCGAGTGTTGGCGGTGACCCCCATTCATGTGCCGCCGTCGAGCGAAGTGCGTGTGATCAGGGCGCCCTTCCGTCTTTGCCGCGAAGGCGAAGACCGCAACGTTCTACCGGGCGTCGACGTCTCGAGACGCGTCGACGCGCTCATCCTCGCGCGGTATTCGCCTTGCGGCGCCGTGGTGAACGACAAGCTGGAGGTCGTCCAGTTTCGAGGCCACACCGGGCCGTACCTGGAGGCCGCGCCCGGCCACCCGCAGCTCAACATTCTGAAGATGGCGCGCGAGGGTCTCCTCGGCGATCTGCGTACCGCCCTCAGCCAGGCGCGAAAATCGAAGACGACCATCCGCCGCGAGGCGGTGAGGGTGCGGCAGAGGCATGGCGTTACGAGGACCTGCAACGTCGTCGTCGCGCCGCTTCCGGGCGCGCCGGCTTCGGACGAGACGCTCTTTCTCGTTCTGTTCGAAGAGCCGTTGCGTGTGCAAGAGAGCGCCGGCGTGAAGGCACCTAGGCGCGCGGGTGGGGTTCTGCCCAAGCGGCGGGACGAGGACGACGCAGGGGACGACCGGCCTCTCGCCGACGAGCTCAAGGCGACGAGGGAGTACCTGCAAAGTCTCACCGAGGAGCACGAAGAGACGAATGACGCGCTCTCGTCCGCGAACAAGGAGCTCATGTCGAGCAGCGAGGAGCTCCAAAGCATGAACGAGGAGCTCGAGACGGAAAAGGAGGAGCTCCAGTCGGCCAACGAGGAGCTCACGACGCTCAACGACGAGCTGCAGAACGGTAACCAGGAGCTCGGCCAAACCAACAACGATCTCGTCAACGTTCTCAGCAGCGTCGAAATTCCCATCGTCATCCTCGACGCCGACCGCCGCATCAGGCGTTTCACGCCGGGCGTGCACGATCTCCTCAACCTCCTGCCCGTCGACGTGGGACGCCCCATCGACGAGATTCGCGCGAACGTCGCCATCGAAGCGCTCGACAGGCAGATCGCTGAGGTCATCGAGACCCTCACCCTGAAGGAGTTCGAGGTGCAGGATCGCGCGCGGCGCTGGTACCGCTTGCAGATCCGTCCGTACCGGACGCTAGAAAACAGGATCGACGGAGTGGTCATGTCGTTCGTGGACATTGATCCGCTGAAGCGCGCGGTGGCCGACGCGGAGTGGGCGCGCGACTACGCCTCCAGCCTCGTGGAGGCCGTGCAGGTGCCCCTCGTCGTGCTCGACCCCAGCTTCGTGGTTATTTCAGCGAACCGCGCCTTCTACGATACGTTCGACGAGCGCAAGGCCGACACGGAGGGTCGCAGCCTGTTCGTGCTCGGCTCCGGGCAATGGGACATGCCGGACACGCGCAGCGCCCTCGCCGATACGCTGGCGCAGGGCACTCGTCTTCGAAACATGGAGCTGACCACCGATTTTCCCCGCCTCGGCAAGAAGACGGTCTCGCTATCGGCGCGTGTGGTCGGCAGCGGCGAGCCGCGCATTTTGCTGGCCATCGAGGACATTACCCAGCGGGCGCAGGCCGAGGTCGAACGGATCGCCCTCCTTCACCAGACGAGCTGCGCGAAAGATGACGCCATCCGAGCCAACAAGGCGAAGGACCTCTTTCTCGCAAGCCTCTCGCACGACCTCCGAACGCCCTTGAGCTCGCTCCTGCTTCAAGCGCAGCTCCTGGGCCACGGCGGGATCGACGCGCAGAAGACCCGGCGGATCGCCGAGCAGATGGAGCGGGGGGTCAAGATGCAGGCAAAGCTCATCGACGACCTCCTCGACGTGTCGCGAATCGCGTCGGGCAATCTGAAAATCAACTTGGGTACAGTCGATCTGGAGGCCGCTATTCAAGCGGCCGTGGAAATGGCTGTACCCGCGGCGGAGCGGAAGGGAGCCGAGGTGCGCACGTTCATCGAAAAATCAGTGGGCCAGGTCGTGGGTGATCCCGTGCGCCTCCAGCAAATCTTCCTCAATCTGCTGACCAACGCCATCAAGTTCACCGGAAAGGGAGGGCGGGTGACCATCACGAGCGCGCTGGATCCCGATGGAAAGCACGTGCGCGTCGCATTCACGGACACCGGAATAGGCATCAAGCAGGAGTCTCTGTCGCGAATCTTCGATCGCTTCACGCAGCTCGAGACTCCGCTGCACGGCCCGAACGGCGGCGTCGGTCTCGGCCTCGCGATCGTCCGCCACTTGGTCGACGCCCACGGTGGTACCGTCGAGGCGGAGAGCCCCGGCGAGGGGAAGGGAGCGACCTTCACCGTGCTTTTGCCGGCGGTTCATGCGGAGGGGCGGATCGCGCCTCCGGAGGAGTCCAGCGCGAGCCTTCCCCTCGCCGGGCGCTCGGCGCGGGCCAAGCGCCCGGAGC
>JALYHV010000496.1 GCA_030776205.1 Myxococcota bacterium | reverse complement strand
AGCGGCAGGCGACAAGTCGCCAGACGTCTCCGTCCGGCGAGCAGAAGCACGGCTGCTCCGGGGCGATGCGCGAGGAGCGAAGAAATGGCTCGAGAGCGGCGAAGCGACGCCTACCGACGGACGGGCTGCGCTGGCGCGGGGCCGCGCCTTGTCAGCCCTAGCCGATCCGGACGCATTCGTTCCGCTGCTGCGCGCCATGGTGCTCGACCAGGCCGGTGCCAGCGAAGCACTCGCGGCCGCTCTGGCGCGCGTTCCGAGCGACCCGCAGGTTCGTGCGCGGGTTCGGTCGGTAGTGGACGCAAAAGGGGAACAGGACCACGCCCGATGGCGTGCAGCGTTCGCGAGCGCAGAAGGGCGGCGCGACATTGCGCGACTGGCGTTGGCAGAGGCTCTCGATGCGGGAGACACGGCCGCCGCTCGGCCGCTGCTCGAAGCGGCCATCGATGACCGCGACGCGCGCGACGTCGACGCGGCACTCCGCAGGCTACCCGCGGACGGGGACGATGGGCTCCTCGGAGATGCACGCCGCGTCGCGCATGCGGCCGGCCAGCTAGAAGCGTCTCCGGCAGGGGCGCTGGACGCACTCCGGGCTGTCGCCCATCCTCGTCTACTGTCCTGGGCCGAAGCGCTCGCGTCCTCCGTCGCCAGCCGATGGATCCCTCCGTCCGGGGCGCTCGCCGCATGGCCCCACCTCCTCGACCGGCTCCATTGGCACGCTCGGGCCGCCGGCGATCTCGAGTCGGTCGCTGCCGTCGCGGATCTCGCCGCCGAGAGATCGCGACCGGTCCGACTGGCGATCGTAGGCGAATTCAATGCCGGCAAGAGCACGTTCATCAACGCTCTCATCGGTGCGGACGTTGCGCCGACGGGCGTCTTGCCTACCACGGCGACAATGCATCACCTGCGCTGGGCCCCCGATCGCATCGCCCGCATCTCGTTCGTCGCCGGGCATGAGCCGCGCGAGCGGACACTGCCGCTCGATGAGGTGCGCGGGACGCTCAAGTCCCTCGACGCGACGACGATCCGGCGCGTCGAGATCCTCATGCCGTTGCCATTCCTCGTGCGAGTCGAGATCATCGACACGCCTGGTTTCAACGCTCCGGACGTGAACCATACGCGCGTCGCGCTCGCCGCCCTGGAGGAGGCCGACGTGGCCATCTGGCTCGTCGACGCCACGCAGGCCATGAAGCAGAGCGAGCGCGCCGTGCTGGAGGACGCGAAGCGCGCACGCCTACCGGTCCAGATTTTGGTCAACAAGGCAGACCGGCTCGCGCCAGCCGACCTCGCTCGCGTCCTTCGAGAAGTAAACGTCGCGCTTCAGGAAACGGGCATCGAATCGTGGGCCCCCCCGCTTGCGCTCTCGGCGCGCAGAGCGCTTGCGGGAAAGCTTGGAGACGCGAAGGCGCTCGACGATTCCGGCTGGGCAGAAGTGCAATCGCTTCTCGAGGAGCGCATCGTCGCGCGCAGCGACGAGCTGAAGGAGCGCGCACTCCGGCGGCGGGCATCGCGCATCGTGGCGCGCCTCTCGTCCGAAGCGCTTAGCGAAGCGGAGCGCCAGAAGAGAGAGAATGACGTCGATGCCGCTCGCGCCGAGCTGCTCGCGCATGCAGCTGCCCAGATCGAGCGCGACGCCGGCGCCCAGGCGGAGATTGTCGCGCGGTCGCTCGAGGCCACGGCGCGAGCCTACCAACGCGACATGGCGCTGGTGTTCGTCGGACGTGATCGAGCGAGTGCGATGCGCGACCAGGTTCTTTCGCGTTACCGAGTCGAGCGCGCCGCAGAAGCCCTCGCCTTCCCGCTCGCACGTGTCCTTTCGGCGCTCGCGCCAGAAGTCGAGCTCGCGGCGGTCCAGCTCGTTTCTTTGACCCGCGCGCTCGTACGAGCCACAGTCGCGGCCGCACCCACGGGCGATCCCGACGAGTGGCTGCCACCGCTCGCCCGGACGTCGGTAGACACGCTCGTGGAGCAGCTTTTCACTCTTTCGAGCGCGCCCCGCCCCTCCTCGGACGCTGCAGGCATTGCGCGCGAGCTCCGCGTCTTTGCGGAGGCGCTCGCGTGAAGCGAGCAGACGCCGCCAACTACGCTACGATGAGGACCGTGGCGCCTTGCTTCACCCGGGTACGTACGGGAACGGGCCTGGCCTTGTCGCTTGCCGCGGTCCTTACGCCCGTCGGCCCCGCGCGTGCGGAGATTCTGTCCGGCGTAGTGGGGGGCGACGTGGTCTCGCTGCAAGCCGATCGGCTCGACATCGACATCATGGCTGGCGAGGCCACCCTGAACGGAAAAGTCACCCTCTCGAAGGGCGACATCACCGTCAGCTGCCCCCGAATCGACCTCCGGTTCGATCAAACCCCCCACGTCACGTGGGCACGCGGCTCGGGCGGTGTAACAGCCGACGTGCGCGGTGTGCACGCAGAGGCACCGTCCGTCGAGCTCGACCTCGTCAAGCAGGTTCTGGATCTGCGAGGGGGCGTCAAGCTCACGCGGGGACAGGGGTGGCTCACGGCCGACACGGCCCGCATCGACATTCCGACCGGCAAGGTGGCGCTCAGCCAAGTAAAGGGAGCGCTTCCGGTCGCAAAGGGTCCCTGAAAGGACGCAGGATGACACTTACGGCGCGCGGCATCCGAGTCACCCTCGGCCGCAAAACGGCGCTGCGCGGCGTGGATGTAGATGCTCGACCCGGCGAGGTCGTCGGCGTGCTCGGGCCGTCGGGGGCGGGAAAATCGACTCTGTTTCGAGCGTTGGTGGGAGAGACCGTCCCCGACTCGGGATCGGTCACCCTAGCGGGCAAGGACATCACCACTTGGCCGCTATGGAGGCGTGCCCGTGCAGGCATAGGATATGTCCCGCAGAGCCCCAGCGTCCTCTGGGGCCTGACGGTCCGCGGCAATCTCGAGGCCTTCAGGCAAGTCGCGGGGCTGCCCCCGCACGAAGCTCGCGCCATCGCGACGCGTGTCGGGCTGGAGTCGCGCCTCGACGTGCGCGCAGGCGAGCTTTCAGGGGGCGAGCGACGACGACTTGAGCTCGCGCGCGCGATGACCCGTCCGCCCAAGGTGCTGGTCTGCGACGAGCCATTTGCCGGCGTCGATCCCGCCGGCGCCGAGCAGCTCGGAAACCTCCTCCTGGAGCTGGCGTTGGCCGGCACAGCCGTCGTTCTTGCGGACCACCATGTGGCCGAAGCCTTACGGGTATGCACTCGTGCCCTGTTGCTGCTCGACGGGGAGGTCGCCGCGAGCACACTGGCCGCCGATTTTGCCGAACATCCCCTCGTTCGAGGGCGGTATCTGGGTACGTGGCAGCCTGGCGCAACGCGAGAGCCCGAATGAAAATTCCGCTCGAGCGCGATGCCGAAACGGGCCGACTATAACACGCGCACGAAGCGCATTGGCAATTTTAGCTCCTGGCACGGAAGTAGCCCGAAAACCCCTGCCAGGCAGCTCACGCGGTGTTACTGCTTTCCTGGTCGATGGTCATGGCGAGCAGCTCCCGAGGACCCGCGCCGTCACTGGCACGCCGTTCTATGTCGTCTATCAGGGCGAGATGTAGCCGCTACGAGGCTCGCCGCGCCGACCGTTTGACGACGGCTCGGCCAAACGCCACCCGCACCACCCACGCCTACGCCTCAGGGAAGCGATGGAGATCAAGCAACAGCTCAAGTTAAGTCAGCAGCTCGTCATGACGCCGCAGCTGCAACAGGCGATCCGCCTGCTGCAGCTCTCACGGCTCGAGCTCATTGACGAGATCCGCAAAGAGCTCGATGCCAATCCAGTGCTGGCGGACGAAGAGATAGACCCCCGCGCGCGGAGCAACGGGGACGGCAAGAACGGCGTCGAGATTGGCCTCGAGCCACGGGCCCCGGACGCCCCGGCAATGGCCGCGGAGAAGCTCGACGCGTCGGACCTGACCAAACGGGACGAAGAAAAGCGGGTCCAGGAGATCGACTGGGAGCAGTTCCTCGAGAACCGGACACTGCAGCAGCCTCTGCCGAGCAGTCGCGGTGGGTACGAGGAGCTTCCCCCGATCGAGCAGAACCTGACGAAGAGCCAGTCCCTCGTGGACCACCTGCGCTGGCAGCTCCAACTCAGCGACTTCACGGAATCCGAGAAGAAATTCGCCGAGCTCGTGATGGGCAATCTCGACGACAACGGCTTCCTGGATCTCAAGGGGACTGAGCGCGACAACGGCGAAAAAACGCCTGATTTGAGCATCGAGGACTTCGCACGCGAAGTGCCGATGGACCCGGAGGACGCCGAGTGCGTTCTACGGGAGATGCAGGAATGGGATCCCTGCGGCGTTTGCGCCCGCTCCCTGCAGGAGTGCTTGCGCGTGCAGGCGGAGGTTTACGGATACGATGACCTCGAGCTGGCGGTGATCGACAAGCATCTTCATAATCTGGAAAAGCATAATTACCCTGCGATCGCCCGCGATTTGAAGGTCACGCTCGACGAGGTCTACGAAGCGGTAAAGCAAATTCAGAAGCTCGAGAGCCGGCCGGCGCGCAACTTCACCGACACGGACGATAAATCGATAGCGATCACCCCGGACGTGTACGTCATCAAGGACTCCGACAAGTTCCTCGTCACCGACAACGACCGAGGAGTTCAGCGGCTCTACATCAACGAATCACTTACGAAGCAGCTCCTGAGGGACCCGCAGGCGAAGGAGTTCATCGGCGAAAAACTGCGGAATGCGCAGTGGCTCATTCGAGCAATCGAGCAGCGCCGCAAGACCATCATTCGCGTAACGGAGTGCATCGTCGAAAAGCAACGCGAGTTCTTCGAGAAAGGTGTGTCGCACCTGAAGCCGATGATTCTCCGCGACGTCGCGGAGGCCGTGGGAATGCACGAGTCCACGATCAGCCGGGTGACGACGAACAAATACGTCCACACCCCGCAAGGCTTGTTCGAGCTGAAGTACTTCTTCAATTCGTCCATCCGGCGCGTGGCCGACGAGGACATCGCGAGCGAGAGTGTAAAGCAGGCGATAAGGAAGATCATCGACGAGGAGGACAAGGGCAATCCCCTTTCCGACCAGCAGATCGTCGAGCTGCTCGCCAAACGCGACGGCATCCAAATAGCCCGGCGCACTGTCGCTAAATATCGAGAAATGCTAGGGATCCTCTCGTCGAGCAAACGTAAGAAGGTCTTCTAGAACCATTCTGCATTGCGGCGCGCACGTTGGCACACCCCGCACACCCCCCCGAGGTCCCCGTCGTGCCCGTGGCGCCTGCGCCGTGCCGCGTCGTGCCGTCCTGCTCCCGAGCGTAGCGCCCCCAACGGTTGCGCGACGGAGACTGGCGCGGCGGTGCCCTCATCGAGGATAATATCGCGTGAGGAAACAATGCGGGAACACCGCGTTGCACTTGGCGGTAGCAGCTTCTGAAGAGCCACTCATCGCAATGGCAGGAGGCGAGCCCTCATGAACATCTCGATCACGTTTCGTCAGATGGAAGCGACCGAAGCAGTCAAGGACTATGCGACCGAGAAGGTTGCCCGTATGCAACGGTTTCTCAGGTCACCCATGAAAGGACAGGTGACTTTGATCTGCCAACATGACCGTCTGCATAGCGTCGAGGTCGACGTCCACGCCGGCCACGCGCATTTTCACGCGCACGAGACGAGCCAGGACATGTACGCGTCCATAGACAAGGTGGCCGACAAGATAGAGCGCCAGATTCTCTCGGCAAAAGAATCGGTGACCGGAAGAAAAAAGAGAGGCATTCGCGCTTCGCAGCGACTCACCTTGGGTCTACGCGGCGAGTAGGCAACGCGCCGCGGTCCGCAAACGATTCGTGGGAGAGGCGCCGATCTCGATCTAGAGTCCTTGCGAGCCGAATGCGCCTGACCGAACTCCTAGCGAAAGATCGGGTTGCGCTCCGCCACGTCCATGACGGGGCGCCGCCCATCGACAAGCCGGGCGCCCTTCAGATCCTCGCAAAAATGCTCGCAGCTGGCGCTGGCGTCGAGGCGAGTGAAGTCGAGCGGGTCCTCGCTGAGCGCGAGCAGCTCCAATCGACGGGGATTGGCGAAGGCGTTGCCATCCCGCACGGAGCCCTTCCCCAGCTCGAGAACCAGTTCGCGTGCCTCCTCATCGTGCCGGAGGGCGTCGACTTCGTCGCGATCGATGGCTTGAGGGTGAACATTCTTTTTGCCGTCATCGGTCCCAAGCGTGCGACGGGCGAGCACTTGAAAACCCTCGCCCGTGTGTCGCGCCTACTCCGCAACAAAACATTCCGCGACCGCCTGGTCTCCTCCCCCAGCTCCGAGGCGGCCTACGCTCTCATTGCGGTTGAGGAGGGGGAGAGCCGATGAGCGCGAGGGCGCCCTCGCGTCCGGCGCGTTCGGACACCTGGCAATGACATGACAAGAGGCAGCCAAGAGCCTATCGCGAGCGGGACGTCGCCCCCCGATCTGACCGTTGGCGAGCTAGCGGGCGACCGCAAGTTGGCCGTCCAGTTGCGCCTCGTCACAGGCAAGGACGGGCTTGGTCGCCCGCTGCGCCATCCGCGCGTGCAAAAGAACGGCCTCGCGCTGGCCGGCCACTTCCACGGCGTCGTGCCAACCCGTGTGCAGGTAATTGGGGAGACGGAGCTTTCGTACCTCGACACGCTGGGAGAAGAGGCCAGCAGCGTGTCCGCGCGCGGCTATTTCTCTCTAGGGCTTTCGTGCGTCATCGTGACAGGAGGACACGACGCGCCGCCAGCGCTGGTCAAGGCCGCCGAGGCAACGGCAACGCCTCTCTTTGCCACGGACACCCGTTCGAGTGGGACGATCAACGCGGTGCATGCCGTATTGGATGAACGGCTCGCGCCGCACACACAACTGCACGGCGTACTCGTGGAGATCTACGGCGTAGGGATCTTGCTCGTCGGCAAGAGCGGCATCGGAAAGAGCGAGTGTGCGCTCGAGCTAGTCATGCGAGGACATCGGATCGTCGCAGACGACGTGGTCCGCTGCGATTGGCGGCCGCCTGGCGTGGTCTTCGGACAACCCGCGGAGCTGCTGCGCCACCATGTCGAAATCCGAGGTCTGGGCGTCCTCGACATACGAGAGCTGTTCGGTATCACGGCCGTCCGTGAGCGGCAGCCCATCGACCTCGTCGTTCGGCTATGCGAATGGAACGACAAGGAGGAGTTCGACCGGCTCGGCTTGGAGGAGCACTCCTACTCGATCCTCGGCACGCGGATTCGCGAGCTCCGTGTACCCGTGCGCCCCGGCCGGGACATGGGCAGCATCATAGAAATGGCCGCGCGCAACCAGTTGCTGCACCGAGGCGGCCACAACACCGCGACAGAATTTCTGGAAAAGATCGAAGCCCACCTCCTGACGCGCCCTGCCTTGGAGGGCGACATGGAGTCGGCGCCGCCTCCGGCTGTGACGTCCCCAGCCGGTCCGCGGATGCCTTCGCGGACCGCCCCGTCGTCGCACGCCTCGAACGGCGAGAGCTCCGCTTGGATCCCGGCGGTGCGCTCCATCAAGACGAGGGAAGAGTGAGTGAGCGTTCCGTACGCCACACGGTGGTCGTCGTCTCGGGCCTTTCCGGCGCGGGCAAGTCGCAGGCATTGCATGCGCTCGAGGATCTCGGGTTTTTTTGCGTGGACAACCTGCCGACGCTGCTCGCGCCGCAGGCGGTGGCGCTTTGCGAGCGCGGAGGGATGACGCGACTCGCGCTCGGCATCGACGTTCGCGTCCGCGCCTTCCTCGGCGAGGTCGCAAATGTACTCCAGCTGCTCGAGGCTGGAGGCCAGCGCGATCTCCAAGTGCTCTTCTTAGACGCAAGCGATGAGACGCTTCTGCGCCGCTTCAGTGAGACACGTCGCCCGCACCCTCTCGCGGCGGAGAGCGGCCACGAAGGGGCGCTTGCCGTGCTCGACGGAGTGCGGATCGAGCGAGAGCGCCTCGCGCCGCTGCGGGCAAGCGCGACGCGGATCATCGATACGACGAACACGAGCGTGCACGATCTGCGACGGATCCTGGTCGCACACTTCGGGCCGGCTTCGGGCGGCGGTCCGCGAATGGCGACCCGGCTCGTGTCGTTCGGCTTCAAGTACGGCACGCCCGTGGACGCCGACTTGCTTCTCGACGTGCGCTTCCTCGACAATCCGTACTTCGTTCCCGAGCTCCGACCGCTCACCGGGCTCGACGAACCGGTGGCGCGATATGTGCTCGACGCGCCCGAGACGCAAGAGTTCCTTCGGCGGGCGAGGTCGTTGCTCGAATACGTGATGCCGAAGTACGAACGGGAGGGAAAGAGCTACTTGACCATAGCGATCGGGTGCACCGGCGGGCGTCATCGGTCCGTCGCCGTCGCCGAAGCGCTCGCGCGCGATCTAGCGGTCGCCGTGCTTCCCCCCGTCCCTCCCATCCTCGTGCTGCATCGCGACGTGGGCCGGGGCAACGTCGCCGCTGGCGATCAGCCCGCAGTGCACCCAGCCAGCGCGGACGAGACGCATGAGGAACCGGCGAGCGCGCTGGAGCTCAAGGGCGCTACCACGGCCCCTCCGCGCGCGAGCACCGGCACCGGAGGCTGCCCGTGACCGACACCAGCCAAGCCGTCGGGCGGTTCACAATCGTCAACCAGCTGGGCCTCCACGCCCGCGCCGCCACGAAGCTCGTGCAGCTCGCTTCCAAGTACCCGTGCGAAGTCGAGGTTGCGCGCGATGATCAAAATGCCAACGGCAAGAGCGTGATGGGGGTCCTTCTCCTGTGCGGGTCCAAAGGGACCACCATCGAGGTGCGCGCGACGGGGGCGCAAGCCGACGAATGCGTGATGGCGATTGGAGAGCTCATCGCGAATCGGTTCGGGGAATCGCAATGAGCCGTGGCACGGCCACACCGCCTTTCGGAAGCCGCCCGCCTCCCAATGATCCGAGCACCCCCCGGGGTGTCGTGCTCAAAGGCATCGCCGGCAGCCCCGGGGTGGCCGTCGGGCCGGCGCTGGTCGTGGGCGACACGCGGACGGCGTACGCACGGCGGCACATTTCCAGTCAACAGGTGGAATCAGAACGAGCACGCCTGAAGCAGTCGGTGGAGGACGCGCGGCAAAGGGTCCGCGAGGTGAGCGCCACGCTCCCCTCGGGACCGCTGGAGACCAGCGCCATCCTCGACGCTTATTTGACGATGATCGGCGATCCCATGCTGCTCGGTCGCATCGAAAAAAAAATAAACGATGACAAGAAATGCGCCGAATGGGCAGTCGCCCAGGCGTGCGACGAGATCGGCAAGATGTTCGGCCCGGCCGACGCGAGCGAGCGTGACGCGTACATCGTCGAGCGCCGCCACGACATCGAGTTCGTGTGCGATCGGCTCTTGCGCGAGCTGACGGGTGACACCAAGCAGATCGTCCCGCGTCTGGATCAGCCGATGATCGTCGTCGCCCGCGACCTTTCGCCAGCCGACACGGCGGCGATGGTCCGCGAGCCCGTCATTGCCTTCATCACCGAGATCGGCTCGCGAACGAGTCACACGGCCCTCATGGCGCGGGCGCTCGAAATCCCGGCGGTCGTCGGCGCTGGCGACATGCTCTCCATTATCCGCACCGGGGACACGGTGGTCGTCGACGGCCTCCGGGGCGAGGTGGTGGTCAATCCCAGCGAAATCATGATCGAGGAGGCGCGCGTGCGCGGGGCACGGCACCTCGCGTTCGCGCGAGGTCTGCTGGGGGCTCGCAACCAGCCGTGCCTTACACGCGACGGTGAGCCGGTCAGCCTCAAAGCCAACGTAGAGCTACCCGCAGAGGCGATCCTGGCTCTCGATCACGGGGCCGAAGGCATCGGTCTTTACCGCACCGAGTTCATCTACATCGATCGCACGACGATGCCGACCGAGGACGAGCAGTACGAGCTTTATCGTGCGGTCGTCGAGGCGGTCGCGCCACGCCCCGTGACGCTGCGCACGTTCGACATCGGCGGCGACAAGTTCGCCTCGAGCTTTCAGCTCCCCCCTGAGATGAACCCGGCGCTCGGGCTCCGGGCGGTGCGCCTCGCCCTCTCGCGTCCTGCGGTTTTTTTGACGCAGCTGCGGGCCATGCTGCGCGCGAGCGCTCACGGAGATCTACGGATCATGGTCCCCATGATCGCCAGCGTGACCGAGCTGCGCGAAGTGCGAAAACTGCTCGGGCGGGCGATGGAAGAGGTCGACGACGCCGGACACAAGCGAGCTAGGCACATCCCCCTCGGGATCATGATCGAGGTCCCGAGCGCCGTCGTCATGGCAGACGTCTTGGCGCGCGAAGCGGAATTCTTCAGCATAGGCACGAATGACCTCATTCAGTACACGCTGGCTATCGACCGGGGTAATCGCTCGCTCGCATCCCTTGCGTCGCCATTTCATCCAGCCATCTTGCGAATGATTCGGCAGGTGACGCGGGCGGCGGCGCCGCACGGCGTGCCGGTCGCTCTTTGCGGGGCCATGGCGAGCGACCCGCTTGCCGCCGTCCTACTCGTGGGGCTTGGGTTGCGGGAGCTCTCCATGGAGGCCGCCGCCATTCCAGAGATTAAGGAGGCGCTCCGGCGCGTCGCATCCGCCGACTGCGAGAGGGCGGCCGAAGCGGCGCTGGCTCTCGACACCGCCGAGGCCGTCGAGGAGCTCGTGGCGGGGACGTTCGCCCCCGGCCTGTTCGACCTACTGACCGGGAGCGCGGAGCCGGGCACGTACGCCGACGGCGTGCTCGACGCGGCTGACGAGCTTGCGACAACACGCGACACGATGAAATGAGCGGCATGGGCGCGCGCGGCTCGGCGGGCCCGAGGGGGGCGCCGCTGTGAAGCGGGCCTCTGCAACCGCTCGCTAACCGCTCGGACGCGGAAGCGTCCCAGGATGGCTCCCGCTACTGGCCGTGCCGCGCTATGGTCTTCCCTCCCTCGCTCCGTCATTCCGACACGCAAGCCCGCCGATGCTGCTCCTCTGTCTTTCCGACGTTCACGGTCACCTCGACGCGTTGCGCGCCGTCCTCGCCACCGCTGAGCGCCGGAGCTTTCACAAGCTGCTCGTCGCGGGTGACCTCGTCTTCCCGGGACCTGAACCGCTCGAAACGTGGCGGCGGCTGACGGCCGCCGGCGCGGTCATGGTTCAGGGGCTTACGGATCGCGCCGTCGCCACACTCGATCCCGACGCACTGCGGCCGCGCAGCGAGCACGAGCGCGAACGGCTGGACCGCATGCGCACGACACGAGGCGCCCTGGGCGAGCTCATCTTGCAGCGTATCCGCAGGCTGCCCACGCACGTGCGCATTGCCCTAGAAGACGGCGGCGAGCTGCTCCTCGTCCACGGTGCCCCTGCCGATCCGAGCGAGGCGCTGACCCACGACCTCAGCGATGACGAGATAAACGCCCTCCTCGGTGACGATCCGGCCGACGTCATCGTGTGCGGAGCCAGCCATGTTCCGTTCGACCGCATGATCGGCGGCGTGCGCGTGGTCAATGTCGGGAGCGTGGGAGAAGCGCCGGGCGCCGGCG
This sequence comes from Myxococcota bacterium, assembly GCA_030776205.1. GTDB lineage: Bacteria > Myxococcota_A > Polyangia > Polyangiales > Polyangiaceae > Palsa-1150. The sequence continues at coordinate 5,722 of JALYHV010000496.1, read as the reverse complement.
CGCGCGTTGCTCACGCGACCTGGATCGATTCGACGCCCCGCGGCGTCCATGTCGAAACGATGATTGTGCCCCTCGACACGCCGGCGGCGGCCGAAGCGCGCCCCTGAGCTTCGACGGCGACGCCGTGCATCACACAAAGGTCATGGCAGGCGAACGCCACGACAAAGTGGATCCCGCGACACCGCACCTGCCACGATCCGTCACCATGAGGGCCATCCGACCCGGACTCGCCAAGACGCGCGGCCTACCCCTCGTGCTCACGCGCCGCATGACCCTCGTGTGCGCATCGGACCCCTGCTGGCGAGACCTCTTCGATCGCGCGGACACCGTCAGCGAGGGAAGTGTCCGTGACGAAGCCCACGGGCGGGTGTGGTACGGCTCGACGAGCATGATTCTAGCCACGACCGTTTCCGACAACACGATGCTCGCCGCACTGGCGGCCCGAGACGTCCACGTGCGGGCGCGCGCTTTGCGAACGGCCCACCGGGAAGCGTGCTGCCGTGCCCCTTCCCGCCTTGGTCGCTTCGCTTGTGAAATTCAGGTCGCAGCCGACGTGCGGGGCGTAAGGATTGACGTCGACGTTCAGGCGCCGTTGATAGAGAAGCGGCTCGCGCCGAAAGCGGCGCGATAAGCGGCTCACCGACCATGCCCAGCACGACGGACGAATCCGCCGGCCTCGGCGGCAAGCGCAAGCGGCGCAGGCGCGGCAACGTCATTCACGTTGCTTTCGGCGCGAGCGCGCCTGGAAAGCTCCCGCCGGTCGCCAACGGGCCGAGCGCGAGCGTCCTCCCACCTCGCGACGGGCGCGAGCCGGTCACCGACCTCTTCACGCGGCGCGAAGTGGCCAAATTGCTCGCCGTGAGCGAAGCCCGACTGCGATCGCTCGATCGGGCGGAGATTGTGTCGCCCTCCGGGCATCGCGGCAAGCAGCGCGCCTACACCTTTCAAGATCTCATCGCTCTACGTGCCACCCGCGAGCTGCTCGCGCATCGCGTTCGGCTGCGCGACGTCGCCGAGGCCATCGGGGCGCTCCGTCACGCGCTGCCGCGTGTAACGCGGCCGCTCCAGGAGCTGCGTATTCTCGGCGATGGTCGGCGCGTCGTTGTACGCGCGGAAGACGGGAGCTTCGAGCCGGTCACGGGGCAGATGGTGCTCGATTTTCAAGTGCAGTCATTGCGTGACGACGTGGTCCGCGTCCTCCGCCCCGTGGCGGCCCCGTCCCGCTCCGAGACGGCCTACGATCTCTACGTCCAGGCGAGTGCACTCGACGAGAACCCGGCAACGTACGATCAGGCCGAAGAGCTCTACGGCCATGCCCTTCGCCTCGATCCTTCGCTGGCCATCGCTTACACGAATCTCGGTAATATTCGCTTCAGGCGTGGAGACGAGGCCGGGGCGGAGGCACTCTACCGCCGCGCGCTCGAGATCGATCCGCGCCAGCCCGAAGCGCACTACAACCTCGGCTATGTCCTCCTCGAGCGGGGCGATTCACCCGGGGCGGTGGGCTTCTTCGAGCGCGCGCTGGAGGGCGACCCCCGGTTTGCAGACGCTCATTTCAACCTCGCCATGGCCTGGGAACAGACCGGCAATCGTGGCCGCGCGCGCCCTCATTGGAGGCGGTACCTGGACCTGGAGCCGAGCGGCACGTGGTCCGACATCGCGCGCGAGCACCTGAAATCCTGAGTTGGCGCACCCCTCTCTTCGAGATAGACGTCTGCGGAACTGGACCGGACGCGTTTCTCTTCGAGATGGACGTCGGCCCAACCGAGCCAGACGCGCGTGTCGTCGAGATGCACGTCGATCACGTCGGGCCAGACGCGTAGCTCGTCGGCGTAGGCGTCGACCGCGCCCGCCCAGGCGCCTAGCCCAGCGAGGGAGGCCTCGACCCCGCCGGCCCACGGGCCCCGCCCGGCCGAGGTTCGATGGCGAAGCCACCCTGCGCGGACGGTATGTCTCGCCGTGCCCACCTTCGTCGTGGGAGCCACGCGTCCGACAGGATACGTCGTCAGGCGCCGTGTTCGCCGCCGCGTGACCCGCGCCGAAAGAACGTGGTGACCTGCTCGATGACCAACGCCTGCTGCGCGTCTGTGATGGACGCAAAGAGCGGGAGCGCAAGGGCGGTGCGGCAAGCCTCTTCCGATTCCGGCAGACTGGGCTCAGCAAGAGAACGGAAGCACTCCTGCCGGTGTAGGGGCAAGGGGTAGTACACGCGCGTCTCGATACCGTGCTCGCGAAGCCATCGCGCCAACTCGTCTCGCCGCGACGGGACCCTCACCACGAACGCTTGCCACGCATGCACCGCGGGTTTGGCGAGCACTGCAGGGAGGCCCAGTGGCAATTCCGCGAATGCCGCTATGTACCGAACCGCGGCGCGCGTCCGCGCGGCGTGCCACGCGTCTACGTGCGGCGCCTTGGCCAACAGAATGGCCGCCTGCACGGCATCGAGGCGGCTATTGCGACCCAGCTCCTCATGAACGAACGGCGCGACGGCGCCGTGCGCGCCGAGTCGTCGCACACGCGAGGCGAGGTCGCCGTCCGAAGTTATAATGGCGCCGCCGTCCCCCCATGCGCCGAGGGCCTTGGTCGGGAAGAAGCTGAAACAGCCGATATGAGCCGTGGAGCCCGCCGCGCGACCCGATGCGTCGCGCGCCCCAAAAGCCTGAGCGGCATCCTCGACCACGAAGAGCTTCTCCTCGCGGCCGAGTTCGCGAATGTCGTCAGCTACCGCACAGCGGCCGAACAAGCTCGCCGGAACAGCCGCACGAACGCGGAATCCCAACGCGCGCCCGCGCATTACGGCGTGGGCAATCGTCCGCGGCGTCACGCTCCAGGTCGCCGGGTCGACGTCACAGAAGACCGGACGCGCGCCAGTCGCGGCTATCGCCTCCGCCGCGGCGACAAACGAAAAAGCGGGGGTCACGACAGCATCGCCCCGCCCGATGCCCAGCGCACGCAGGCTGAGCTCGATGGCGTCCGTTCCCGACGCGACGCCGACTGCGTGCACCGCTCCGGTCGTGCGGGCCAGCCAACGCTCGAAGGCCTCTACGTGCGCGCCACGGATGAAGGTTGCCTCGCGCACGACCGCAGCGATGGCGTCCATCGCCTGCGCTGCGACCGTCGCCTCTTGCGCCGCAAGGTCGAAGAGTGGGACGCGCGTCACAGCTTGCGATGGAGCAACGACGGCAATGACGCCCGCACGCGGTCCTGATACTCGAAATCGAGGGTCGCCACGGCAAAGCCCTCGCCTTCCGAGCACTGGGCCACGACCTCGCCCCACGGGTCCACGACAATCGACTTGCCGTACGTCTGGCGTCCGCGCGGGTGTTTGCCATGCTGGGCCGGCGCGAGCACGTACACCTGATTCTCGATCGCGCGCGCACGAAGGAGCGCGTGCCAATGATCCTTGCCCGTCGTCAGCGTGAACGACGCCGGCACCGTCACGACGCGCGCGCCCTTATTGACGAGGAGCCTATAAAGCTCCGGAAATCGTACGTCGTAACAAATGCTGAGCCCGACACAGACGCCATCGACCGTGGCGGTTACTGCCTCGGAGCCGGCGCTCGAGGACGCGCTCTCGCGCGCGAAAGTACCATCGGCGAGCGAGACGTCGAACAAATGCACTTTGCGGTAAGTCGCCGCCACGCGTCCTTGCCGGTCGAGGAGAACAGACGTATTGAATGGCCGCGCCGGATCGTTACTCGTTTCCGGCATTCCGCCGCCCAACAGCCACACTTTGTGCGCAGCGGCGGTCTCCGCGAGCGCGGTCAGCACGGGCCCGGTGAAGGAGCCGTCGATCCGCTCCGCAACCTCTCTCCGCCGCGCCTCCTCACCCATGAACGCGAAGTTCTCGGGCAAGGTTACGAGATCGGCCCCCGCTCCTGCGGCCTGGGCGACCCAATGTTTGACGCGTGACAGGTTGCGCGACAACTCTTCTTGAGAATTCAGCTGAACGACGGCGGCACGCATGGAGGAAACCGAATGCAAACGATAATGGGGAGGTCCGAGGAGTCAACAGGATGTGGCGCGCGGCGCGGCGCCTTGCCTGCTGCTCGACGGCATCGCGGCTTGACCGCATAATCCGCGGCCGATGGATCTCCGAAACCTCATCGAGGTCCACCTCGACCTTCCTCGCCTTGCGAGGGACCTCGATCAGCTCGGACACCCGGGCCGTACCTGGGCAGTGAGCCAATGGTCGGGCGCCAACATGGCGACGCTATGGGATGCGGCCAAGGGCTTTCATCCGGTCGGCGTTGACGACCTCGTGCCGTCTTCTGTACCGCCCCTCGTGGAGGTAGTCCACGAAGGCAAGAGCTCCCGTGCGGCACTCACGGACTTCCAGAAGTTCTTCTGTAGGCCCTCCGACCCGGCGTCCGCGGAGGTGGCGTTCGGCTTCGGCCGCCACGCCCTCTCTGCCCTGACGGGACCGGGTTACCACGTCGCGCACGTCTCGGCCGAACCGGGCGAGCTAGACCTCGTTTACGCGGAGTCTCCCGGCGAGAGACCGCCTCATTGGCCACCGGTGGCGCCGAGCTGGGCCGCGCTAGGGCGGTCCGCATACCGCGGCAGGATAGACGTGATGCGGGGGCTCTCTACGCACGTCTCTATTGGGCGTACCAGGCGAACGAAGGGCACATGGGCTGACCAATGGTTCGTGCTCGTGCGGGAAGATGCGCGGCGCACGTGACCGACGTGACGCCCCTGATCCTCGCGGACCACGTGCGGACAGCATGAGCGGCCCGGGCAAGACGAGCTACACGCTGCGGGCGCTCGGAGGCGTGCGTGACGTGACGCGCGAGTCGTGGGATGCCCTGCTGGGTGCGGAGAGCTCGCCGTTCGTGGAGTGGACCTGGCTCGACGCGCTGGAGGAGACGCGCTGCGTGGGGGGCGAGACGGGCTGGCATCCACGCCACTTGAGCCTCTGGCGCGACGACCGGCTGGTCGCGGCCGCGCCGTCCTATCTCAAGGAGCACAGCGAGGGAGAGTTCGTCTTCGACTGGAGCTGGGCGGAGTTCGCCCAGCGACTCGGCGTGCCTTACTACCCCAAGCTGGTGTTCGCCGTTCCCTTTACGCCGGCAACTGGGGACCGGGTCCTCGTCCGTCCTGGAGAGGACCGCGCCGAGATCACGCGCATCATTGCCTCTGCGGCGCGCGCCTGGTGCCAGGGCGCAGGCGCGTCGAGCGTGCACGTCCTTTTCCCTCGGGAGGAGGAAGCGCGCGCCTGGGAGTCGGCCGGATACCTGAGGCGCGACGGCCTTCAATTTCGGTGGTTCCGACACGAAGCAAGGACCTTCGCCGACTACCTCGCCGGATTCTCGTCCAAGCAGCGTAACCAGATTCGACGGGAGCTCCGCGGAGTCGCCGAGCAAGGCGTCACGGTGGAGACGCTCAGCCCCGAGGAGCACACTGTGGACGTCGCGCGTGTGATGCACGAGCTCTACGCGAGGACCATCGACAAGCACGGCGTCTGGGGCAGGATGTATCTCAACGAATCCTTCTTCGAGCGCATCGTCGAGCGGTTCCGCCATCGGCTCGCGTGGGTGGTGGCCCGCGAGCAACGCAGCGGCGAAATTGTCGGCGGGGCCTTCAACGTCATGCGCGGGCGCCACCTCTACGGCCGCTACTGGGGAGCGCGAGCCGAGGTTCCCTTCTTGCATTTCGCGGTCTGCTATTACGCCGGAATCGCGTTTTGCCTGGAAAAGGGGCTCGACGTGTTCGAGCCCGG
>JALYHV010000495.1 GCA_030776205.1 Myxococcota bacterium | reverse complement strand
GGCGTGCTCTCGTCTGGGCGCGAGCCAACTCACGCGTTTTGGTGCTAGCGACGAGTGCGCTGGTCGCAATCGGCTTGGCATTGGCCCTCAGCGCGTCGAGCTCACGCTCCCAAGGAAAGGCGCCGGCGCCCGTCGCGCCCGCGGAATTGCCGTCCGTCGCGCGCGCCCCCATCGAGCCGCCGTCAGTCTCATCCGAAGGCGAAGCGCAGGCCCCCACCGTGTCGATGGACGCGCCTCGACCGTCGGATTTCGTACGACGAGTCGAGGGCCGCAGAGTCGTCGCGCCGCCGACGGTGCCGCCACGAACCGAAGCGACCTCGCGAGCCGCGGCGGTGGCAGCTTCGTCGACCGCGGTGCCCACTCATGGGTCGTCCTCCGCCACCCCAGAGCCGCCGCCCGCCGATCCCGCTCCGGTACGGCTGCCAGAGCGCCGACCCAAGGTTCAGCTCGAGAGAGACAATCCGTGGCCGTGACGCACTAGGCGAGCGCGCGGTGCCCTCGTCCCCACTTCGAGCGTCTTCGCCTTCGTCCTGACGGCCCCGACCTCAGCGGGGTCGGGTCGTCGTTCTCTTGCCCTGCGGCGGCTCGCGCGGGGTCTTCGCCCGCGAAGCGCGCCAGCACGATGCGCAGCGCCACTCGAGAACGGTGTCCCCCTCCGCCGTTCGTGCGTGGACACGCCACCCATGCCCTATGGCCGTGTAGCTGGTTTCGGCTGGCGGCGCCGTTGCTCCACAGTCGACGCAGGTCTCAGGTTTCATGCCGCTCTCCGGGGGGTTGGGTCAACGTCGAGGCTATGTTCCCGCGGCAGTCGGGGCAGAACCAACGGCCCTCGCGCGGATGGTCTTCGGGGCGAGAAAAGCCCAACCGCCAACCGAGGGCGCTCAAGGCCGAAGCACGATTCGCGAACGCCACGTTTCGGCAGGTGCCGCACCGGGTCTCTTCGACGGCGGGTGGCGCCAGAGTCGAATGCTTCTTCAATGCGTCGGAAGGGCCGCTCCGCGCCGGCTCCGGAGCGACGCCGATTCGAAGTTTCATCTTCGCCGCGCCAACCGGCCATACTTCCTATATTCAATCACGACAGGCACGCGTGCAAGCGATGCAATCACCGTGCCCCTCGTCGAGCGTTCGCGCGGAGCAGCGCCTTCTCGCTCGACCGAATGGCGTTGTCGAATGCGGCACATCATCTGTGGTCTGCTCCGCACTGGACGACGATGTAGGAGGTGCGGCCGTGACCACGACCCCTTTCCCTTCTATTGCTTGGGAGTACGAGGCGCTTCGTTCGCCCCGTCAGCGAGGCGTGATCCCCCCCCAAATCGCCTCGATGGCGAGCGCGCGCGGGCCGGCCGTTGACGGCGGGAATGCGAGCAGCCTCACGGGAGCGACGAAGCACGTGACTGCGGACTCCGCGACGCCGGGACCTGGATCGATATGAACGCTGGTGGCTCCGACGGTCCCCTCCGGATCGATCTGCGCGAGAACGCGGGCCGCGCCATGCGGCACGGAGCCTCTGCGGCCCTCCTCGGTCGCGCACGCATCGAGCGTGTCTGCAACTCGGTCCACCGCCGCTTGCGCAAGCTCGGGACGAACGCCGCGTGACTCGGCGAGAGCGACGACCGCGAGTGGCCGCCGCGCGACGTACTCGTACCCGATCGCGCTCTCGTCGGGCGACGGCCCGCCCTGCACCCGGATATCGCGCGACGGGGAAACGGCGTCTAGCCCAGCTGCTCCTCCCGAGCGGATACACCCGGCGCACAACGCCAGCGCGGCGAGCGCGTGTCGAACGAATGGGAACGTCACTTACCGAGCAGCTGGCGCGCAATGACGAGGCGCTGAACTTGCGCCGTTCCCTCGTAGATCTGAAGGATCTTTGCATCTCGCATCAGCTTCTCCACCGGATAGTCTTTGACGTAACCGTAGCCTCCGAAGACCTGCACCGCGTCGATCGCGCTCTGCATGGCGGCATCGGCCCCGAACGCCTTTGCACAAGATGACGTCATCGGATCGCGAATGCCTTTGTCGAGACTCCAGGCCGCCTTACGCACCAAGAGGCTCGTTGCCTCGATGCGGATTTTCATCTCGGCAAGCATCGCCTGAACGAGCTGGTGCTGTGCGATCGGTACGCCGAACGTTCTGCGTTCCTGCGAGTAGCGAATGCTCTCGTCCAGGCAGCGCCGCATGATGCCCACCGCGATTGCGCCGATGTCGGGGCGCGTCTGATTGAATGTCTCCATCGCGAGCTTGAATCCGAGGCCGGGCGGTGCGAGCACCTGTTCGGCCGGAACCCGCACGTCTTCGAGCACCAGGGACGCCGTGTCGCTCGCGCGCTGACCGAGCTTGTCCTCGTGCCGGCCCGGCTTCACGCCGCTCTGCGAGCGCTCGACGATGAACGCGCCGATGCCCTTGTGCTTCAGAGCAGCATCGGCCGTAGCGAAGACGATATAAAAGCTCGCCAGCGTGGCGTTCGTTATCCACTGTTTCGTCCCGTTGAGGACCCAGCCGCCCGCCGAGTCTTTGACCGCCCGACACTGCATTCCGGCGACATCGCTCCCCATCGAAGGCTCGCTCGTCGCATACGACACCATGACGGGATGGCGCGCCAGCCATCCCAGGTACTTGGTCTTTTGCGCCTCGCTCCCTGCGAGCTTGATGGGAGTGGATCCGAGGGTGTTGGCGGTCAGGCTGGTCTGAATTCCGGAACAGGCATAGGCGAGCTCCTCGGTGATGAAGGTTGCATCCAGATCGGCGAGGCCAGGCCCGCCGTACGCAGTCGGCAGAGTGGGATTCACGAGGCCGATCGCGTGGGCCTCGTCGAATACGTCTTTTGGAAACTTGGACTCGCGGTCGCACTCCGCCGCGATGGGGATGATCCGTTCACGGGCGAATCGGCGAGCCGTCTCCCTGAGTACGCCCTGCTCTTCGCTCGGCTCGAAGTCGAACATATTGTTCTCCTGCTGCTCTTCGGCGCGGTTGCGACGCATGCGAGCACGTCGCGTCGCGCGTTCACTCGCGGGCGCGGCGACGGCGTCGCTCCAGCTCTGCACGCGCCGTCCGCCCTCCCATGATGTACCCGATGACCATACCGAGCAGGAGGATCCCGGGGATGAAGATGAAGTGCTCGGGACCGGGCGTGTTCATCGGCTCGGTTTGCGAGCTTCCGCTGCCGATTTCATGACTCGCTCCAGGTCATCCAGGCGCGCTCCGAGCGCGCTCTGCTTGCGCCAGACAAGACCTACCCAAAAGAGCAGGATGACCCAAAGGACAGCGTAGGCACTGACGAGCAGCGTAGCGCCGCTGTAGTGCTCAGGTTCCCCGGGCACTGCCTGAAAGGTGGTCGAACGGTCAGCGGGAGCGCTCATTTTGGGAGCCGACGTTTCGGGCATCGCGGATTGACGGGTCATATCTCGGCCCTCGTGTCGAGGCCCAGATCGATGGCGTCCTCCTCTACGTAACGAAGGCGGCTCGTCGCGATCGCGACCGCGGTGCGTGCCCAAACCAGCAGAACGGCGAGCAGGGTAAAAGCGAAAAATCCGAGCCCTAGCGCCAGCTTCATGTCCGGATGCTGCAGCCCTCCGCCGTTGCCGGTGATGACGACGGGGTGCTGCCCGCCCCATTTCTGAACGCTGTAGTGGATGATGGGCAAGTTTGCCGCGCCGAGCACGCCAAGCGCGGCGGCGAAACGTCGCTCGCCTTCCCCATCACCCGCAAACGCGCGCAGCACGAGATAGGCCATATAAACGAGAAAGCTGAGCAGCGCTGTTGTCAGGCGGGGATCCCACGTCCAGAGTGCCCCCCACGCCTTGGCACCCCAGAGCGGACCGGTGGTCAACAGAATCGCCCCGAACGCGACAGCTGCCTCCGCGCCGGCATGAGCGAACGCGTCTCGTGCGTCGGTCGGTCGCACGAGGTAGGCGACGGAGCCGACGAAACACGCCGTAGCGCCCAGATACATCGCGTAGCCGCTGGGCACGTGAAAATAGAAAATCTTTTGCACGATGCCCATGCGCGCCTCCACGGGCGCGCGAAAGAAGACGATGAATATCTCGGCCACGAACGTGCACGTCGTCAGCGCCAAAAGCGCGTAGAAAAGTGTGTCCGTCCAGCGGGTCCGCGCGCTTGCCATCGACCGACGCTAGCGCGCTTTCTCGCTCCACGAAATGCACGAGCGGCTGCTCTGCCGTGCCCGGGTTCAGAGCCGTGGATTCAGCCGTCCGATTGGGCCTCAGCCTCGAGATCGGCAATGACCTCGGCGAACCAGCTCCTCACGGTTCGAGGAAAGGGCCACATCCAGCCGTAGTCGGGGCCGACGAATCGCTGGATGATGTCGTCTTCCAGGGCGCGAGCGGCCTCGAGCCCGTGCACCTCCGCCGTCGCGCGAATGGTCTCGGCGTACGCCTCCCACTCGATTCGCGCGCGACCCCAGGCCAGAACAATCGGGAAAAATAGCAAAAGGTATACGACGGCCATCGAGAAGTCCCCCATCCGCTCCCGCTGCAGGAGGTGGACTCGTTCGTGACGGAGCAAGATGTAGCGAGCGTCGTCTCCCATGAAATCCCACGCGTCGGGAACATAGAGGCGCCCGAAAAGGACCGTATGATAGCGCGTCAAGTAGTGGCGCTGGCCGCCGAGCGTCAGCCCGACCAGAAGCACGGCGATGGCGCGCTGGAGCGGGCATTCGCGCTTGCGACGGATCTCGAACCCCTCGAATTCGCGTCCCATCTGCGCGAGCAGCGCGCCGTGGCGTGTCTCGGTACCCATCGCGCGAGCCGAAACATCCAGTGTGGATGTCAATATCCGGCCGCCAAGGACTCTACTGCACGCACGCCGTGATCAAAACCAAAACGTGTGGCATCTACTGAGGAACGGCGACCAATGGCGTTCGATAGCACTCTTGCCGGCGGCATCTCCGCGCACAGCTGCGTGGAACGCGCCCACGATGGGGCCCGCCTCCGCCATGCGTTCGTGGAGCACTATCCCGGCGTATGGAGGTTTCTCCGGCGCATGGGGGTTCCGACGGATCGCGCCGACGACGCCGCCCAGCACGTGTTTCTGGTCGCTGTCGAAGCGCTTCCGCGAATTCTGCGGGGCAGCGAGCGAGCCTTCTTGTATGCCACAGCGGTCCGCATCGCTCACGGCGTACGCAGGAAGGGCGACCGCGAGATCCACGGATTGAACTTCGATCTGGACGCGTCTCCGCTGCCATCACCCGATGAGCTGACAGACCAGAAGCGAGCACGAGAGGCGCTGGATGCACTCTTGGAGCGCCTGGAGATGGACGCGCGGACCGTTTTCGTGCTCTTCGAGTTCGACGGGTTCACCGTACCGGAGATTGCGGAGGTCCTCGCCATCCCTCTCGGTACGGCCGCGTCGCGCCTGCGCCGCGCGCGCGAGCACTTTCAGGCGCTCGTCCGCGCTGTACTCCGGCCGGAGGCGGGTTGAACCATGAGGGACGCCCGCCCACTTCTCGAGACCGGCAGCGAGACCGAGCGGGCTCTGCTCGCAGCAGGAGTCGCCGAACGCCCGAACACGGCGAGCGTTCGTGAGGCCGCGAAGATGCTGGGGCTTTTCCCCCAGGCAGCGCTCGTCGGAATCGCTTTCATGATGGGCGTCCGTGCCGTGCGATGGACTTCGCTCACCGCATGGGGCGCGCTCCCCCTCGCCGGAATGGCTGTTTTGGGCCTAATCGCCTACGAGAGCGCCCCCCCGCCGGGCTCTGTCGCACCGCAGCCCCCTACTCCGGCGCGCTCGTTGGTACCGGTGAGCACCGCGTCTCTCGAGCCGGCGAACGCGCGGGTCCTCCAGCCGGTCATCCCGACGGTCGAATTCGAGCAGTTGCGACCGGCCTCCCGAAGGCCTCGCGCCGGTCCTGGTACGCGCGCGTCCTCTGCTTCTGCCACGGTGGGGGCAGCCGCTTCCGCGCCGGCCAGCAGCGAGAGCCTTCGCGAGCAGTCGGCGTTGCTCGATCGCGCGCACGCACTCATCGCGTCGGGCCATGCGAGGACCGCCACCGCGTTGCTGGACACGTATGATCGGCGTTTCGGAGGCAAGGCGCTTTCGGAAGAAGCGCTCTTGCTGCGAATCGAGGCGCTGTTACCGAGTGGAGAGCATGCCAAGGCCCTTGCGCTGGCCCAGCAGTTTGCGCGAACGCACCCCGCGAGCGTCCACGGCGAACGCGTAGCTGCGTTGATTCACTCGCTGTCGCAATGAATGGGCGCAATGAACCGGCTTCCGTGCGGAGCGCTCTTCTGCCAACCGATGCAGGCGCGCGGCGCCGCCGAGACGGGCGTATGCCCTGCTGTCGGTTCGGGCTCGCCGCGGTTGCAGCGAGCGCCGTCGCGCACGCCGGCTGCGGCGATGGGACGCGCGTCTCGCTTGGCGATGGGACCTACGTAGCAGCGGCCGCGTTCGGCAGCGGCGCTCTCGTCGCGGAGCTCGCGAGTGTCGGGAGCGATGACGAAAAACCAACGTTGACGAGCGACCGGCTCGAGCTCTACTTTCTTTCAACCCGCCCCGGGGGGCCCGGCAACGCGGACGTTTGGGTTTCCAAACGCTCCTCCGTCGGCGACCCCTGGGGAGCCCCAGGGCTCGTGGCCGAAGTGAGCAGTCCCGCGCACGAGAGGAGCCCCGCGGTATCTGCCGATGGCACGGTCCTCTGGCTTGCGTCCGACCGGGTCGGCGGCCAAGGCGGTCTCGACATCTGGGTTTCCGTTCGCGCGAACCGCTCCGCAGTATGGTCGGCGCCGGTCGTCGTCCCCGAGCTCAACTCTCCGGGCGATGAGATTCCGCGGCCGCCTGGGCAGGGCGGCCTGGTCATGCCGCTCGCCTCCCGCGGGACGCCCACGGATCTATATCAACTGGAGCTCGCCGCGCGTTCCACCCTCGGCGGCACCTGGTCCGCTCCCTCGCGCATCGCGTCCGTGGACACGGCCAACATCGACGTCGACGGGTTTCTGACCGACGATGGCTTGCTCCTATATTTTTCGTCCGACCGGATTACCGCGCTCGATCAGGACCTTTTCGTCGCCAGCCGTGCCACGATTGCGTCGCAGTTTACCGTCGTCACGCCTCTGTTCGATCTCAACACGCGCGCGGCGGATCGCGACCCGTGGGTTTCGGCAGATGGGAACGAGATTTACTTCACCTCCAACCGCGGCGGCAGCATGAAGATCTATAGAGCAACGCGCTGAGGGCCTGGCCGAAGATGCCAGACTGCCTCCAGCTGGCGCTCGATGATCGCGTGACGAACGCGGTGGTGCCTCGGGTGCAACCCGTGCCGGCCTCCTCGATCGACTCGCCCGGCTGCCTGCATTCCCTTTGGCTCAGCAAGAATCCTCCGGGGTAGGTAGCATGGCCGCCGTGAGGTTAAGGCGCCTATGCCAGCTCCTCGCCGCAACGATGGCCATGGCCGTTCCGCGCGCGGCATGGTCGGAGTTGCCGCCTAGGGCGCTATCGCTCGTGTACAGCGCACCCGAAGGGTGCCCTTCCGCGCACGATTTCGAGCAGCGGGTGCGCTCGCGGTCCACGGGGAACGTGGTGCGCGACGCGCCGGGGGTCACACTCCGTGTCCAGATTGCGGTCGTCAACGGACGGCACGTAGGCCGGCTCTCGGTGATGGAGTCGGACGGCCGCTCGACGACGAAGGCGCTAAACGGCGCCGACTGCGAAGAGCTCGTCAACGCGCTGTCGCTGGTCGTGGCGCTCGCCATTGACTCCGACGAAAAGACCAAGCCGAATTCGGAGCGGCCTCCCAGCTCGACGTCTCCGTCGGCTTCCTCGTCTCCTTCATCGGCATCATCTGCGCCATCTCCGCCATCTCCGTCGTCCCCTGTGCCACCAATCGGCCGCCCGGAGCAGGAGCGATCGCGCGGCATCGCCGCTTCGTCCCGCCTCGGGCTGGGACTAGGCGGGCTCGTCGCTGTCGGGCCTGCTCCGTCGCCCCTGTTTGGCGGCACGTTGGATCTCGAGTGGGATCCATTCGGCGCACGGAAGTTCGCACCCGCCTTTGAAATCGAGCTCGCCGTGGCGGAGTCATCGAACGAGGTGCGGACCGGCGGAACTGCGAGCTTCACTTGGCTCAACGTGCGAGCTGATGCCTGTCTACTCCGCGTTCCGCTCGGCCCCGCTCTTCGTCTGCGCGGGTGCGTCCTCGGCGCGTCGGGCGTTCTTCGCGCAGGAGGAAGCAACACGGTGCATCCTGTCACGTCCTCGCGCGGCTGGATGTCGATTGGAGGCGTTGCAGGCCTCGAGGTGGGCCTCGGAGCTCGGCTGGAGTTCCATCTCCTGCTCGGCGTCGAGACGCCGCTGCGGAGGGACAGCTACGCGTTCGGTGTAGACCAGTTTTTCACCGTGCCCGCGGCGACGGGGACAGCCTCCCTCTCCTTGCTCGCCTATTTCCCCTGAGCGACGCGGTCGCGCTAGGTTTCCCCGTTCGTCATGAGCAAGGCCACTTCCTCGAACGTCCCGCTCGCGCCTGCGCCGAACAGGTCGGCGGGGTATCCGTTCTCGGAAGAGCATAAGGACAGCTTCCATGCCTTGGCCGCCTCGATGAGCTTCGTCGGTGTCTGCTGTTTCCTGTCGGGCGGACTCGCTGGGGTGTTCGTCGTGGGAGAGCTTGTCGCTGGATTCGTACCGAATGCGCTCGCGACCGCCGCCGTTGGTGCGGTCAGCGTCGCGCTGGCATGGTGGACGGTCTCGGCCGGTCGGTCGCTCTCGGCGCTCGTCGGGACGCGCGGACGCGATGTAGAGCACCTGATGGACGCGGTGCAGCATCTGCGCCGCCTATTCGGCTTCTTGCGGATAGTCGTGATCGGCCTTGCCGTCGCGATCGTCGGATCAGCGGCGCTGGCCGTTTGGTGCATCCGCATCGTCGAACGGGGAGGCAAGTGCTTCTCCTTTTGACAAGCGTTCAGGGTCCCAGAACGTCGCCCTCTTCGACGCCTCGGCCGGCTACCCATTCCGGTGCAGCAAACGCGCGCCGGCCTTCCGGTTGCACGGTCGACAGAAGCACGGAGCCTTCCCCGCACGCCACGATGACGCGCGATTTGTCCGCGATCACCACCTCGCCGGGGCGTGCGGCCGGCCGCCCGCCAGCGATCACTCGCGTGGAGTGCACCTTCAGGCGCCGTCCGCGCGCGATCGTGAACGCGCCGGGCCACGGGTTCATCGCGCGAACGTGGTCGTGTACTCGGCGAGCGCTCGACGACCAATCGATCCGTCCGTTCTCTTTGGTCAGCATCGGCGCCATCGTGGCCCGATCACCGTCTTGTACTTCGAGCGGCGCCCGTCCTGCCACGTACCGGGGAAGCCATTCACGCGCCGCGTCCGCGCCGAGCACCGCGAGGCGGCGCGACAATTCACCGCATGTTTCATCCGGGCCGATCCGGGTGGTCACGCGCGCGAAGATCGGTCCCGTATCCATGCCTTCGTCGAGCTGCATCAGCGTGATTCCCGTCTCGGTCTCGCCGTTCGCGATAGCCCACGCGATTGGCGCGGCTCCGCGGTACCTCGGCAGCAGCGAGGCGTGCACGTTTACGCAGCCGAGCCTTGTCACGGAAAGAACCTCTCCCGGCAAAATACGACCGTACGCCACAACGAGTGCCACATCCGCAGCCTGTGCGCGCAGCCACGCTGCGAAATCGCCCGTCCGGAGCTTGGTGGGCTGGACTACCTGGAGGCCCATCTCGCTCGCTTTGATCTTCACAGCCGGCGCGGCGAGCGCGAGCCCGCGCCCCGCAGGCTTATCGGGCTGACAAACCACCCCGACGACGTCTGCGATACCGGCGAGCGCCTCCAGCGACGGCACTGCGAACAGGGGCGAACCGAAGAATACGGCGCGAAGACTCATCGATCGAGATCCGCACCCTCACAGGTTGCCCACCTCGACATCGACGCGCGGGTGGCTCACTTCGTGATCGACTCCTTCTGTCACCCCCGTCAGTGGGGTGACGACGCGAACGAGGTACTTTCCTTTCGGGAGCGGACCGGCCGGATCACGGGGGTATCCATGTCCCGGTAGCGCCCCCTTCGCACGGTCCTTCGATGCCCATTTGTACCTGACCGCAGTCCAGGAAAGGACGAGCTTAGCCGTGCCGAGCGGCGCGAGCGTGACGCGCGCCGTCCTCGGAATGGGAACCGGCGCGCTCGCTACCTCTGCCGGCAAATGCGGCTCACTGCCCCCCGGGCGATCAACGCGCGTGCCTTTGGCTGTGTAAACCTCGAAGTCGAACCGCGGTTCGGGGTCGACGGTGAAGTCCAGCGGCAGATCGGTTTTTCCTTTGTTCTTGAAAAGGACGGTGAAACTGGCGCTCGAGCCCGGCGGTATCCGCGGCGGATCCGCCATCACCTTGATGTCGAGGTTTTTTTTCACGTCCTGCTGCCTATCGCCCGCTTTGGCGTTGGGCACCTCGCACGCGGCCTGCGACAAAGCCGCCAGCAAATCTGGAATGCTCGCACCGCTGCAAGGTACGGCCTTCTTCTCGCCCTCATCGCGGATCGTCGCGTGCTCTGCGACGGGGTGCTCACGCCCGGCACCGGATCCGAGCACCGCGCTCTCGTCAGGCACCGCGACGGGGTCAGTCGGATCGAGCGACGCAGCCGGCTTCGCGGGGGGGCTCTCCTCGGTGTTCTCCGGCTCGTCGGCGTTCTTGTTGGCTCCGCCACAGGCCGCAAGGCCGAGCACCAGAACGAGGCTTCCCTTGGCAATCGATTTCATGGGGACCGACACGCTAACACTGCGCATCCCGCCCATGCACGCTCTCGCGCCTTTTGCTACGGCTTAAACTTCCAAAATGGCGCCATCGCCAACGCGAGCTGCATCGGCAACAACCGGCTGCCGCGCACCGTTACGGCTCCGCTGCCGAGCGCCTCGTCGGGCGCGATCTGGCCGCGTAGCACCCGCTCCACGGTGGCGATCTGGGCTTCCACGACGGCGTCCGGGGCGACCGGATCGATCGGCCGACGTGCCGCTCCTCCGAAGCCGAGCACCATCGCGATGCGCTCGTCGGACTCATCGTGAACGGCGAGCTCTATCCGGCCGCTGGCTAGTGCGAGCCGCTTTATCACCCGGGGGTCTGTCACAGTCGACACGCCGCCGCGCTGCAGTGTCTTCGATCCCAGGCGGCCGGGGCCGAGGGCGTCCTCCAGGAAGCGCTCGACGTCACGGGTCGTCGCATACAGCCACATGCTGACCCGCTGGTCTTCGCCCTCGTCAACGGTCATCACGTTCCGGCGAATGCGCAGCGTCCAGCTTCCGCTGCCGTCGATGCGCACCGCGATCGCGAGCTCCTCGTCTGGTCCGCCCTCTTCCACGAGACGGGCATGCACCTCTGGCACGACCTCGGTCACCAGGGTCTGCACGGTCGTGCCGACCGGAATGATGTCGAGGGGGAGCATTGGGCAGCGTGGCCGGGTAGGGTACTCGCCGCCCGCCGCGCGCGCGAGAGGCGTCCTTAGGGTCCGGGTGCTCCACCGGCCTTGCACGCCGGGTCTTCGCGCGAAGCGCCGCGCTGGCCTAGAGCAACCCGCGATGCTGACCTAGAGTGCGCCGCCATGCGACGGACAATGAACTTCAATCCCGGTCCCGCGACGCTGCCGCTCGCCGCCTTGGAGCGCGCTCGCAACGAGCTACTCGATTTCGAAGGGACCGGTATGTCCGTCATGGAGCATTCGCACCGCAGCAAGGAGTACGAGGCCGTTCACGACGACGCCCTTTCGCTGCTGCGAGGGCTGCTCGCCATCCCCGCCAGTCATGATATCGTCTTCTTGCAGGGCGGAGCGTCTATGCAGTTTGCGCTCGTGCCTATGAGTTTCTTGCCGTCCGGCGGTTCGGCCGATTTCGTCGTGACGGGAGCCTGGAGCGCCAAGGCGCACGACGAGGCGGCCGCCTGGGCGAGGGTCGCGGGCGCCCGTGTGCGCATCGCGGCGTCCACGCGCGAGGAAGGCTATCGCAGGGTCGTTCGCGCCGAGGAAGCCCTGCTCGACGAAGGTGCATCGTACGTTCATTGGGCGAGTAATGAGACGATCCACGGCGTGCAGTACCTAGATAATCCGTTGCCGCGCTTCGGCATGGCCCCGCAGATCTGCGACATGTCGAGCGACTTCCTGTGGCGCAAGTTCGATGTCAGCCCGTTTGCGATGATCTACGGAGGGGCGCAGAAGAACGTTGGTCCGAGCGGGGTCACCCTCGTCGTGGCTCGTCACGACTTCATCGAATCAGGCCGGAGGGACTTGCCCAACATCCTTCAGTACCGTGCACACGTCGAGGCCAAATCACTTCTCAACACGCCACCGACGTTCGGCATTTACCTCGTGCGCAATGTGCTCTCGTGGCTCGATGGCCTCGGTGGCTTGGACGCCATCGAGCTTCGAAATCGAGCCAAGGCAGCCGTCCTCTATGCCGTTATAGATGACAACCCCGAATTCTATCGATGTCCGGTCCAGCAGGGCAGCCGCTCCCAGATGAACGTCGTTTTCCGATTGCCGGGTGAGAACCTGGAAAAGAAATTCGTCGAGGAGGCAGCCAAGCATTCAATGGTCGGCCTCAAAGGTCACCGGAGCCTCCGCGGCATCCGGGCGTCCTTGTACAACGCCGTCGAGCCCGCGTGGGTCGACGCGCTTTCCTCCTTCATGAAGGACTTCGTGAAGCGCAGCGGGTGATGTGCCTCAGCGCGGCGCCGGTCACGCGCTGCGGGGGGCCTTTGCCTTCGCCGACTTGAGCGCTCCTTCGAGAGCGGAAGCCAACTCGGGCAATACCGCGCCTCCGCGCGCCCATTGGTCCGCCTTCAGCAGCGTCGTCTGCGCGGCACGGGCGAGCTTCGTCCGACGATGGCGCGACAGACCACGAAAGGCGAGCTGCTCATCGGTAGCCTGACGGCGCAGAGCTGGTTGCTGGTAGCCACGCATGGGCCGGCCTCATACCCCACCGCGCGCGATCTGCCAAGCCACCCCACGAATGCGGCGCCGAATGAGGTCCCGAAGCCCTTCGAGATCAATTGGCTTTTCGAGCCATGCATTGGGCACGCTCTCGAGAAGCGCTCGCACTTGCGGCACTAGGATTCCACCCGTGATGAAGACGATCCGGGCGGCCTGCTCCGGAGCGAACGCCTGCACACGCTCGCGGAGCTCGATCCCATTCATGACTGGCATCATGACGTCGCACAAGATGACGTCGAAGGAGTCTCCGCCAGCGAGGCGGTCCAGCGCCTCTTGGGGCGTTGTTATGGCCGATACCGCAAACTCGTCCGAAAGAACGCGACGCAGCGATTCGGCGACTAACACCTCGTCATCCACCACGAGCACGCGAGCGCGTCGCCGCATCGTTCCCGATGCGTCATCCGGGGGGGGGTCGCTCGGGGGGGCGGCCACCACGCCTTCGAGAGCAGTCATCGTGCCGCCTCGCGCGCTGGAACGACCGATGCTTGCGCACACGCGCGCCTTCGACGGAACGCAGCAGGGTTGCTAGGCTTTGATTCGCAGCTGCGCCGTCGCACGGGACGCCGGCGGCCAAAACGCCTCGTGGCAAATTGCCTCGCGTGGCGCTATTGTTTATCGCAAGTCCCGCTGGGGACGAACTCAGCTGTGCTCGCAAACGGATCGCGGGAATCGAACGTGAGCTCGGCGCGCGCTCTGACCTGAGCGGTCAGGTGTTTCCGTGTGGCGGCCTCCGCGAGCTGGCGGAGGGCGTACGCAATTTCGAAGGGCTGCCCAGGGCCCAAAGAGGCGTTTAGTGCGGTGCATGGCACGGGGCCGGCAGCCCACGCGAGGTTGAGGCGGAACGCTCCTTCGGGTGCGTTCAGCGTTCCGCTCAGCGGACCCACGAGCGGGCCCACCGCGAGGCGGGCCTTCGTGACGTCGATGCCGACCATTGGGTCCCCGTTCGCCGTCCCTTCCCAGGCGATGCCCATCGGGTTTGGGCTGAAGGCCGCTTTGATTCCATGGAGGGCTCCCTTGGCCGATGCCTCGGCGCGCTGCGGGCCGAGGGTGGCGTAGTGAATCGTCGCTTCCAGTTGAACGTCGTCGCCTTGTACGCCGAGCATCGCGGCGGACACGCCGAGCCGCGCCAAGGGGGAGCGATGCACGGCAACGTCGAGCGCCGTCACGCGCTCCGGGTCCGCCATGATCAGAATCGTGCAGCTGTCCGGCACGCCGGGATCGAGCGCGACACGAAGCCGTGAGCCGCTCGGCGTGCGATCGAGATGAGCGGCCCACGGTCCGAGTCTGCCGCCCGGGAGGTCGACCGTGACCTGATCGGAAGCGGCTTGCATCTCCGCGCCTCTTCCGCTCCAAACGACCTCGAGATGAACGTCGGCGGCATCGAGTCGAGCGTTGTCACCGACCGGGTTTCGCCAGATGACATGCGTCCCAATAGCCGTCACTGAAGCGGGTGCCCAGGCGCCAGACTGACCGCCTCTCGCGCTCGCTCGCCATCTGGCCAAGGCGGTGTCGACCGAGCTCCAGGGTCCGTCGAGGAAAACCTCCGCGCCGCGGGAGATCATCTTACTGGGGACCAGCCCACTGGTCTCGACCTCGAGCTCGGGCACTTGCGCGTGTGCGCCCGGGATTTCCATGAACGTCGCAGTCACTCGCGAGAGGCGGAATCCGCCGGGTCCGAGCGACGCGTCCTCGACGGTCAGCACGATCCCGTGGGCCGCGGCTTGTTGCTCGCACTGGTGCCTGACGTACCAGGGCAACACCCACTCGATGAGGACCGTCGTTATGAGCGCCATCGCGAAGGCGAATGCAGCAATGCGCGCGACCAATCGGGACGAAGATCGGGCCTCCGGCTCGGGCGCCGGCAGTTCGGCGATCGACACATCGGCCGGCGCGGGGAGGCCCAACTGCAGCGGGAGTGCTTTGCCACCCCTGCTCGCTTCGCGGCCGGGCGGTGGCGGCGCGCTCGTCGTGCTCACCCGAGCATTCTAACTCGGCAGGGCCGCACACCGCGCGACGTTCGACGAACCCGTCCGTTGCCAACTCCTGTTCTTGCCTTCATGCGCATGAACGCATAGAGTTTACGGTGTTGGCCAATCCCGCCACGTCCCCCGGACCCCGTTGGGAGCTCTATCGCGTGCTGTCGGAGCCGGCGAGGTTGCGGCTGCTCGCGCTCGCGGCAGACGAAGAGCTGAGCATCGGAGAGCTCGCGGAGCTTATGGGGGAAAACCAGCCCAACGTTTCCCGCCACGCGGCCGCGTTGCGGCAAGCGGGGTTACTCGCCGACCGCCGCGAGGGTACGCGCACGCTGGTACGTATTGCGTCTGAGGCGGGGATTGATCCGGTGGTTCTGGATGCGTTGGCGAGCGGACGCGAACTGTGCGAACGGGATGGCAGTCTCCTCCGAGTGCCCGAAATTGTGCGGCTCCGCGAGGCCGCCGCCCACGAGTTTTTCGCGAGACCTACGCGCACGAAACCTGACGCTCTGCCGGCCGAGCTCGGCGCCTATCTTGCTGCCCTCGCGCCGCTGCTGCCGCGCCGCGCGTTGGCCCTGGATGCAGGGACGGGCGACGGTCGCCTTCTCGAGGTGCTCGCCCCCGTGTACGAGCGTGTCCTCGCCGTCGATCGCTCCGGCGAACAGCTGGCCAGGGCGCGGGAGCGTGTCTCCGCCCGCGGCTTTGCGAACGTGACGCTGTTCCAGGGGCCGCTCGACGGCACCGAGCTTCGCAGCGCGCTCGGGTTCTCGGCCGGCGGGGCCGAAGCGGGTGCCGGCGCGGACATCGTCTTCGCCTCGCGAATTCTCCACCATTCGCCGCAGCCGGCCAAGGCCGTCGCGCAGCTCGCGTCCCTCTGTGCGCCTGGAGGAAGCCTGGTGGTGCTCGACTACGCATCGCATAACGACGAGGCAATGCGGGACCAAGCCGACGTCTGGCTTGGCTTCGGCGCCGCCGAACTGCGTCGATTCGCGAGGGGAGCGGGGCTCGAAGACGCACGCCTGATAAAAATACCGCCGACGCTTTGCGGCGACGGCGCAGACAAGCACTTGCCCTGGCAAGCCATGATCGCGCGCAGTCCTTCGCGTGGTCGTGCCGGCGAGGCCAATTGGACGAACGCGACGCAAATACAACGATTGAAAAAGAGGGATGGCGATGGCTGACAAATACAAGGTTAAGGAAATCGGGCTCGGGGAGTGGGGTCGTAAAGAGATCACGATCGCCGAAACCGAAATGCCGGGATTGATTGCGCTTCGCGCGGAGTTCGGCGCAACGAAGCCGCTCAAGGGAGCCCGCGTCGCGGGTTGCCTGCACATGACCATCCAGACCGCGGTGCTCATCGAGACTCTTCTCGAACTCGGCGCCGAGGTGACTTGGACCAGCTGCAACATCTTTTCTACGCAAGATCACGCGGCCGCGGCGATCGCCAAGAGCGGGGTGCCCGTCTTCGCGTGGAAGGGTGAGACCGAAAAGGAGTACTACGACTGCATCGACATGCAGCTGCGGGCGTTCGCCGGGGGCAAGGCGCCGAACATGATTCTCGACGACGGCGGCGATCTAACGGGTGTCATTCACGAGAAGCATCCGGAGTTCTTCGAAGGTCCGGATCCCATTCGTGGCCTTTCCGAGGAGACCACCACGGGGGTCCATCGCCTTTACGAAATGGCTAAAAAGAAGACGCTCAAGGTTCCCGCGATGAACGTGAACGACAGCGTCACCAAATCCAAGTTCGACAATCTCTACGGCTGTCGCGAATCACTGGGTGACGGGCTCAAGCGGGCGACGGGCGTCATGTTCGCGGGCAAGCTCGCGGTCGTATGCGGCTACGGCGACGTCGGAAAAGGATGCTGCCAATCGTTGCGTGGGCTCGGCGCGCGAGTCGTCGTGACCGAGATCGACCCGATTTGTGCTCTCCAGGCCGCGATGGAAGGCTATCAGGTGGCGACGCTCGAAGAGGTGGCGCCCATCGCCGACATCTTCGTGACTGCAACGGGCTGCGCAAACGTGATCCGTTCGGAGCACATGAGGGCGATGAAGGATCAGGCCATCCTTTGCAACATCGGGCATTTTGATTGCGAGATCGACGTGGCGTGGCTCGAGAAGAATCCCGAGATCAAAGAGGTGAACATCAAGCCGCAGGTGGACCAGTTCGTCTTCCCTGACGGCAAGCACCTCACCCTGCTCGCCCGCGGACGCCTGGTGAACCTCGGCTGCGCCAACGGCCACCCGTCGTTCGTCATGTCGTCGAGCTTCTCGAACCAGGTCATCGCGCAGATCGAGCTTTGGCAGAACCATGCCAAATACGACAAGCAGGTCTACACATTACCCAAGAAGCTGGACGAGAAAGTCGCCGCACTCCACCTGCCGAAGCTCGGCGTGAAGCTGACCAAGCTGACCAAGGAGCAATCCGAGTACCTCGGTGTCCCGGTGGAGGGGCCTTTCAAGCCCGAGCACTACCGGTACTGAGCCCGTCCCAGGTCGTGCTCGTCCGTGCTGTCATTTGTTCGACGGACGATGGACGAGCGCGGCGCCCATCCTGTCGTCCCGGCCGCTGCGGTTGCGTCAGCCATCGCGGCGCGCGGCCTCGGCCAGCTCCTTCGCCCACTCGCGGATCCGCTCTTCACCCGGGCCCTCGAGCATGATGCGCAGCTTCGGTTCGGTGCCACTCCATCGCACGAGGACGCGTCCGTCCTTGCCGAGAGCACGCGCAACTTTGGCTGTCGTGCGAGCGAGGCGCTGCATACCTTCCAGCGGCCGGCGCTCGGGGAGGGTGATGCTTTCCAGGACTTGAGGCACGCGCCCCATCGACTGCTGCGCGAGCTCCGAGATCGGACGCCCGGTTCGGATCATCAGCGACAGAACCTGCAGAGCCGCCAACATTCCGTCACCGGTCGATGCGTGGTCGAGGAACACCAGGTGACCAGACTGCTCGCCCCCCAGGTTGTAGCCGCCGGCACGCATGGCCTCGACGACATAGCGGTCGCCCACCTGCGTGCGGACTAGCTTCGCACCGATCCGCCCGAGGGCGTGCTCGAGGCCGAGGTTGGACATCACCGTCGCCACGACGGTCTTTTTTCTCAGCGTCTGGTCCTCGACCATTCGGGTCGCGCACATGGCGAGAACTTGGTCGCCGTCCACGAGCTGCCCCTTCTCGTCGACGACAATGACCCGATCGGCGTCGCCGTCCAAAGCAATCCCCATCGCTGCGCCACGCTTGACCACCTCGGCGCGCATATGATCCGGAAAAAGCGCCCCGACGTCTTTGTTGATGTTGACGCCGTTCGGCTTCACACCGACAGACGTAACATGCGCGCCGAGCTCCTGGAGCACGAGGGGCGCGACACGGTACGCGGCGCCATGGGCGGCATCGACGACCACGCGCACGCCGTCGAGCGACAGGTCACGCGGGAAGGTCTGCTTGAGAAACACGATGTAGCGTCCACGCGCGTCTTCCAGCTTTTCCGCCCGTCCAATGCTCGGGCCGATGACCCGATGGCCGAGCAGGCGATGATCTTGCATCAGTCGCTCGATCTCGCATTCGGCGTCGTCCGGTAGCTTGAAGCCGTCCTGACCGAAGACCTTGATGCCGTTGTCCTGATAGGGGTTGTGGCTCGCGCTGATGACGATGCCAGCGTCGGCGCGCATGCTGATCGTCAGGTGTGCGACCGCCGGTGTCGGAATCGGTCCGCAAAGCATGACGCGTCCACCGGCGGCGCAGACACCGCTCGCGATGGCCTGCTCCAGCATGTAACCAGAAAGGCGCGTGTCCTTGCCGATCAGAATACGCGGCACGTGATGCTTGCCGCGTCCGGCGACGAAAGTTACCGCGCGTCCGAGCTGCAGCGCGAGCTCGGGCGTCATCGGGTGCTCGTTGGCGACGCCGCGGATTCCGTCGGTACCGAAGAGTGTGCGCTCCGACGTCAATGGGGCGCCGCCCTCTCGTAGCGAATCGATCCTTTTCATCGCCCGTCAGTCTCGAAAATTCGCGAACTGTATTTCGACGCCCCGGTCCACTTGACGCACGACTGCCATCGCAGCCTGGAGGTCGTCCTTGCTCTTCCCCGTCACGCGCACCTGCGCCTCCTGAATGGAAGCCTGAACCTTCAGCTTGGCGTCCTTGATGGATTGAACGATCGCCCGGGCAACCTCCACCTCGACGCCTTCCTTGATCTTGACGATGATTCGCGAGCCGCCCTTTGCCGTGGGCTCCGGCTTCCCCGCTTCGGTGAAGCGAAGAGAGACCTTTCGCTTCACGAGCTTATCCTGGAACACGTTGAGCGCAGCCTTGGCGCGATCCTCGCTGCCCGAGCGGATCGTGACGGCATCGGGTGCTTTTTCGATCGATGTCTCCGTATCTTTGAAATCGAACCGTTGAGCGATCTCTTTTTGCGCTTGCTGAAATGCGTTATCGACTTCGTTCCATTGGACCTTCGAGACGATGTCGAAGCTGGGCATGGCGGCAAGAGGGCAATGTACTGCCGGGAGCGGGCGTCTTCAAAGCCCAACGGGGGCGTCGCACGGTAGACCCAGGAGCAATGCCCGAGCACGACCTACGAGTAAGATAGATCCGGCTACGACGACGAGAGGCGGTTCGCGAAGACGACCCGAGCGCATCATTGCAGCCCGCGTAGGCCAGGTAGGCGAGGATCGATGACGAAAATCGGACGCCAATACGAGCGCGTCCTCCACCGCATCGGCCACGACACCGTCGTGCCGTGCACGCATCAGGCCCGGATCCACCGAGCCTCGCGCAGAGCCGCCCGGTTCTACGTAAACGCGTCTATCGGCGAGCGGCGAAAGTATGTCGAGCATCGAGGCCCAATCCTTGTCGGCGAGTGCGCCAAACACTAGGGTCACCTCGCCGGGGTTGCGCCCCAGCGCGCGGAGGTGCTGGCCCAGTGCTTGCGCGCCGTCGACGTTATGCGCCGCGTCGAGCAGAAAAGAACGCTCCTCCCCTCGGGGCGATCGCGCCTCGATGAGCTCCAAGCGTCCAGGCCACTCGACACGTGCGATCCCGTGTTCGATGGCGCGCGACGAGGCGCCGAGCCGGGCTCCGAGCGCACTGGCAACGCGTGCGTTCGCCTGCTGATGCAGGCCAGCCAGCGCAATCCGGGTTGGGGCGGACGCGCCATCGATTCCGGTCGTCGTCGCGCCATTCGCGTGCGCCACCTCGTCGATGGCGGCGCGGATCTCCGGTGACGCGGGACCCACGATGATGTCCATTCCGGGCTTGGCAATGCCAGCCTTCTCGCGCGCGATCTCGACTAGCGTCGCGCCCAGCCGATCCGCGTGATCCATGGCTATCCGCGTGATCGCGGCGGCTCGGGGCGCGGGGATCACGTTGGTGGCATCGAGCCGGCCGCCGATACCTACCTCGATGACGGCGATGTCCACGCCGGCTTCGCGGAAAGCGAGGAAGGCCGCCAACGTCGCCGCTTCGAAGAAGGAGAGCTCGGCGCCTGCATCGAGTGCCTTCGTGAGGTGCCGCGATAGGGTCGCGTCTGCTATCGGCTCGCCAGCGACACGAATGCGCTCGGCGAAACGGCACAGGTTGGGCGATGTGTACAGGCCGGTCTTGGCGCCCTCCGCGCGCAAGATGGCCTCGACCATCGCGCAGACGCTGCCCTTGCCGTTCGTGCCCGCCACGTGGACCGCAGCGAAGGCACGTTCCGGTAGTCCGAGACGCGAGCATGCTTCGCGCATCGGCTCGAGGCCCAGTCGAATTCCGAGCGGGATGCGCGTGTACAGCCGGGCCAGTGTGTCCCCAAGCGGGGGCACCGACGGCGCCGCCTGCGGGTCAGGGGCCACGGTTCAGCACGCACGCCCGGACAAGTGCGCCAGCACCGCCGAGACTTCTCGCTTCATTTCGAGACGGCTAACGATGCGGTCGACCATTCCGTGCGCGAGCAGAAACTCGCTCCGCTGAAAGCCGGGGGGCAGCTTCTGCCGGATTGTTTGCTCGACGACGCGCGGTCCTGCGAACCCGATGAGCGCCCCCGGCTCGGCGAGGTTCACGTCGCCGAGCAAAGCGAAGCTCGCGGCGACGCCGCCCGTCGTGGGGTGGAGCAGCACGCTGAGGAAGGGCAGGCGGGCGTCCTTGAGTCGCTCGAGCGCCGCGACGGTCTTGGCCATTTGCATCAGACTGAGAATGCCCTCCTGCATGCGCGCCCCTCCGCTCGCGTTGAGCAGCACGACGGGCAGACGTTCGGCGGTCGCGCGCTCAAAGAGACGCGTCACTTTTTCCCCGACCACGGACCCCATCGAGCCGCCCATGAACGCGAACAGGAAGAGACCCCACGCGATGGGACGCCCATCGAGGCGTGCTCGTCCAATGTCGATGGCCTCCTTGGCACGCGATGCCTTCTGTGCGGCCGCCACGCGGTCTGGGTAGCGCTTGCCGTCGACGAACTCGAGCGGATCGCCCGGTATGAGATCGGCGTCCCACTCCTCGAGCAGGCCGTCGTCGAGCAGCAATTGTCGCCAGCGACCGGCGCCGAGCTTGTGGTGCTTGCCGCACTGCGGGCAGACCTCGAAATTCGTTGCAAGGGTCTCGGACGGAAGGGTCTCCCCGCAACCGTCGCACTTACGAAAGACCCCCTTGCCTAGGGTCTTTTTCTCGGCGGCATCGAGCTCGGGAAGTTTCTTGTCCGGCCAGGGCATTGAAGGTGGTGCCTTTCAGACCTTCATTGTCGTGAGCTCCGGCCCGATCTTCAACGTCGGCTCCGTGCGCTCCTGGATCTCTCTCGCGCTCTCTCCCGGCGCCACCTCGCGAAGGATCAACCCATCTGCGGTGACGTCAATGGTAGCGAGATCGGTAATGATACGGTGGACGACACGCCGTCCTGTGAGCGGCAGTTGGCAGCGCGTCAGAATTTTGGGCGTCCCATCCTTGGCGGCGTGATCCATCATGACGACCACGCGCCGCGCGCTCGCGACCAGATCCATTGCGCCGCCCATACCCTTGACCATCTTGCCGGGGATCATCCAGTTGGCCAGATCCCCCTCCTCGCTGACCTGCATCGCGCCCAGGATCGCGAGGTCGATGTGCCCCCCCCGTATCATCGCGAAGCTCTCTGCGCTCGAGAACACGGCGCTGCCCGGGACCATGCTCACTGTTTCCTTTCCAGCGTTGATCAGGTCCGGGTCCATCTCGCCTTCGGAGGGGTAAGGACCGACCCCGAGCAGACCATTCTCGCTCTGCAGGACAACTTCCACTCCTGGCGGAATAAAATTGGACACCGCCGTAGGCATGCCGATACCCAGATTCACGTAATAACCATCGCGAAGCTCCTGCGCCGCACGGCGAGCGATCTGATCTCTCGTCAAGGCCATGGGTCAGCTCTTTCTCGTGGTGCGTCGCTCGATGCGTTTTTCGTACTCCTCGCCGCGAAAAAGGCGTTGAACATAGATGCCCGGAGTGTGAATGCAGTCCGGATTCAGCTCGCCCACTTCAACGAGCTGCTCCACCTCGGCAATGGTGATCTTCGCGGCGGTCGCGATCATCGGGTTGAAGTTCATTGCCGTGTGTCGGTACACGAGGTTCCCGAAGCGGTCACCCTTCCACGCCTTGACCAGGCCGAAGTCACCAGTGATCGCGCGCTCGAGCACCATGGTCCGGCCGTCGAATTCCCGCGTTTCCTTCTTTGGAGAATGCTTTGCCACGCTCCCATTCGCGGCGAAGCGTAGCGGCAGGCCGCCTTCGCTGGTGGCCGTGCCCACGCCCGTGGGCGTGTAGAAAGCCGCAATGCCGGCGCCGCCGGCACGCAACCGCTCGGCGAGTGTCCCTTGGGGGGTGAGCTCCACCTCGATCTCGCCGGCGAGGTACTGACGCTCGAACTCCTTGTTCTCACCCACGTAGCTGGACACCATTTTCGCGATCTGCTTGTTGCGAAGCAGGATTCCAAGCCCGAAATCGTCGATGCCGCAGTTGTTGGAGACGACGACGAGGTTCTTCGTGCCGAGGTCGCGCAGTGCCTGAATGCAGTTCTCCGGGATGCCGCAGAGGCCGAACCCGCCAGCCAAGACCGTCGAGCCGTCGGGGATGTCGCGCACGGCCTCGAGCGCAGAGTGGACAACCTTGTTCATGGGGTTGCAACGGTAGTGAACGTGGACGCTCCGTTCAACGCGGAAGGGCAACCCGGCAACGGCAAAGCAAGGGGTCACGAGCCGCGGACGCGGTGCTAGCCGTCGGCATCGTCCAGCGGCGCCGCGAGGAGCACGGGCGCTCCGGGCAACTCTGACGGGGCTGCTGGCGCGCGGCGGGCGGGGTGGGCGTTTGCGGGTTCCGTGATCGGCTCGGCGGGTCGCGGCGGAGGAACGCGCTGCGGAGTCGCCGGATGCGCGCGATCCTGTGGTACGCCCCCGCGTCGCCCGTGGGCGACGAATGCCGGAAAGGCGTGATGTGCGGGCATCGTTGGGTTTTCGACGCAGCTCAACATGTTTGGCGGGCAGGCGATGCGAACGTGAAAATGATCATCGTGGGGGAGCGCACCGTGAGGTTGCTGCATCACTTCGGCGGCACGGATGCGAATGTTCGCGGGTACGCCCAGGCGCTCGGCGTAAGCGAGCAGTCGCGCGCGCAGTGGGGAGGCGACGAAGAGATGAGTGACCCGAGCCTCCGGGTCGCTCAATAACGAGGCAACGAGCGCCCAGTTCTCGCCGTCGTCGAAGTACGCGCCCGGCCAGCTGCTTGCAGTGCCATCGCCGCGGAATGGCACGAAGCTCGATGCAAAGAGCTGGTGCCCCGACGAGCTCCGCACGAAAAAGGCGAGGTCGGCGTCGCGACCGCTCTCGTGCGACCGATGGCGGTCGAGCTCGCCCCCGCCTTCGCGGGAAAGATGGCCGACGGACGTGACCGCCGTCGGAAACTGACGCCGCACCGACCGTGCGGCACGGTCGAGCATCGCCACAAGCGGCTCCAGTCCCCAACGCACATCGGCGCCCGCGTAAACCGGGACGACGCGAAGATAGCTCGTCTCGGCGAGGCGCATTCCGCCAATGAGCTGTCCCTCGGTCGGAGAGCCGACGCTCCGTCCGAAACGCAATGCTACCGAGCCCGGCAAGCTCCCGCGCGCTGCGGTCGCTGGTCTCGTCCTCTGGGCTTCACCTTCCACGATTTGCCCCGAGACGGCAGAGCTCGTGCTGATCGGCGCCAGACGAGAAGCAGCCGGAGCCAAGGTGAGCGTCGTTGCGAGCGCGGCAAGCGAGAAGGGTTCGAGGCGCACGGCGGGTGGTCGACCCAGAGCATGGACTTACGCGACGGGCCAAGTTCGCGGGGGCGAGCGGGCGGAAGGCGAATGACGAATGCTCCTGGGCTATCCTTGCGCAAGTGCACATCGACAGCGTCGTTCCGTCGCCCCGGTTCTCTGTGAGCGAACGGCACGCCGTTCTCATCGGCAGAGCGACCGAGATGCTCGAAATGGAGCGAGCTTATGGGGCCAACCGCGACGACGGGTTTGCCCGTCCGGTCACCGTCCTCGGGGCCACTGGGATCGGCAAGACCCGCCTTGTCCGCGACTTCTTGGTGCGCGCTCGTCAGGCGGGTGAGGCGCCGCGCGTATATCGCGGGACGGCTCGCGACGGAGGTCCGGCCTACGAGGTCTTCGCGCGAGCGCTGCGGGCGCGCTTCGGTCTCATCGACGGCATGGACGCGGATGCAGCCAAGGCCGAGGTTCGCTTGCATCTCGCCGCAGTCGGTGACACGTTCGGCGAGAACATAACTCTCAACGCGCTCGGCATGGTCGCGCGCGACACGCACGACGAGCAGCAAGCGCTGAGGCGAGTTTCCGAGGCGTACGACGTTGCGCGCGACTTGGGTGACCGGAACCGAACCGCTACGGTCCCTGCCAACCTCGCGGCGGCCCACGACCGCGCCGGCGATGCGGTGAAGGCCGGCGCTGCGCTCAAGCAGGCGGAGGAGCTGAGGGACGAGCTGGGGGCCAAGTGGGCGCTGGCGGAAGCGATGGGTGCTCTCGCGAACGCGTATTCGACCCGTAACGAGCAAGTGAGAGCCATTGAGCTGACGCAGCGCTCAGTGAGTATCCTCGAGTCGGTGCAGAGCACGGTGGAGCTCGGTGTGGCCCTGCGGCTACTCGGCGAGTTGCTGGGGGCCGACCGAACCACGACAGTGTCGGCCGTCCCCGAATCGCTCGCGGCTGCCGCTCGACGCAAAACGGCAGAACACATGAAGCGATTTGCGTCGATCTTCGAAGCGCTCGGAAACCAGCTGGAGCTCGCGCGAACCTGCCACTCGTACGCACGGCTTTTGGCCCGCGCGCCGGAATACGAGAGTGACAGCTCCATGGCGGCCGAGGCCAAGCTCTTGGCCGAGCGCACCGATGAGATCTTCGTCAGGTCACGTAGGGTTGCCATTGGCAACGAACAAGCGACGTCGGTTCGGTAGCGGCTGGTGCTCGATGAATGGAACGGTCGGATCACTCGCAGCAGAGCGGCTTCCCTTCGTCATCGTGGGCGGCGGGCCGTGCGGGCTGGCCGCCGCCTGGCAACTTTGTCGGCTGGGTATCAAACCCCTCGTCCTGGAGGGCGAGGCAGTTTTCGGCGGCCTCTGCGCGACGCACGAGAGGGACGGTTGGCGGTTCGATCTCGGGGGCCATCGCTTCGTCTCGTCGGATGCGGTGCTCTCGCGCTGGCTCGAGACGCTCCTCGGATCGGACCTGCTGGTCGGCGAGCGGCGAAGCGTCGTTCTCTACGAAGGACGTCAGTTCCGGTATCCGCTCGATGCGGCCGATCTTCTGCGCAGCCTCGGCCCAATGGAGAACGCGTGCGCTTTCCTCAGCTGGCTCGGCTCGCGTGCTCGTGCGCAGCTGGTCCCGCGTCCGGATCGGAGCTTCGAGGACTGGGTGACCGCGCGCTTCGGCCAGTATCTCTACGATAGGTTTTTCGGACCGTATACCCAGAAGTTATGGGGCATCCACCCCAGTCTCATCTCCGCGGATTGGGCGCGCGAGCGCATCTCTCTGCTCGACCTGCGCGACGTAATCCTGCGGCTCGCGGGAGCGAGAACGTCGCCCGTTCGAACCTACGCGCGGCGCTATCTTTACCCGCGCCTCGGAATGGGGCAGCTCTATCGGGCGATCGCCGAGGACGTTCGCGCCCGGGGAGGGGAGGTGCGCAGCGGCGTCCGTGTCGTCGGCGTGGAATCCAGCGGTGACCGAGCGACGGCGGTTATCGTCGAGGGTGGTGGGACGGCCGAGCGCATCCCTGTCGGCGCGCTGCTCTCCACGATGCCGCTGCCTGATCTGGCGCGAATGCTCCGGCCCGACGCGCCGGCCGACATTGCTGAGGCGGCGAAACGCCTTCGTTTCCGGGCGCTCTCGTTCGTAAACCTCATGCTCGCGCGCTCCGACTTTTCGAGCAACACGTGGATGTACGTCGCCAGCGCTCGCCATACGATGTCGCGCATTCAGGAACCCAAACGGCGAAGTCGCTGGATGGCGCCCGAGGGGCGAACCTCTCTCATGCTCGAAGTGCCATGCGATGTAGAGGACACCACATGGAACGCGAGCGCATCGGAGCTGCGCGACCGCGCGCTCGTAGAACTAGAGCAGCTCGGGTACCCCATCCGCGACGTGATCTCTTCGTTCGTGGTGCGCGTGGCGCACGGTTACCCCGTTTATCATCTGGCCTACGAGCGAGACCGCCAAACACTGTTGGCCGAGGTGCGGCGGTTCGCGAATGTTCGCACGGCGGGCCGCCAGGGCCTTTTCCGGTACGTGTTCATGGACGCAGCCATGCAGATGGGGATGCGCACCGCCGTCCAGATGGTCACCGGCGCCGCGGAACATACCTCGTCCGCCGGTCGATATCGAGGTGGCGCGGCCCCGCAAGCAGACGCCCTCGACGCGGTCATTGACGCGATCGGGCGGTCTCAGGAGGTCGTCGAAGGCGGTGCCCTCACTGCGTAACCTACTACCGAGCGGCGCACACACGACGCGCAGGATGGCGGTGCTATGACTCCTCGGACCATGAGCCAATCGCGGCCAAATGAGCTCGACGAGATCTTCCGCCAGTTGGACGTCCTGCTGAAGAACCCGGAGGTCGGCGCCGATCTCGCCGAACGGGGCGTGAACGTCAGTCTCGCGATGACGCTCGCTGAGGGCCTCCGGGCTTACGTTGAGGGCGACAAGCAACGCGCGCTGCTGGAGTTGCAAACGGCGACTGACGAAATCGCCGCTCGAATGGCCGCTGCTCGCGGTGTGCAATCGTGAGCAGCGTGCCCAGTGGGCCGAAACCCCCTTGGCTGAAGGTCCGCGCCGCCGGTGGCCGCAGCTACAACGAGCTGAAAGAGACCTTTCGCAGGCTCGATTTGCACACCGTATGCGAAGAGGCGCGCTGCCCAAACATTGGCGAATGCTGGGCCGAAGGCACCGCCACCGTCATGCTTCTAGGGGACACTTGCACGAGAGGATGCCGCTTTTGCGCTGTGGCCACGGGTCTACCGCGAGGCGCTGTAGACGTTCGGGAGCCCGAGCATGTCGCCCGTGCGCTGTCGCGCATGCCGCTCCAGTACGTGGTCATGACGATGGTGGATCGCGACGATCTGCTCGACGGCGGCGCGGGGCATGTCGCGAAGACGGTTCGCCGTCTGAAAGAGCTGCGCCCCGAGATGCTCGTCGAGACGCTGGTTGGCGACTTTGGCGGGCACCTCGCGGCGGTGGACATCACCGTCGACGCGAGCCCGGACGTGTGGGCGCACAATATCGAGGTCGTGGAACGCCTGCAGCGCGCGATTCGTGACGTCCGTTGCGGGTACGAACAGTCGCTGCGCGTACTGCGCCGGGCAAAGGAGCGCGGTCGAGGTCCGGTGACCAAGAGCTCCATCATGGTTGGAATCGGCGAAACGGACGAGGAGGTCGTCGCAACGATGCGCGACCTGCGGGACGCTGGTGTCGACGTGGTCACAATCGGCCAGTACTTGCGTCCGTCCCCGAAGCACGCGGCGGTCCATCGTTATGTGGACCCCTCGGTATTCGAAGAGTACACGCGCAAGGGTCTGGCCTTGGGTTTCGCGTTCGTCGCCTCTGGGCCGCTCGTGAGGAGCTCTTACAAGGCAGCGGAGGTCTTCGTTCGAAGCGTTCTCCGTCCGGGGGATCCGCACGCGGCCGACGAGTTGCTGCGCGATCGACTCGCGGAGGCGCATGCGCGAAGTACGAGCGAGCTCGCCGCCAAAACCGCCGCGTTTCTCGTGCCAGCAAGCTCGCTCGTACGACGGTGAGTCACCGACGAAAGGGCACGCGATGAGGGTTTCCGTCGAGCATCCCAGACATGTACCGCGGTCCGATTCGCGGGCTGGTTGCGTGGAGCGCATCGCCTACTGCGCCCGCCGAGGCGCGCTGCTCGGCGTGCTTTTCGAGCTCGCCCTGATTGCTGCTGCAACCGTGACCCTTGGTTGCAGAGGGGAGAGGACGGCGACGATCGAGGGTCCGCCGTTGACCATCGCGCCGCCGGGCGACGCGTCGCCCTCGCCGCCCTCGCAACGAGAGATTTCTAGGGACGCAGGCGCGCGCTAAGGGGGCAATGCTAACCGAGGTGCCTCGTCACGCGCGTCGCCTCTGATAAACGCGTCTCGACAGCGCGGTTTCGTCTTCGTGTGGCCTCAGCGGCCCCGGCCGAAAGACGCTCTCGTCGATGTGCGGAGCACGCACGGCGCCGACGGCGTCGACGCGGTCGGGCACGTATGTGACGTCGATCACATCCACATAGCTCATCGCTTGCTCGTAGATCCGCGCACCGCCGATGAACCAGACGTCGCCCTCGTTCACACGGGCAAGCGCTTCCTCGATGCTGCGGACCCGTTCGATTCCAGCGATATCCAGCGGTCGGCTGGTCACGACGATGTTGCGCCGCCCCGGCAGCGCCTTTCCTATCGAATCGAACGTGTTGCGGCCCATGACGATCGTGGACCCCATCGTGGTGCGCTTGAACCGCTTGAGGTCGCCTGCGTGACGCCAAGGAATGACGCCGCCGACCCCGATAATGCCCTCGGGTGAGACGGCGTAGATCATCCCACGCACTAGACGGCCACCTTAAAGGGAATGGGCGGGTGAGGGTGATACCCGACGATCGCAAAGTGCTCCAAGACCGTCGCGGTCTCCGCCTCCAACAGCGGCTTCAGATCCGAAAGCCTGCGGATCGCCGGGTGGATGACGAGTCGTGGCAATGGCCGTGGCTCGCGCTCGAGTT
This sequence comes from Myxococcota bacterium, assembly GCA_030776205.1. Taxonomy (GTDB): domain Bacteria; phylum Myxococcota_A; class Polyangia; order Polyangiales; family Polyangiaceae; genus Palsa-1150. The sequence goes on along the minus strand of JALYHV010000495.1, from coordinate 5,990 downwards.
GTTTCTCGAGCCCGGGCACATGATCGAACTCGGGCATCGATCCGTCGGGCTTCGCGGTGTAGACGTGCGCGTCGACGAGGGTGTGGCCAAAGAAGCCTGCACGCATCCCGGCGAATCGCGCAACGAGCTCGAGCAGCAAGGCGTACCCCGCGATATTGTACGGTACACCGAGGGCGACATCGGCGCTTCGCTGCGTAAGATGGAGACACAGGCGTGGCTGACCGTCGCTGTCATTCTGGACGTTGAAGACGAAGAGAAGATGACACGGCGGCAGCTTGCTATGCTGCGCGTTGCCGGGGGCCCACGCGGTGACGACGAGCCGACGACTCATCGGGTTCTGCGCCAGCTCTTCGAGCACCCAGGTGATCTGATCGTTGAACGCGGGCGCCCCGTCCGGCCCATGGATCGGAAAGTGGCGCCAGAAGCTGCCATACGCGCTTGGGACCTCACCGTTGGCATCCACCCAGGGGTCCCAGAACCGGCAACCGTGTTTCTTGAGCAAGCCGATGTGCGTGTCCCCGCTCAAGAACCACAGGTTTTCGATGACGATGTTCTTCCAGGAGATCTCCTTGGTCGTAAGCAGTGGGAAACCGTCCCGGAGATCAATTGTGTAGTTAACGTTGAATGCGGAGAGAGTGTCGACGCCGGTACGGTTGGGTTTGCGTGTTCCCGTCGAAAGAACGGCTCGGACGACGTCAAGATACTGCTTCATGCTCTCCGGGGGTTTGAGCCGGAAGGAGGCCGGCGTCAATGGGTTCGGACAAGCGTCCTTGGGGCCGAGTACGAGCGTCTCGAGGAGAGCTTCGCTCGGCGTCCGCGCTCGCCATTTACGTTCTTGCGGCCGAAAACTTCATTGCCGTCGGCAAAGCGGTCTCCCTCTCTCTTGCATCCGGTCGTACCATCGTGGATCGTCGAGTGTACACGGTGGTTCTCTCCTCGGGCGTTGACCGCCGGAGTTGCTCGTCCGCCCACGATACGGTTCACGCAGGAACCCGGCATGAAGCCTCATCGTCCACCTTATGAACCCCCTCGCGATACGCCGTCCGCAAAGCCGGAAGCACCCGGGCGCCGTTTCCCGCAACGGACATGGTTGCGGTCATCGTCGCCCCGGGTGATTTTGCCGTGAGCTCCAATGGGGCCCCGGGCTCGCTCGAGGTGAATCGGCTCGCGATCGAGCTCCAGGGCGTGGAACGCGCGCTGCGCGACGAAGACGGCCTTGTCGCCTTCGACCCCGAACTACACTATCTTCACTGGAGTCGCCGTATCGAAGAGATCACTGGGGTGCCAGCGAGCCGAGTGCTCGGGCGAAGCGCAGTCGATCTCTTTCCGTCGATGGTCGAAAATGGACAGGTGGCGGCCCTACGCGCCGCTCTCGCCGGAAGCTCCGTCACCTCTACCGTGCAGCCTTTTCACATGGCACGCACGGGACATCGTGGGGTCTACCAGGCGCGATACCAACCGTGGTTTGACGAGCGAGGCACCGTGGTCGCTGCGCTCGTGGTCGTTCGTGATCTGACCGACGAGCAGCGCTTTCGCCGGCGCATCGAGGAGACAGAGAGTCGATTTCGCAACATGGCCGATCATTCACCCGTGATGCTTTGGATGAGCGGCGCCGACGCGCTCCGCACCTTCTTCAATACCACGTGGCTGGCTTTCACCGGACGAACGCTGCAGGAGGAGCTCGGCTTGGGATTTGCCGAAGGGATTCACCCAGAGGACCATGCCGGTTACATGGAGAGCCATGCCGCGGCGTTCAGCGAGCGACGCGTGCTGGAAACCGAATACCGCCTCAAGCGAGCGGACGGGCAATGGCGATGGGTCCTCGACCGGGCCACGCCGCGGTGGCTGCCGTCGGCCGAGTTCGCTGGTTTCATCGGGTCTTGCATCGACATCACCGCGCGAAGGGAGCGCGAATCTGAGTTGCGCCAGGGCCTCCGCGACCGCGACGATTTCCTGTCCATTGCGTCCCACGAGCTCATGACGCCGCTGACCTCTCTTCAGCTCTCGTTGGACGCCGTGCTCCGCGCGTTGCGGAGTGGACCCGACGCGACGACGCATTCCAGCAAACTAATCACTGTCGCACAACGCGCGTCCGCGCAGTCACTTCGTCTCGCGTCCTTGGTCGATGAGCTCCTCGATGTTTCACGCCTATCCTCACAGCGCCTTCAGCTCGAGCTCGACGAGGCAGATCTCGGGACCATCGTCCACGACGCGGCGTTGAGGGTGGCCGATGCGGCCGCCGCGGCGGCGTGCCTGATCGTCGAAACGCCCTCGCCGGAGCCCGTGACCGGACATTGGGATAGCGCTCGACTACAGCGCGTCACCGTCAATCTGATTTCGAATGCCATCAAGTACGGTGCAGGCAAGCCGGTGGATCTCGGGGTTCGAGGGACGCCCACTGAGGCGATCATGACGGTCAGCGACCAAGGAATTGGGATCGCCGAGGCGCATCACGGCCGAATATTCGAGCGGTTCGAGCGTGCCGTTTCGACCAGAAATTATGGTGGATTCGGATTGGGACTCTGGATTGCACGAGAGATCGTGGGCGCGCACGGTGGTCGCATCGATGTTGCGAGCGCGCCAGGCAAGGGGGCGACGTTCAAGGTCACTCTTCCGCGCAGCCCCGTCTGACGCGCAGCAGTTACTTCGCGGCTGAGGGACGCCGCCAGGAGGCAGCTCGTCGATGACCCCTGCGCGAACGCGCACGACGAGCTGGCCCCCCGTTGAATGGTCTACGGGCGCTGACGCCCGTCAGCAATGCCGGAATGCTCGGCGTGTCTTGCGGCCCGTCGGCGCCCGTGCGCCTCTTTGCCCCGAGGTGACGATCGATGGCGAGCCGTTCCCTGGCTGATGCGGAGCTCACGCGTCTCGATGCGTACTGGCGGTGGCCAATTACTTGACCTTGGGGCAAATCTATCTTCGCGAGAACGCCTTGTTACGAGAGCCTCTTCGGCCAGACCACGTAAAGCCGCGTCTGCTGGGCCACTGGGGGACATCGCCGTTCGTCTCGTCCGGGCCGAAGAGGCGGAAGCTCGTCGGGTTGTCGCGGTACACGTCGCGCAGCTGCTCTCTACGGCCGACCATTGTCTCCGCAGCAAGAGTTACGTCAACCTCATCATCATCGATAAGCAGCCGCAGCTCCAGTAGTTGAATATCGAAGCAGCCCGGGAGCATTGTGCGCGCGGCGCATCGGTATGGGAGTGGGCGAGCAACTCCGAAGGCGGTGACCCCGACGTCGTCCTTGCTTGTGCGGGCGATGTGGCGACGCTGGAGACGATTGCTGCAGCGGCCTGGTTGCGAACGAAAGCCCCTTGTCTCCGCGTCGTCGTCGTCAACGTGGTCGACCTTATGGCGCTGTTCTCGCCCGACGAGCACCCGCACGGAATGACGCACGATAAGTTCCTCCGCCTGTTCACCCGCGACACCGACATCGTGTTCGCCTTCCACGGGTACCCCGGAGCGGTGCATCAAATCGTTAATGGACGTCCGAACGCGGGACGCTTCCACGTTCGCGGCTACCGCGAGCAGGGCACGACCACCACCCCTTTCGACATGGTGGTAATAAACGAGACGAGCCGGTATCACCTCGTCATCGAAGCCCTCAAACATGCTCGGCGGCCGCCCGACGACGCGGACCAACTCGCCGACGAGTGCCGCGCCTTGCTCGCCGCGCATCACACGTATATTCGGACAAATTTCGAGGACATGGACGATATCCGCAATTTCGCATGGTCGCGCTCATGAGCGAGGATGACATCGTCCTTTGCATCAACAGCGGTTCCTCGTCGCTGAAATTTGCGATCTTCTCTGCAGGTGACGAGGGCGAAGAGCGCCTCGCAGACGGGTCGATAGACAAGGCCCCCGACGGCGCAATGCGCGCGTGCCTGCGGAAAGACGACGGCAGAACGGAACGGCCAGTCCGCGACGGAGAGCCGAAGGCAGCCCTCCAAGCCGCACTTTCGCTGCTCGACGAGTCGGGCTTGCCGGCGCCCACGCTGGCGGGGCATCGCGTCGTTCATGGCGGCCATCGCCATGTCTCTCCCGAACGAATCAATCCCGCGCTCATTGCGAGCCTTCGCGTTCTCGTGCCGCTGGCGCCGCTTCACCTGCCGGCAGCAATCGCCCTCATCGAAGCGGTCGCGGAGCGCTCTCCGACGCTGCCGCAGGTGGCCTGCTTCGATACGGCGTTTCACTCGACGCTTCCGGAGGTGGCATCACGGCTCGCGCTGCCTGACCGGTTCGTGGATGCCGGGGTGCGTCGGTACGGCTTCCACGGTCTGTCCTACGAATACATCATGTCGCTGCTGGGCTCGTCCGCACCCCCGCGAGTCGTCATCGCGCACCTTGGCAACGGCGCGAGCCTCGTCGCCGTCCGCGACGGGCGGGCCGTTGACACCACCATGGGTCTCACTCCTGCTGGCGGCATTCCGATGGGCACCAGGACGGGCGATCTCGACCCGGGGGTGTTGCTGTTCCTTGCGCGCACGATGGGCGTGTCTCTCGAGGAGATCCAGCAGGTGGTCGATCAGCAATCGGGGCTCATGGCCATCGGCGGCACCCCGGACATGAGGATACTGCTCGCACGCAGCGAATCAGATGCGCGCGCGCGCCTGGCCGTCCAGATTTTTGGCTATTCCGTCCGGAAGGCGATCGGCGCCTTCGCGGCGGCACTGGGCGGGATCGACCTCGTGGTCTTTACTGGGGGAATCGGGGAGCACTCGCCCGCCGTTCGCGAAGAAGCTTGTCGTGGCCTAGAAGTGTTTGGGATCGCCTTGGACGCTGCGGAGAATGCGCGCGGCGAAGACATCATCAGCGCGAAGGAAAGCCGCTGCACGGTTCGGGTCATCGCGACCGACGAGGATCGCATCGTCGCGCGCCACACCCGCCGCCTCGTTCGACACGCGAGCAAGTGACCTCGATCTGCCGGCCCCTTTCGACTCGTCGGGTCGTGTCGAAGCCCGACGCTGCCCTCGTCACGGGTGGTGCCAGAAGACATCCATCCCCCCTGGCGTCACCGTAGTCTTCATGGTGGCGCCCGCAGGGGCCGAATAAAACATGTCGTTGCAGCTGATGGCTCCGCAGCCGAACTCGATGCCGGCGGCAGCGGTGTTGGGGAGCATGGTCACGACCTTGGCCGGAGTTACCTTGTAAAGGTGACCGGCGGCAGCATAGAGGTTGCCGGCGCTGTCGAAGGCGATGCCGTCGCCGTTGCCGGACCCAGTCAACGTGGCGAAGAGCTCGACGGCGCCGGTTTGCACGTTGACGCGCAAGATCGTCGCTGGAGTGGGGCTCCATGTGTTCACGTACAGCAAACCGTCGGGGCCGAAGGCCAAGTCGTTGGCCTGCGCGACGGGCATCGTGTTTACCTTGATTGGTGCCGTATCCGTAGGGCCGATACGGTAGACGTTGCCCAACGTCTGGTCCGTATAATAGACGGATGCATCGTTGGCGATCGTCACGCCATTGATCGATTGGGAGCTCGGCAGCATGACGCTCGTCGTCGTCGCCGGCGTGGCCACTTGAATCTTGTACAGTTTGTCGGGAGTCTCGCGCGACCCTGCGTACAGAACGCCTCGCTTCGGATCGAGCGCAATGCCATTGATCTTCGCGCCGGCAATCGTCTTCCACGCCGCATCGATCGACGCATACGGAGGCGCGTAGCGCCCGATCGTGGGCCCCTGGTTCGACCAGTAGATCGTTCCGTCTGGCGCGACGGAAAGCTGTTCCATCTTGCCGATCAATCCGACGTTGAGCGCCGCGGGAGTGGTGCCACAAAGGACTGACGTCGTGCCTGCCTCGGCGGGGGAGCCGGCATCGGGTACAGAGGCATCGGAGGAGCCGGCATCGGGAGTCCCCGCGCCGCTGCCGCTCGCGCCGCCGCTGCTGCCGCTAGTGGCCCCGCTTGTGCCAGAGCTCGCGCCGCTCGCGCCGCTGGCAGAGCCGGACGCGGTTCCGGTGCCTCCGCTGCCCGAACTGTTGCCACTCGCGGC
>JALYHV010000494.1 GCA_030776205.1 Myxococcota bacterium | reverse complement strand
CTTCCGTTGCGAATTGGATCCCTGCTCTTCAGACACGAGCTTTTTCCTTTCGTAAGGCCGCGGAAGCGGCCGCCCCCTTGCCGTTCGGATCGTTCCGCTTGCCGGACCGATCCCGTGTCACGACGATTTCACCTTTGCCGGGCGCCGGCGGTCCCCCGGCACGCGGGAACACTTTCTCCATCACGAGCTGCTGCGTGATCCCGAGGACGCTGTTCGTCAGCATGTATACGCCCAATGCCGCTGGCAGGAAGAGCATCATCACCGTGAACACGAGCGGCATGAGCCAGGTCATCATCTTTTGCTGCATGGGATCCATTCCCTGTTGGGGGACTATCCGTTGCTGCACGATCATGGCCGCTCCCAGGACGAACGGAAGTACGAAGTATTTGTCGGGAGCCGAGAGGTCCGAAAACCACAAAAACTTCGTGTGGTAGAACTCCACCGCCGTCTGCAGGGTCGCGTAAAGCGCAAACCATATCGGCATTTGGACGAGCGCGGGAAGGCATCCACCGAGCGGATTGACCTTGTGCTTACGCCAGAGCTCCATCATAGCGAGGTTCTTCGCTTGGGGATCCGACTTGAACTTGTCGTTCAAGGCGTCGATCTCGGGCTTGAGCTCGCGCATCGCGAGGGTGCTCTTTATCTGCTTCCATGTGAGCGGGAAGAGGAACACCCTCAAGCCGATTGTCAGCGCGATGATCGCCAGGCCCCAGTTGCCGAACGTGATGTGCGCGTGGATCCAAGTGATGATGGAGACCAAAAACTTCGCGACGAACGAGAACGTCCCAAGATTGATGAGATCGCCGAGGTGTGGCCACCCTCCCGCGGCCTTCGATAGGACGGAGCGCTCCTTGGGGCCGAAAAACGCGATTTGCCGGTAAGTCGCCGAGGCGTGCGGCTCCAAGGTCTTTTGGGGATACTGCAGGCGCGCCTTGTAAACATCGCCGGCCTCGTCGTCGTCGGGCTTCTGCCCATCGCTGTACCATTGCTCCGCCAGAAGATCGCAGGACGGCTTGTCGCCGTTCGCCGCAGGAGCAGCCTCCATGGGAACGAGCGCCTCGGCAAAATAGTAGTTCGTGACCGCGGCATAGCGGTCGGTCAGCGGCTCCGCGAACCAACCATTCTTGAACTCGCTGGCTCCCTTGGAGAGGCGTTTGACATCGTCGTTGCGTGCGCACTCGAGCCCCGTCTGAAACGGCGAAACGCGCCCGAGGCGGCCCTTCACTTCGGCGTTGGTGCGGTACGCAAAAACCCCGATAGACAGGGTGTGCTTCTTCGGCGCGTCAGAGAGGTTTGTCAGCGTCGTCGCCACGTTGAGCTCGAACGGTCGCTCACCAGCAGTGACGGTCTTAACGATGCGGACGCGGTCATCCTCGTAGGCGAACTCGCACCCAGAGCCCCCCGCACCGGCGCCGCGCGCAAAATCGCTTGGCATCTCGACCTTCCAGTCGAGCCGATCGTATTTGACCTGATCGTCCGGCGACGGCGGTGCTCCAGGCTCGCGAAAGAGCGTCCGTAAGTTGCGCCAACGTTCGACGTCCGGCGTCGTCGACATGTCGGCCGCCGCGCTGCTCGCGTAGCGGGCATCCGTGAGGCGCAAATGTGTGAGCCCCGCGCCATGCGAGGACATTTCCGCGCTGAATCGATTGCCGTCGATGGTGCAAGAGGTCACGGGCGGTGACCCCGAGGTCGCCGGGGTTCCGGGCCGCACGTCGAGTACGTCGGGCGCGAAAGCAGGGGCGCTGATGTATGTCTCGGGGGGGAGCCGCTGCCCTTGATCATTCGCTTTGCGGCCGTAAAATAGCCAATAAGCGCCGTACATGAGGCCGGCGATGGAGATCCAGCGCACAATCGTGTTGCGATCCATGAGTCCTCAGCCCGCCTCCGTTGCGCTTTCGCTGCGACGTCGGGCCGCACGGCGGGGAGGCGGGTCGTAGCCGCCAGGGTGAAACGGGTGGCACTTACACATGCGCACGAGCGAAAGCAAGCCGCCGCGCAGCGTGCCGTATTCCGTGAGGCAAGCCACCGCGTAACGCGAGCACGACGGCTCGAAGCGGCAAGTCGGTCCGCAAAAGAGACCGAGCAACCGCGACAGCGTCCGTTGATAGATCATGATAAGGGCGATGAGAGTGCGTGCGACCATCAATCCGATCCGTTTGCTGCTCCGCTTCGTGCGGCCGGAGGATGGTCCGACCTGCCGCTTCGCGCCAGCGCTTCCGCGGCGCGCTTCTTGATTTGCGGCGCCACGGCGCGCCATTCGGCGCACACTTCGGCCAGCTGCAATGCTGCGGCGCCCGGCCGCGCGATCACGACGAGATCGAGCCCGTCCGGTAGCAGATCTGGCCAAAGCCTGAAGCACTCACGGCAGAGCCGTTTGACTCTGTTGCGGGAGACTGCCCCTCCTACTTTCCGCCCGACCACTACCCCCAACCGCGGAACAGGGGAATACGCCGGCTGCACGGCGGACCGAACGTTCGGGCTCGTCGTCGCGGGGAGTTCCCGCGCTGCGATCAGTAGCGTGAAGTGCGGCGTTCCGATCCGGCGACCGGTGCGCTGCGCCTTCGCGAATTCCGTGTGTTTGCGGAGCCGACGGTCGCGACCGAAGCCGAAGCGCACTACTTCTTGTAGATGGTCGGCACCAGGTGCTTCCGGCCCTTGCGCCTGCGATTCTGCAGTACCTTGCGGCCGCCGCGTGTCGACATGCGGGCGCGAAAACCGTGCGTGCGCGCGCGGCGAATGTTGTGCGGCTGGTAGGTGCGCTTCATGGCCGGCCGGGAGAGTAAGCATCCGACGCGCCGGGGGTCAAGCGGCGCGTACAAAGCCCGCGACATGTCGCCGTTTTTTGGGCCTCCGAGCGCGTCCGATGGTCTACTCGGCTTCGCTGCAGATTTTCGCCTGAGCGGGAACGAGGACGAATGGCACTCTTCGAGAGGCGCTTCGGCCGCGCCATAGCGCTGTCTTTTTCCGCATGCGGAGCCTTGTTCGTACGTTCGGCCGCTGCGCAGCAGCAGACGTTTCATCTCGACCGGCTCGAGGTGCCCGGTGCCCCCGACGACGGGCTGGTGCTAATGCGTCCGGTGACTCACCGCGACGCGACGTTCTTCGCCCAGCTCGGCCTCGGGCTTGCCATTGACCCGCTGCGGATGAGCAACTTGTCGAAGGACCCGGCGGTCCTGAGGGCCTCGCCCGCGAACCTGATTACGACACAGCTCTCGACCTACGTGTCTGCCGGCGTGGAGCTGTTCGATCGGCTGACGCTCGGTTTGACATTTCCGGCGGCATGGATTCAGGCGGGGAACCAGCCCGACTACACGCGCAGCCTCTCGAACATGGGCGGCGTCACGGCGTTCTCCACGACCGGTCCTTCCCTCGGCGACACTCGCCTCGACGCGCGCTACGTCCTGCTCCGCAGCGAGGATCGAACGAAAGCCGTGGCTCTCCAGCTCAGCGCTTGGCTTCCGACGGGAACGGGTTCGTCGACGAATTTCGGGGGCGATGGCGGCTTCGGTTGGATGCCCCTAGTGGCCGGCGAATGGACGCCACCTCACTTCGTGACCTTGGTCGCCAACACCGGCGTCCATTTCCGACCCGGTAACTCGATCAACGACCCTGCCGGCCGCTCCGGCAACCCGCAGGGCTTGGGGGTAGCCAACGAGTGGAGGTGGGCGGTGGGCGCCTTCTTGCCGCTCGGCCACGACAGGTACCGCGTCGGGGCGACCGTCTTCGGCCAGACCGGCATCACGAACGACAACACGGTCGGTGACACCGTGTTCACGAGCCAGAACACGCCGGTCGAGTGGAATGTCGAGGGCCGCATGATGCAGCTGCCGATGGTGGGCGGCGAACGATTCTTCGTGGGCGCGGGACTCGGCACGCGCATCCTCGGCGGCTACGGTGCCCCTGATTTCAGGCTCGTCGCGCTGATCGGAACCTATGTTCCCATCGAGGACACCAACCCTCACTCGCCCGACGCGCGCATCAAGAGCCGGCGAAGCCTTCGCGAGGCGCTTAAAGACTCCGACGGGGACGGGATTCCGGACGACGTGGACGCGTGCCCGACTGAGCCAGAGGACCACAAGGACCCCGACCCGATGGACGGGTGCCCGGCGGCACTGGACCGCGACGGCGACGGCATCCCCGACCAGTACGACAAGTGCCCCGACGATCCGGAGGACAAGGACGGCGTCGACGACCAAGACGGCTGCCCGGAGGTCGACGCGGACAGCGACGGCATCCCCGACACGCAGGACGCGTGTCCCAAGGAACCTGGCCAACCCGATCCGGATCCGAAAAAGAACGGCTGCCCCCGTTTCATCCATCTTGAAGGCGGGCAGGTGCGCATCCTGCAGCAGGTGCACTTCGCAACCGGGTCTGCGACCATCTTGCCCGACAGCTTTCCGATGCTCACCGAGATCGTGCAGCTCCTCAAGGCGACGCCCGGCATCAAGCGCATGCGTATCGAGGGACACACCGACAATCGCGGCGGTGCGGACCTGAACCTCGACCTCTCAAAGCGGCGCGCCGCCAGCGTGCGCACGTGGCTCATCGAGCACGGGATCGCCGACTCGCGCCTGGAGAGCGACGGTTACGGGTTGACTCGGCCCATCGAGTCTAACGATACGGACGCAGGACGCGGCGCGAACCGTCGCGTGGAGTTCAAGATCATCGACGAGGACTGACGAATCCAGCTCTAGTCACGAACGCCGACGCCCGTCACCGAGGCGCTTGGCGGCCCATTGAGCCCAGACGAGTCTAGATGCCCCCGGTGAACAGCTCGACGGCCCACGTGTCGCCGCGCCCATCCGTGACCGCCCCGACACCGACACGATCGAAGCTCCGTCCGAGGATGTTCGCCCGGTGGGAGGGGCTCTGCCAGAGGGCGTGGTGTGCCAGGACGAGGGACGGGGAATGAACGACGTTTTCGCCGGTGGCGATCGGCTCGAGCCCACTCGTGCGCAGGCGCTC
>JALYHV010000493.1 GCA_030776205.1 Myxococcota bacterium | reverse complement strand
GGACAACCATTGCTCCGGCGACGCCCCGCCCGGTGGACGTCGAACAGAGCAACACGAGCGTCGTTTATGGTGATGCCTGCATTCTGAAGATCGTCCGCAAAATCGAAGAGGGCACGTCGCCCGACCTCGAGATGGGGGAATTTCTAACGCGCGCAGGGTACACGCACACGCCGCGACTGCTCGCGGCGATCGAGCTGGCGCGCCGCTCGGGTGAACCAGCCACGGTGGGGATGATGCACGAGTTCGTCGCCAATGACGGCGATGCCTGGGCGTTCACGCTGATCAAGATCGGTCAGGCGGCGAAGTCGCTGAAGCCGGTGGACACCACATTCGTCCGGCGCCTGGCGCAGCGGATCGCCGAGCTGCACGGCGCGCTGAGCTCGCCGACGCAAGACGCGCGCTTCGCGCCGGAGCCGATCGAGCGGCAGGAGCGTGAGGCGCTAGGCGGAGCCGTGGAGCGCTCGCTCGAGGCGCTATGGGGCTACGTGGACGATCACGCCCTGACGCTTCCCCGGGACGCGGTCGATCGCCTGCAGAAACTGCGCGCACGCGCCGGCGACTACCGCCGGTGCATCGCCGGCTTCGTCGAGCCAGAGCATGGCTTCACGAAGACGCGCGTGCACGGCGACCTCCACCTCGGACAGGTGCTCGTGAGAAAAGATGATTTCATGCTCATCGATTTCGAAGGGGAGCCTGCGCGAAGCCTCGCCGAACGCAAGGCCAAGCGTTCTCCGTTCGCCGACGTGGCAGGGATGCTGCGCTCGCTCCATTACGCTTCGGTGACCGCGGCGCGCGAGGGACCGCCTTCGGATCGCGCGCAGTGGAGCGAATTCGCCGAGGCGTGGCACCGACAGGCGCGGCGTGAGTTCCTGCAAGCCTACCTCGACGCCGCCCTCGCTTCCTCGTCATTGCCGCGCGCGCCAGAGGCAAGACACCTTTTGCTGCGCTTTTATTTGCTGGAGAAGTGCGTTTACGAGCTCCACTACGAGATCAACAATCGCCCCGACTGGGTGATCATTCCTGCGCTCGGACTGGAGCAGATCCTCGAGGACGAAGATGCGGCCTGAGCGGCTGAACGAGCTTGATTTGACAGGGTTCAACCTGGGACACGACGCCCGAGCGTACGAGAAGCTGGGGGCTCACGCGCTCGAACAGGGCGTGTCGTTCGCCGTGTGGGCACCGAATGCGGAGCATGTCTCGGTGATCGGCGATTGGAACGGCTGGAGCCCAGACGCTTCGCCGCTCCGGCTCGTCGGGCAAAGCGGTGTCTGGCAGGGGGTCGTCGACCAAGCGCGCGTCGGCGACATATACAAGTACCGCATCGTGTCGCGATTCGGCGGTCATGTCGGCGAGAAGGCAGACCCATACGGCTTCTTGCAGGAGATCCCGCCCCGAACCGGGTCGATCGTCGTTCGCAACCGGCACACGTGGAAGGACGCCGCGTGGCTCGCTGCACGTCAGCGATCGGAAACACTCACGTCGCCGATATCGATCTACGAAGTGCACCTCGGCTCGTGGAAGCGCGTCCCGGAGGACGGGTTGCGGTCGCTCAGCTATCGCGAAATGGCGCGCGATCTTCCCGACTATGTGGCGCGGCTCGGCTTTACCCACGTCGAGCTCATGCCCGTCATGGAGCATCCCTTTTTCGGCTCATGGGGGTACGAGGTCACTGGGTATTTCGCGCCGACGAGCCGCTACGGGACCGACGAGGACTTGATGTTCCTGATTGACGCGCTCCACGCGCGCGGGGTGGGTGTCATCCTCGACTGGGTTCCGGCGCATTTTCCTACGGACGCACACGGGCTCGGCTTCTTCGATGGAACCTATCTGTATGAGCACGCCGACCCGCGACAGGGGTTTCATCCGGAGTGGCACAGCTCAATCTTCAACTACGCGCGCAACGAGGTGAGGAGCTTCCTCTTGTCGAGCGCCATGTTCTGGTTGGATCGCTTCCACGCGGACGGGCTCCGGGTAGACGGTGTGTCGTCCATGCTCTACCTCGACTACGGGCGAAAGGCGGGTGAGTGGGTCCCGAACGCGCAGGGCGGGAGGGAAAACCTTGCCGCCGTGGACTTCCTTCGCACGCTAAATGCGACCGCGTACCGGGACCACCCCGACGTACAGATGATTGCCGAGGAGTCGACTGCGTGGCCACTCGTCTCGAAGCCGACCGAGCTGGGTGGTCTCGGGTTCGGGTTGAAGTGGGACATGGGGTGGATGCATGACACGCTCGCTTATATGTCCTCCGATCCACTCTTTCGCTCGTATCACCACAACGAGGTGACGTTTCGATCGATGTACGCCTTCACCGAAAACTACGTGGTCCCCCTGTCTCACGACGAGGTCGTCTACGGGAAAGGCTCCCTGCTGACCAAGATGCCGGGGGACGAATGGCAGAAATTCGCATCGCTCCGCCTGCTCTACTCCTATATGTGGGCGTCCCCGGGAAAAAAGCTTCTTTTCATGGGGGACGAGTTTGGACAATGGCGCGAGTGGAACCACGACGGGAGCCTGGACTGGCATCTGCTCGAGTTACCCCGTCACGGGCAGCTGGCGCGCACCGTCGGTACCCTCAATCATCTCTACAAGACGGAAGCGGCTCTGCACCGAGGTGACGCGCTGGCGCAAGGTTTCGAGTGGATCGACGCAAGCAACGCAAAAGACAGCGTTCTGACGTTCTTACGCCGAGGCGATGACGCGAACGTCGTCCTCGTGGCTCTCAATTTTACCCCCGTCACGCGCCACCAGTACCGGATTGGCGCGCCGCGTTCGGGGCGGTGGCAGGAGATCTTCAACAGCGACGCGAAGGAGCTGGGCGGCAGCGGACAGGGTAACCTGGGGTTTGTCGAGTCTCGACCCGTACCCTGGAATGGTCGGCGCCAGTCCATCAACGTGACCCTTCCCCCGCTAGGCGCCGTGTTCTTCAAGCCGACGGCATGACTGTGGTCAGGAACAACCTCACATGGGCACATCCAAAGACGATCTCGCAAACGCGGCTGGCTCGGTGCTAGCGATGGCCGAAACGTGGGCAGACAGCAAGAAGCCCACGATACAGACGGCCGAGGAGATGAATCTCATCGCGGCGATTGCGCGGTACAGGCGTATCCGCGACGAGCGAAAAAGAAATCCTTCGATGAAGCCGCGCCCCTTTGAAAACGACGAGCAACCGACTTTGCTCCGGCAGCCTCGCAAACGACGTTCGTCCTCGCCGGCGTGACGAGCTCTCGCTCAGCTCGTCGGTAGAAACTCCTGCAGAACGAAGAATGTCTCCGCGATGCTCTCCCCGGAGACCAGCGGGGGCAAGTCACCGCTTACGCCGGCCACGATGGCCGTGATGTTGTCTTCGCCGCCGCGGGCCTTGGCCGCCGCGACCAATTGGGCTCCCGCAACGTCGAGGCGCGGCGCCGCCAGGATGGTCTGACGGAGCTCCTCGTCGCGAAGCTTGTTCGTCAATCCGTCGGAGCACAGCACCAGACAATCGCGCTCGCGAAGCTCTATTTTCCCGAGAGCGACGCTGATTTCGGGTTTGAGCCCCATGGCCTGCAACACCACATTGCTCAGTCCGGAGGTCTTCGCCTGGTCAAGGCTCATTGCCCCCGCGTCCACGAGCAGTTGGACGTAGCTCTGGTCACGCGTCACCTGCGCGATTAGGCCACCGCGCAAGAGGTAGGCGCGAGAATCACCGACCTCCGCCACGAACGCGGTGCGACCGCAGACGAAAAGGGCCGTCAGGGTCGCGCCCATGTTTTCTCGTCCGGGAAATTGGCTCGCCTGCCACACCTCGCGGTTGGCCTCGACCGTGGCCCTCTCGAGCCTGACCTCCGACGACTCACCGGCATAAACGGACGCCATTTCGCGGCAGAGGGACTCGATCACGAGCGCGCTTGCAACCTCGCCGGCCTGGTGCCCGCCGATGCCGTCGGAAACCGCCATGAGCACTCCGCGCTCGCCCACGTCGCAGCGGGTCATCTGCTTAGGGTGCACGGCGGCGCCGGAGGTCAAATCCATGATGACGAAGGCGTCCTCGTTCTTCGCGCGGACGAGCCCAACGTCGGTTTCCCCGTACACGACCAGACTGACTCCCATGCGTGCTGGGCAAACACTAGCCGAGGGGCGTCGTCCGCGCGGGCGATAAATACACTCCGTCCGTCTTCACTGCGGCACTGCGGCGCGGACCTTTCCTTTTGCGCTCGCACCGATGCCGACTACCGAGCTTGGCCGTAACGGCAATCGAGCTCGACACTGCGCCGTCGACACTTCGAGCTCGACACGGCGCGTCTCCGCCTACGAGCTCGACACTACGAGGAGCGGCCAGCCGACAAAGCGCTCGCTGGCAGGTCCGATTTTCTACTAGGCTATTTGTCCTGCGCGACCCTAGCCGCTCTGCCTCTCGGGGGCGCGAGCAAACGGAGCTCCACTCCTTTTGCTCGGGCTTTTGCTCGCGGAGCGGGCGTGGCGCGAGACTCATGGCCAAACCGTCGTCATGAGGGTCCTCGGGATCGGCGATTCGAACGATCTCGGAGCCCTCTATCTCCGGCTGATCGCCGGGGGCCACGACGTGCGCGTCCACGTTGGGCATCGCGAATCGCGAGACGTACTGGAAGGCATGCTGCGCCAGAGCGTCGCGTGGCGCGACGAGCTGCCGTGGGTGGGCGCCGATCCCGAGGGCGTCATCGTCTTCGAGGACACGGGCTGGGGCGAATCCCAGGACGCCCTGCGGCGAGATGGGTTCCGCGTGGTGGGCGGGAGCGCGGTGGGCGACCGACTCGAGCTGGACCGCGCGTATGCCCAGAGGGTTCTTGGTGAGGTGGGAATCCGCACAGCGAGGACGTACGAGTTCGAGGGTTTCGAGAGCGGGTTGAAGTTCCTTGCGTCTCGTGGCGGTCGCTTCGTGCTCAAGTACAGCGGTGACGGGTTTGCTTCCACGCGTAACTACGTGGGCGCGAGCGATACGGGCGAGGACATGATGGCCGTCCTGCGCCTGCATCGCGCCCGATGGACGTACGATGAGATCCCTCGCTACGTGCTGATGGAGTACGTCCGCGGGGTGGAGGTAGGAGTTGGTGCCTTCTTCGACGGAAATGCGTTCGTCGGACCACCGAACATCGATTTCGAGCACAAGCGCTTTTTTCCCGGTGACGTAGGCGAGCTGACGGGTGAAATGGGCACTCTCGTTAGTTATCGTGGCGCGGAGCCACTGTTCGACGCAACGCTGCGGCGGGTCGTACCTCTCCTTCGCGAGGCGCGCCACGTCGGCTACGTCAATTTGAATGCCATCGTGAACGAAGACGGCGTCTGGCCTCTCGAGTTCACCTGCCGCTTCGGTTACCCTGGATTTGCCATTCTGAGTGCCCTTCAGGTCGACTCGTGGGACGCGATCCTCTCGCGTCTCTGCGATGGGGGCGGCGCCGGTATCAAGACCCACTCCGGGTTTGCAGTCGGCGTCGTCCTGACGGTTCCGCCTTTTCCGTATCCAGACGGGTACGAGCGATTGTCCAAGGGAGTGCCGATCTTCTTTCGACCCGACCTGGACGAAGAAGATCGCGACGCCCTTCACTACGGGGAGGTGCGCCTCGAGGCGGGACAGCTCGTGACGGCGGGCCAGATCGGTTACGTGATGGTGGTCACTGGGCGGGGCGATACGGTTGCGCAGGCCCGGTCGGCTGCCTACGACCGGGTCGAAAAGGTGCTCATCCCGAATGTCCGCTACCGCGTCGACATCGGCGCCCGCTTCGAACGGCAAGATCGAGCGGAGCTCGTCCGGCTAGGGTGGCTCGATGCCTGACGCATCCGCGTGCGAGGCCGTTCTGGTGCGTTTCGAGCGAGGCGAGCTCTCCGCTCCGGTGGCGCTGATGCAGCTCCTCATCGCTACGGAAGACGCTGCACACGTGGAAGAGATCGTCCACGCACGAGCCGCCGGTTCGCAGCGGGCGACGGAGATCCTCGCGCTGATGGCGCGAAACACGCGAGGATGTGAGCGGGTTGCCGCGATGTTGCGGAGCGACGTGGACTCGCCGCCACTCGGCGCCTCCGTAGCAGAAGGCGTTGCCTTTTGCAGGCAGCTCTTCGACTGGTCGGTGCAGCAGTGCGAAGAAGCAAGCGTCGCCCTTTATTCGTTGGGTAATCCCGAGCTGCTCGCCCTGGGAACGACGGAAATCGTCGAGCTGCTGGAATCGTGGGGGTCGCTCGGACCGGACAAACGGGCGCTCGACATCGGCTGCGGCATCGGGCGACTCGAGTCCGCGTTGTCGCCGCGCCTAAAGGAGATTCACGGAATCGATGTCTCCGAAAACATGGTCGCTGTCGCGCGGCGCCGATGTGACGGTCTTTCGAATGCCACGTTTGCAACGTGTTCCGGCCTCGACCTCGCAGGCATCGAGGACGCGCGTTACGATCTCGTGCTGGCCGTCGACAGCTTTCCTTACCTCGTGCAATCCGGCATCGCGCTCGTCGCAATGCATTTTCGCGAGATGGCGCGCGTGCTCGCCGCCACCGGCGAGGTCGCCATTCTCAACTTCTCCTATCGCGAGGACGCGGCGCAGGATCGTTCGGAGGTGGCCGGGCTGGCGCAGGCGCATGGCTTCCACGTCCGAACGAACGGCACCTCGCCATTGTCGTTCTGGGATGCCACGGTCTTCCACCTGACCAGGGTGCCCCCGGTTTAAGCTGCCGAGCCCTGCGCAGTCCCGAACGCGCGGTGATAACGCTCGAAGCAGCGCGCGCCAGCCGTCAAACGCATCAACGCTCCCTCCGCGATGGCGGTGGCGAGATGGGGGCTGGCCTGCACGAGGGGGTACACCACCTCACGGCTCCACGCGTCCCAATGCTTGACGTCGAGCGTGGCGTGCAGCGCGAAATAGCGCCGCTCCTCCCCCGTGACGTCGAGTCGTTTGAGGCCGGCGTTCACGCGGAGAGCCCGCCCCGGGGCCGTCAGCTCGATGACTCCGAGAGCCCCTATGGAATGATGAGCATAGCGACGATGCATCGCCAGGGCGACCATCAGATTGCCCAGCGCAAGCGACTCCCAGGTAATAGCGGACTCGGGGCCGGCTGCCTGGTCCGTGGCGATCCCGAAAGCGCCGGTCAGCCGCGACAGCATGGGGCCGTGCATCCCGCCCTCGTGCCCCTGACCCATTTCGTCCCAGTAATTTCGAGCAAGCTCGAGCTTCACGCGTGTAGGCATCTTGACCTGCGTGAGCGCCACGAGATCGTCGAATCCGGCCTCCCCCGCGACTTCTTGCCGCAAAAACCAGGCCATTTGATCCTTGGTGGCGTGCAGCTCCAGCCACTCGAACAAGGGGTCACCTTGACCCGGGCCCCATGAGCGCAACGATTCGAACCAGGCGACGAACGCGTCCGCGTCTTGCGGCGCCTTGCCGGCGATCGCGCATACCGCCGCGCGCTCCCCTTCCACGAACGCGAGCTCCAGACGTCGCAGCTCGTGCTCTTGTGCCTCGCCTAGCGGTGCTTCGTCGATGCCCGGCAGGAGCCGGCAACGGCAGTAGGCCTCTAGGCGACGGTGAAGAACGTCAGCGGGAATCATTGCGCTCGCGATGGGTGGAGTATTCGTGCAATCCGACATGGTCGTGGTGCGGGAGAACGCAACTTATAGGCCGGCGAGGTCGTTAGCTTGCTCGGAGTCGACGCGTCGTTGGCATTGGTTGGCGACGCTCATGCGCGCGCACCATCGTCACCCTTGGTAACCGTTAGCGTCACAGCCGCGATGCGCTCGACGTCGGAGTAAGTCGGGTTTTCGAGCTCCTCGCCAAAGACGTCGGGATCCACCTCCTCGTAGCGCCACGCGTGTCCCCTCCTCTCGAGCAGAGGCCGGACCGCTCGCAGGAAGCAGTCATCGCCAGCGACGACCGCGGTGCCCGTATACAAAAGCAGGCTTCCCCCTCGCGGGAGGCGGCGGAGCGCCTGGTCCACTATGCGGACCGAAAGCGCCTCGCCCCACGAGCCGCCGCCGTGGCGGTACGCGCGCTCCAGCTCGTCCCGCATGTAGGGCGGGTTGGCGATGATTACGTCGAACGGGTCGTCGACCTCCGCGAGAACGTCGCTCTGGACGAGCGCGATGCGGTCCAAGCCGGCGAGGGCTGCGTTGACGCGGGCGTGAAGCAGCGCCTGCGGGTTGATGTCGACGAGGACGGCGCTCGCTGCGTACCGCCTGGCAACGATTCCGCCAGCACCGCTTCCGCAACCCACGTCCACGACACGCTCGGCTCCTAGGGAGGCACGCGCGATGGCGGCGCAGAAGCGGTACGTGTCGGGCCCGAAGAAGACGGCGTCCGGCTCGGTCGTAGGGAACGCAGAATGCACGAAGAGGCCGCCATCCAACGAAGCGAATCGCACGGCGCTGCGAAGCCCCTGCTTCGATTCGACGAGCGCGTTCGCGTCGGCAAGCAGGTCCAGCATCGCCGCTGGGAGCATCCTCCGCTCGAACGGCCGACTCCAGCCGAATACGTCGCGCAGCGACGAAGCGAGAGCCGGAGCACGCGCATTCACACGCCGATGCGTCTCAGGCGTGACGGTCACGAAGAAATACCCCAACGAAGCGAGTGTCCGACCGAGCTCGACCAGGGCACGAAAGGTCAGATCCACGGTGTGGCTCAGAGTGCTCGCCGCCCCGGCCAGCGTAGCGGCTCGCGCCAGAAGTCTCCCTCGCGCGTTCCGTAGAACGGAGCAAGCACCCGATCGATCACCGCAGACGTACGCGCGGCGCTCACCCCGGTGCTCGGGCACTCTCCTCGGCTCTCCAGCGTGTCGACGATGGTCTGGATGAGAGGCTGCTGTATGACCCGCGCATTCGGCAATGAAACGCGCTGAAGATCGCCGCGCACGAGGATCTCGATCGGCTCGTCGCCGAAGGTCGAGCCCGAGACCCGGCCGTCGGTCCCGACCACGTCGATGCGATCCTCGCGCGCCTCGGAGGCGAACGACCACTGTGCGGTACCAGGGGCTCCCCCGGCTACGAACGCCATCGCGACCGCGTCCTCGACGTCATGAGGAGAGGCGCAGTTTGCCGCCGACCCGCACACGCTCCCTAAAGGGCCGACGATGAAATCGAGCAGGTCGAGTGTGTGGCTTCCCAGATCGAGAAGGAGACCTCCGCCGGAGTCCTCGCAGTTCAGCCGCCATGGCAGTCTGCTCCGCTCGAGCCCAACGTGCTGAGGGGCGGCGTACCGGTAGGAGACTCCGGTGATGGTGCCAATTCGGCCTGACTGGACGGCGTCACGCATCGCGCGGAAGCGGTCGAGCGCCCTGCGGTAATAGGCAACGAAGAGAGGCACGCTGGCAGCCTCGAACGCGTGGAGCATGGCCCGGCATTCGGCGCCGGTGCGTGCCATGGGCTTCTCCACGTAGACGGGCTTCCCGGCCCGGCAGACACGCATTGCGTGCTCCAGGTGCGATCCGGGCGGCGTCGCGACGTACACCGCGTCGACGTCGGGGTCGTTCACGAGGGAATCCGCGTCATCGTAAAAACGCGGCACACCGTGTCGTCGGGCAAAGTCCTCGGCCAGCGTCCGCTGCCGCCGCATGACGGCGACGAGGCTGCTGCCCGACGCGTTCTGAAAGCCGGGCCCACTCTTGCGCTCACATACGTCGCCACAGCCGATGATGCCCCAGCGAATCGTCATGACACCGACGTCTCCTGCACGTGCCTGCGCCCCAGAGTACCTAAGCCGCGAGCGCGATGTGGGAGCGATCGGCGCAAGTGCGGCCGAACCGGCGGTTCCGCTCTTTCTTGGCGGTGCCGGCACCCTCCCCATTTCCGATGAGCTTGGAACCCCCGACCGCTAGGAGCTGGCAGGCCTTTTCTTGGGCCTCCCGTGCCGGAGCAAGGTGCTCAGGACGACGCCGGGCTCGACCGGCTTGCAGAGAACGTCATTGGCGCCCGCCGCCGTCGCGCGCGGCAGCATCTCCGGCGACCCGCTCATCGCGACGACCGGGATGTCGGCGAACGCGCGCTCGTGCCGCAGCTGCGCGATAAGCTCGAGGCCGTTCATCCGCGGCATCATCAAATCGATGAGGACCATGCTGGGCTTGGTCGCATACATGTACGAAAGCGCGTCTATGCCGTCGGTCGCCTGAATGACGTCGAACCCCTCGTCGCCGAGGTATCGCTCGAGGATCTCCCGCGTCTCGGGATTGTCGTCGACGACGAGCACCGAGATGTTGCGGCTCGGGTTTGTCGGAGCCATACGCGCAATCTAGGCGCGGAACTACGAGTGGCAAGCCCCACCCATCACCAGTCTGGTCCTACGGACTGCGCGCGCGGCGGTCCGGCTCGGCGGCAACGTGTGGCGATTTTGCGTAAGCTCGCACGATGCAGCTCCCGGTCTCGCCCCCGTTCCTGCCGATGCTCGCCAAGAGCACGGACAAGCTCCCGTCCAACGACGGCACCGACGGAAAGGACGCCTGGCTCTTCGAGCCGAAGTGGGACGGGTTTCGTGCGGTGGTCTTCCGCGATCGCGACGAGCTTCTGATTCAGAGCCGCGACGCAAAGCCGCTCGATCGCTATTTTCCCGAGCTAGTGCGCCCGCTCAAGACGCAACTCCCCGAACGATGCGTCCTCGACGGCGAGCTCGTCATCGCGCGCAATGGCGCTCTCGACTTCGAGGCGCTTCAGCTTCGCCTTCACCCTGCCGCATCCCGCGTGAAGCTTCTAGCCGCCCAGCTCCCGGCGGCGGTCGTATTCTGGGACTTGCTCTGTCTCGGTGAGCAGAGCCTTTTGACGACGCCCTTTCGCCAGCGGCGCGCCGCACTCGAAGCGGCGTTAGCCGGCGCCCGGCCCCCCCTTTACGTGACCCCCATCACGGCTGATCGGGACCTCGCGTCCGATTGGTTTCGCCGTTTCGAAGGCGCCGGGCTCGACGGCGTCATGGCCAAGCCCGCACACGCCGCCTACGAACCGAATAAGCGCGCGATGCTGAAGGTAAAGCATGAGCGCGACTGCGACTGCGTCGTCGCCGGTTTTCGCTGGCACAAAGATTTTGACGGGACCGCCGTGGGGTCACTCCTGCTCGGGCTCTACGATGGCGAGGGAGTTCTTCACCACGTCGGGGTTTGCGCCAGCTTCACGCTGGCCAAGCGGCGCGAGCTCGTCGCGTTTCTCGCGCCTCATCGCGTCGCTGGCGACGCGGCCGACTCGCATCCATGGAAAGACTGGGCCGGAAAAGCCGGCGCGCCGCCAACGGCCGGACGAATGCCGGGGGGCACCAGCCGCTGGAGCCACGGCAAGGATCTCTCCTGGGAGCTTCTGCGGCCGGAGCTCGTCGTCGAGGTCGCCTATGATCACATGCAAGGCCGTCGGTTCAGGCACACCGCGCAGTTTCGGCGATGGCGCACCGACAAACGCGCCGGCGATTGCACCTACGAGCAGCTGGAGGTCGTGGCCCCCCACGAGCTCGCAGCGATCTTCGCCGCGCACGGATGACGCCACGTCAGCCAGGCCGCTTGCCTCCACGGCTGCGCCACTCGGCGGTGGGATCGTCGTCAGGATCGGGCTTTTCGCCGACTGGGCGAAGCGGTTCAGGGACTCGCCGCAGGTTGAGGCGAATACGGGTCCAGGTGGACCATTTGCCGCGCATCGAGTCCACGAGCACGTCCTCTTCGGCCAGGTGCGCCGCGGCTTCGGGGTGCCTCCCTTTCCAACGCTCCAGACCGGCCAGCGCGGCGTCCTTGCTCGGTGAGCTCGCTACGACGAGGAGCGGAGCCTTTCCACGAGGTCGCGCGCTCGAACGCGCACGCGACGGGGTCACCCGCGGCGCCTCGCCTTCCGTTTTCCGGAAGTGCGGAGGCCATGGAGCGTCGGCGAGGCCCGAGGCTTCGTCGCGTGCGGCGAGCTCCAGCAGGCCTTCCAGCGAGCCCGCCGCGTTGTCCATGCCTCGGTGGGGGTCGTCTATTGCGGCGAAGCGCCGGGGCATCGTCGCGACTGTGAAATCCGCCGCATCGCAGTTGGGGACTTCGTCCCAGGTCAAAGGCGCCGAGACGCGCGCATCGGGCAGCGGACGCACGGAGTAGGCCGAGCACGTCGTACGATCTTTCGCGTTCTGGTTGTAATCGAGGAAGACGCCGTGGCGCTCCTCCTTCCACCACTTGGAGGTCGCAATGCGGGGCGCCCGGCGCTCGATTTCGCGCGAAAGCGCGAGCGCCGCCCGCCGGACTTCGTCGAAGCCCCAGCGTGGCTGGAGCCGCACGTTGACGTGCATCCCGCGCGAGCCGCTCGTCTTCGGCCACCCTCGAAGCCCGAGCTCCTCGAGCAGCGCCTTCACTTCCATAGCCACATGCCGCACGTCGCTCCATGGGACCCCTGGCCCGGGGTCGAGGTCGACGCGAAGCTCGTCCGGGTGGTCCAGGTCGCCTGAGCGGACGGGGTGCGGGTGCAGCTCGATGCAGCCGAGGTTCACCACCCAGGCGAGCCCTGCCGCGTCGTCGACCACGATCTCGTCGGCGGTGCGCCCCGACGGGAAGGAGAGCATGATGGTGCGGAGCCAGCCGGGCCGCTGGTCTGGTGCCCGCTTCTGGTAAAAGACCTGGCCTTCGGCTCCGTCGACGAAGCGCTTCAAGACGAGCGGTCGGTCCCGGATGCCGAGCAGCGCCCCCTCGGCGACGGAAAGGTAGTACCGCACCACGTCGAGCTTGGAGAGCCTTGCCCCCCTTGAAAAATAAGGCTTGCTCGGATTGGTGATACGGACGTCGCGCCCTGCCACTCGCACCGTCTCGGCTGCCTCTTTCGTACCCACGCCACCGAGGCTACATCACGGCTCGTGCCCGACACGAAACAAGAGGTCCTCGACATGCTCCGCGAGCTCGCCGAGCTCACGGTCCTCGACGACGGGGACCCTCAATCGTTTCGGGTGCGCGCGTACGAGAGCGCCGCCCAAGCGATTGCCGCACAGGCGACCGATCTCGGCAAGCTCACCGTCCAGGAGCTGCAACGCATCCAGGGGATCGGCAAGAGCACGGCATCGAAGATTCGCGAGCTGCTCGAGGCCGGCAGAGTCGAGAAGCTCGAGGAGCTCCGACAAAGACACCCCTCGACCGTCGTCGCGCTTCTGCGCGTCCCGGGCCTCGGTGCCAAATCAGTGAACAAGTTGCGCGCAGAGCTCGGCGTGCAATCGATCGACGAGCTCCGGCAGGCGCTCGCCGACAAGCGATTGCGCGGGCTGAAAGGATTCGGTGGAAAGTCCGAGGAGAAGCTCGCTCAGGCGCTGGTCAGGCTCGAGGAACAAGGTCCGCTGGACCGCACCCCGATTTCGGTCGCCCTTCCGCTGGCCGAGCGCATCACCGCGCGGCTGCTCGAGTTGCCGGGGGTGAGCCATGCTTCTTTTTGCGGCTCGCTCCGGCGGTTCGCTGAGACCGTCGGCGACATCGACGTGGTGGTCGCCGCGGCGAGCGCGGAACCGGTCATGGAGGCGCTCGTTGCGATGAGCTTCGTCGAGCGCGTCCTCGTCCGAGGGGAGGCGAAGACGAGCGTGGTCACGCGGCGTGGGACCCAGATCGACGTCCGAGTAGTGGCGGCCCACCAGCTCGGCGCGGCGCGCTTGTACTTCACCGGCTCGAAGGGCCACAACATCAAGCTCCGGCAGCGAGCGCTCGCGCGGGGATGGACGCTCAACGAGTATGCGCTCTCCGAGATCGAGTCCGGAAAGGTGATCGCCTGCGAGACGGAAGAAGCCATTTACGCGGCGCTCGGCCTGGCCTGGGTCCCGCCCGTCTTGCGCGAGGACGCCGGAGAGATCGAGGCGGCCGAGCAGGGCGCGCTGCCGAGACCGATCCAACACGTCCACGGTGACTTCCACGTGCACACCTCGCTCTCGGGCGACGGCCGGTCGACGCTCGAGGAGATGGTCATGGCCGCAAAGACGCGTGGCTACCGTGCCCTTGCCATCACCGACCACGCCGAAGGCACGCTCTCAGGCGTAACCCGCGAAGCGCTCGTCGAGCAGAGGACCAGAGTCGAGGCCCTTCAGCGCGAGCTCGGCGACGCGATGACGCTTCTGCACGGTGTGGAGCTAAACATCGATGCGGACGGGGGCCTCGACTACGACTTCGAATTCCGCCGCGGATTTGGCTTCTGCCTCGCGTCCGTCCACGATCACTTCGATCTGGACCGCACGTCGCAGACAAACCGCGTAATAAACGCGATGCGGGACCCGACCGTGCGTATGATCGGACACCTCTCCGCGCGGATGATCGGCGCACGCGCCGCCATCGACCTCGACCTCGATGCGGTCGTCAGGGCCGCGGAGCAGACCGGTACGGCGCTGGAGATCAATGGCGGCCTACCGCGGCTCGACATGTCGGTGGAGGCAGTTCGGCGCGCAGCGGCGCAATCGAAGGACGTCGTGTTCGTCCTCACGAGCGATGCGCACCACGACACCGAGCTCGAACGGGTTAGGTACGCGGCGCTCAACGCCGAGCGCGCGTGGCTGGACCCGGACCGCATCGCGAACGCCGGTACGGCCGATCGACTTCTTGGGTGGATGACCCGCAAGACGGCGCCCCAGAACGCGCCCGAACGCTAGCGCGAGGAGCGGTGAAGCGAGGTCGAGAAGGCGAGCTCGAAGCGCCAGGACCAAGGCTCCTCGTCGAACTGCTTGCCAGATCGATCGACAAAGCCCTTCCGCGCGACGTTGAAGCCGGAGACGGCCCGAAGCGACACGGCGAGGGTGCCCACCTCGGCGCGAAGGTCCACGCTTGGCCCGATCGCCACGTACGGCAGCAACTTTCCTTCGCTCGGCGTGCCCTGTTGCGTCCCGGACGATACGTAAGAGAAGCCCACGTCGGGTCCGCCGCACAAGTCCAGCTGGATCCCGTTGCGGGTCGCGTAACGGCCTGGCAGGCGCGTGCACGTGTCCACCCGACCGGCCAGCCAGGTGGAGCTCACGTTGACGGAGAGCGCCGAACCGATCCCTAACGATGGCCGCAGGAAGACGCCTTCCGCCAGCTCATCGATCAGAAACGGTGTCACACCGGCGTATCCGCCCGCAGCGCCGCCCACCATGAAGAAGCCGGCCATCCCTGCTTCGAGGGTGGGCATCTCGTACTCCGAGGGCGCTTCTTGGGGTGGCGTTGCATCGGCCGGCATGCGCGCCGGTGGCGGTGACAGATGGATGGAAGGTGGCCCCCGCGGCGGCTCCGCAGTGGTCGGCCGAGGAGGCGTGGGAGTCTCGACAGCGGGCAGCGCTGGCAAGGCCGGCGGCGGGGGGCGCTCCTCCTCCTTGGGCTGCTCGGTCCGGAGAGCGTCCAGCGCCCAACGGGCCATCGCGCTGCCCAGCGCGCTGCATTCTGCGGTATCACCGATGGCGACTTTGCGTGCGCGCGATGTTCCCGCGGCATCCGTGATCTCGGCTTCCGCACTGATTCTGACCGGCACGCCCGTCGAGAGCCGAATCGTCACGACCCAACCGGCTCCGGGAGCCCTAGCCGGCTCGAGAGCCTGCCTGACGATCTCCTCGGTCCGCGCCGCGTCGACGCACGCCGCGTCGACGTACAAGCGGGTCGTGGTCTCGAATACGATGCGCGGCGGTTCGGATGCGTCCATGGTCGCGTCTGCCCAATGGCCGGTTGCAGCCGAGCCCTTCACGGCTCGGGCAGCCTCCAGTCCTCTTCGGCTGCCCACCGAGTCGGTAGCATGGCCATCCGTTCGCGGCGACCGGCACGCAGCGTGCTTCGACCCACCGCCGAGGGACCCGACCGGTGACAACCAACGCGACGCGACGCGACTTTCTATGGACGATCGGTGGGTGCGTGACGGCCGCCTGCTCGCGCTCCCCCTCGACGCAACCCACTGCGAGCACGACGGCTCCGCGGCCGCCCGACCATCGAGACGAGCCCCCGAAGGGACCCCTCCCCGGCGCTCCCAAGCCCGACGAGATCCAGCTCCCTCCCGGAGCGAGCATGCCCACGCGGAGACTCGGAAACACGGGCGTCGACGTGTCGCTCCTCGGGATCGGTGGGTTTCACATAGGCGTGCCGAGCGAGCAGGAAGGTATCCGCATCATTCGCGAGGCAATCGATCACGGTGTGACGTTCTTGGACAACTGTTGGGACTACAACGAAGGCAATAGCGAAATCCGGATGGGCAAGGCGCTCCGCGACGGTTATCGCGAACGAGCCTTCCTGATGACCAAGCTCGACGGGCGCACGGCCGACGCGGCCTCCAAGCAGCTGGAGCAGTCCCTCCGTCGCCTGCAGACGGACCACATCGACCTCGTTCAGATCCACGAAACCATCCGGATGGACGACCCCGAGCGCGTCTTCGCCAAAGGAGGCGCCATCGAGGCGCTGGTCGAGGCGAAGCGCCAGGGAAAGATCCGCTTCATCGGATTCACGGGCCACAAGAGCCCAACCATTCACAAGCACATGCTCGAGACGGCTGCCGCGCACCAGTTTCGGTTCGACACGGTGCAGATGCCCCTCAACGTGATGGACCCGCACTTCAATAGTTTTCAGAAAGAAGTGCTGCCCATCCTGGTTCGCGAGAACATCGGCGTCCTCGGCATGAAGCCGATGGGCTCCGGCATCATCCTGCAGAGCGGGGTCGTGAAACCGATCGAGTGCCTGCATTATTCGATGACGCTCCCCACGTCCGTCGTGATCACCGGGTGCGACTCACTCGGAGTCCTGAGGCAGGCACTTCTCGCCGCCTACACTTGGAAGCCCCTCTCGCCCGAAGCCATGACGGCGCTCCTCGAGCGGACCAAGGTCGCCGGAGCCGCCGGCGAATACGAGCAGTTCAAGACGAGCCAGCGCTTCGATGGGACGGCGAAAAAGCCCAAGTGGCTCGAAAGCGCCGAAATCTGAGATGGCCGCGCTGCGCTGAGAGGCGGGGATCGATGGTCGGATGCGTGGGACGGCCGCATCGGCTTCCTGGCGACTTGACGCGGTCGGTCCCTTAGACCATTTACATGCCAAGAATGGCATGCGTTCGCATCCGCCGCCTGCTGGACCGCTGCAGCGCGGGCGATTGCATCACCTCTCGTTCAGCGGAGCACGATGAGTCCTGAGACGACAGCCACGGTTCGCGTCACGCGGCGATTCAGGGTCGCGCCCTGGCGGGTCTTCGATTCATGGCTCGACCCTGACAAGATCCACGAATGGATGCTCGCGCCGGCGCCCGGCGAAACGACCCGCATCGACGTCGACCCACGCGTGGGCGGCTCGTTTTGCTTCGTCGTCAGACGGGAGGGAGCGGAGGTCGAGCACGCCGGAGAGTACTTGGAGCTCGTTCGGCCGCGGAGGCTCGCCTTTACGTGGGGTGTGTTCCCTCCGGGCATGTCGACGCCCGGCAGCAAAAAGGCGCGCGTCAACGTAGACCTTATTCCGGCCGGTACGGGAACGGAGCTCACCTTGACGCAGGACGGAGTCCCTGCTGATTTCGCGAGCCAAACGGAGAGTGGCTGGAATGCGATACTGGAGTCCATCGGGACGATTTTGAGTCCATGAACCCGCCGTTCGGGCCGCGGGCTGTGCGCCGGCGATGTTCGCCGTAGCCATCGTCGAGCTCGCCACCCCCGCGCCACGACGCGGGTCTCTGCGCATGCTTTCTGGCGCTGTAGTGCTCCGAAGAGTCCGGCGGTCCATGCCGATCGTGACGGGCTCCGGTACTGCCGGCGGTGTTCGCGTCAGACAGTTTGCGCCGTTGCGACCGGAACGAGCATGAAGGCGAGCGCCAGCGTCCCGAGGCCAGCGCACGCCGAGAAGACGGCCTGGTGGCCAAACCGAGAGGCGAGCCCGACGAAGAGAAAATATCCTGCCGTGGCGCCGATGCGTTGTGCGCTCGCGTAGAGGTTCGTCGCCGTAGCCGGGTGGTTGGGCAAATGGTTCTGAAAATAGGTGATGGCGACGCCCGATACGATTGCGGTCGCAGCGGCGGAGAGCGCCTGGCACAAATCGACCTGCCACGGCGTACCCACGAACGCGAGCGACGCGTAATACGCCATACTGATGATCATCCCCAGGCGAATGATCTTGGCTGGCGAATACTTCGACGCGAGCCAGCCAAAGTAGAGCATGAAGGGGAGCTCGAAGACGGGCGCCACGCTGAACGCCAGCCCGACGTCGGAGGCGGTGCCATGCAGCGTCTTTACGATGAGAAGTGGCAGGTTCATCATGCTGACGGTGATCGCGGCTGTAATGAGGACAAAGGCCGCGAAATGTGCGACCAGATCGCTCCGGCCCAGCAGGCGAAGGAGCGACTGCGACGCAGATGCGCTCGGCGGACGGCTACGCCCTGCTTCCGGCGGCACGCCTCGCCAGACTACCCACGCAAAGAGACAGAGGTCCGCCGAGGCCGCCATGAAGAGTCCGCGGTACGAGTAGCGCAACACGATCCACGATGCGATGGCGGGCCCGATGGTCCAGGACAGCGCGATGAACATCCGAAACACGTTGATGTAAAATGCGCTCTGGGCGGGGTCGACGTCTGATCGCGACAGGAGCTCGCGCGCGTAGGCAAATAGCTGCGAAAAGGTAATCGAAGACACACCCAGCGCCACGCTGCCTACCAACACGAGCGGCACGAAGCTGCGGAAATACGCGTATCCGAGGTAGCCGGCTGCGCCGGAGAGACTCCCTAGAAGCAGCATTCCACGGCGGCTGAAATAGAGATCCGAGCCGTGGGCCAGCACGCTGGCGAGGACAATGGCAGACGCCGCGTTGATGGTCATAAACGTGCCGAACTCGAACAGCGTCATCCGCGCTTCGAGCGTGCCGAACATCGACATGAACGGAAGAACGAACGAGGTCGACAGCCCCAGCAGCGCGTTCAGGACGAAGAGGCGGCGAAAGCTCGCATGGCGGTATAACGGGCGTAGGCGATCGAGGAGGGAGCGCATTGTCTGTTGGAAGCAAGCAGCGACGGAACGAGCACTATAGGATCCCTGTCGCTGGACCCCTCGGTTGCCGAGCCGCACCGCGCGTCGATGGGATATAGGGCATGGACGCCGCATGCCGAACCGTGCGCTTCGCCAAGTGCTCCGTGACGCGCGGGTGTCCGGCGGGGTGACGCTCAAGTTGGGACGTGCCGGCAGCGAAATCGTCAGCGAGGTACCCGTCTCCACGCGAGCGGCCTGCGCGCTCCACGCGTCCACGCGAGCGGCCTGCGCGGCGATCCTCCTGCTACGTGTACTCTTTCCATGCACTCCTGCCCGGGCGCAGGCGGCTCCTCCCGCGCATCACGATGATGCCGCGTTCGACGTGATGAACTGGCTGACCGCCAAAGGCCAGCACCACATCGAGGACGAGACCTGGAATGCTTACGGGCAGCTCACGTTCATCTCCAGCTACAAGCCGCCATTTTACGCCCCGTACAGCGGTGCGTACTCGCTCAGCCCTTCCGGCGAGGTCAGCTTCACCGCGACGTTTACGCTCTTCTTGGGGCTACGTACTTGGCGGGGCGGCGAAGCCTACTTCGTTCCGGAGCTCATCTCCGAGCGACCGTTCTCTTCGCTGCACGGTATCGGGGGCTCGATCCAGAACTTCGAGCTGCAGAAAGGCGGGGGCGACGCGCCCCAGCTTTATCGATCGCGCACTTTTCTGCGGCAGACGATCGGATTGGGTGGCTCGCTCGTCCAGAAGACGTCGGACCCCATGCAGCTCGCTACGACGGTCGAAAGCCGGAGGGTCGTCGTGACAGCCGGTAATTTCACCATCCTCGACGTCTTCGACAGAAACTCCATCACTGGGGATCCCCGACAGACGTTTTTCAACATGGCTTTCATGACCCACGCTTCATGGGATTTTCCGTCGGACGCGCGCGGCTACTCCTGGGGCGCAACCGCAGAAATCTACTGGGACGACTGGGCCTTGCGAATTGGCCGGATCACGCCGCCCCAGCAGCCGAACCAACCGAACATCGACTTCCAGCTCGACAAGCACTTCGGCGATCAGGTGGAATTGGAGCACGATCACACGATTTTCGGGCAAGCAGGAGCTGTGCGCCTGCTCGCCTATCGCAACCAGCTTGACGCGGGACGCTTCAGCGAGGCGATCGCCGTCTTCCGGGCCGACCCTGAAAGGTTCAACGCCGCCGCGTGCGGCGCGAGATTCCATTACGCCGAGGCGACCGACCCAAAAGCCCCGGACCTTTGCTGGGCGCGGCAGCCGAACGTGAAGGTCGGGATCGGGATGAGCCTCGAGCAGCATGTCGTCGAGGACGCTGGCTTTTTTCTTCGGGGAATGTACTCGGATGGAAGAACCGAGGTGTTCGCCTTCAACCCTGCCGATCGATCCCTTTCGTTCGGTGCGGTGGCAAAGGGCTCCCGGTGGGGGCGCTCATTCGACGTGGCTGGCCTAGGGGCGGGTCTCGCGTGGATCTCCCGAGCGCATGCCGAGTACCTCGGCCTGGGCGGAATCGATGGGTTCATCGGAGATGGGCGCATCAAGGCCGCGGCCGAAGGCGTGATCGAGGCGTTTTACAGCGTGAATCTGCTGAAGGCGATATGGCTGTCAGCAGACTACCAGCGCATCATGAATCCCGGCTTCAACGCCGACCGCGGTCCGGTCGACATCTTCGGCGCGAGGGTTCATGCGGAGTTTTAGTCAGCCCGCCAACCGTCTGCGTCGGCCCGTCTAGGCCCGCGTGATGCCGTCGCTTTCCCATCATGCGATGTCGCGAGATGCAGCGGTCCGGAACGGAATGGAGCCCGCCTCGTCGTCGCATTCGCGTGAGAAGAGACGCCCCAAAAAGTACTTTGCAGCCCGCCAGCCGGAAACGGCTACGGTCGCGTAGAAGAGCACCTTCATTGTTGTGGCTGTCCTGGAGCAACGTCCGTGCCGGACCGTCTCCCTGCCGCGGTGCCGAAGCGCGAGAGCGTGCGCGGCTGCCTCGCGGCATCCATGGCAGAAGGTCCGCAAAGCCGCCCCAACTGAGGCATCTCGCCACTTTGCGTGACGCCGTCCAAAGACGACCGAGCAACGCGGGCCCGGCGCACTTTGCGCCAGGCCCGTCAGCGACTCCGCTTTGCGTCAGACGCCGCCGTCACCGCACGTGCTGAAGGTGAGCGTCGAGGAGCTCACTGTGTGCGGGACCTTGCTCTGCGCATACGCGAGCTGTGCTTGCAGGGCGGTGAGCTGCGCGGCGGACAACGGCGGGGCAGCTGCGTCCGACAGAGCCTGCTGAACGGCGGCGACGTACGACGACGAAAGAGCGTCGAGATCGGCCGTTGTGAACTGGTGGCTACTAAAGAAGGTCGGGACCAGCCCATCGAAAATGGGGCCGATCAGCGTGCCTTGGAAGGCGCAGCCGAAGAGCTGCAGCGTGAACGGGCTCAGCGCATTCAGGTAATCCGTGCTTGCCTGCGCGGGGAAGGTCGGCGGCACCCACTGCCCGAAACGGCAATCGTTGCTGACTGCGCTCGCGAAGTCGAACACGATCGTGCTCACCCAGCCGGAGAGTCTGTCAGAGCAGGCGTTGGTGGTCAGGGTATCGCATTGCGCCGGCTCAGGGCTGCCAAGCCGCGCGTCGAACGTGGGACAGAGTGCCAGAGGCGGAGGAGGACAGCTCCCGCTACCCTGAAAGTTCAGCGTGGAATTTTTGGTGACGTGACTCAGGTTCGCGATCCCTGGAGTGTACGAAGCGCATCCACCGGAGGTGCTGACGGCGTACGAGCCCGGGTTGACCGAGAAGCTGTAGGCGCCCGTCTCGTCGCTGGTCCGGAAAGCTTGCGTCCCGCCATTGAGCGTGACCCTGGCACCAGGAACCGGGCTTCCGCCGGCAGTCACGTGGCCGGCGATGGTAAGCGAGCCGGAGGCTGCTCCGGAGGACGGTGCGGGAGGGCAGCTCCCGCCGGAGCCAACGAAGTCCACGACAGTATTCTTTTTGATTCCATTGAGATTGTCCAAGCTCGGTTCGAAGGACGCGCATGTTCCGGACGCGCTCACCGTGTACGAGCCGGGGCTCACCGAAAAGCTGTAATCGCCCGATGCGTCCGTGACGACCGACGCCTGCTTGCCGCCGTTGAGCGTGATCTTGACACCAGACAGCGAAAACCCCGTCGGATCCATGACATTGCCGCTGATGGTCACCAAGCCGGTCGTAGCGATAGCCGATCGACGCATGCCGTGGCTCACGCCGAACAGGACCGTTTGATCACTCAATGCCTGACTGCCCGTTCCGATGGATTCGCCGGTTCCAGGCGCGGCCCCACTGCACGCCACGAAACAGCCGGATACCGCGATAATTGCAGCGAAGCCTGATTGGGCAAAACGTGCATTCTTGGACAATGTCATGATTGTTTTTTTCCTTTTGGGTCTGGTTTGCAGACATGGACATCGAGGGGGAAGACGGCCGCGGCCTCGCCGGGCGGCTGTGCGCCGGGCGACCATTCCGAGAGTGTTCCTCGCGCGATTGCCGGCGTTGCGACTTTCTTGGTCGTCCCGCCGCCAGTGCGTCTCGGCAACGCACCCCTACGTCGGGCGCCACGCGCAGCAAGACCCCGCCCACCTCACATGAGCCGCTCTTTATGACCCTTCTTTCCGAATTGTCAACCAGCGCTCTCCAACGATTGCTTTCGGACGTCACACGACGTCGTACCGGCGAGCGACGACTCCGCGCTGATGACGGCGCCGCTTGCGGCCATGCGGACTGCCAGTCCGTTTGCAAGATCGTCCCTTTAGTTGCCGCCGCCCCGTGAACCGTGCAGAATCGCGCCCGTTTGCGCGCTTTGGTGGAGCCCGTCGCTGGGGTGCGCGTCTTGCAGACGCCGGTCGCCGTTCACTTAGGTTCATTCGGGAGGCTCGATCCATGAGACGATACTTGTTGGCCGTTGCGTCGGGCTGCGTCGCGCTTTGCGCGGTACCCTCCTCGGCGAAGGCCCAACCGATTCAGACGGGCTACGCCGCCAACAACTTCGAGCCATCCGAGCGGGGTAGCGATTGGTTCGCGAACGAGTCGCTCGACTTGCGTGGCCCCTTTCGCATCGCCATCGGGGCGCTCGGCGACTACGGCTATCGGCCGATCATCGGGCAATACAAGGAAGACGGCACCGTCGCGGCGTCGGTGCTTCGCGACCAGCTGCTTCTTCATGTCGGAGCCAGCTTCGTGTTCGGCGAGCGCCTACGCATCGGCCTGAGTCTGCCGGTCGTGCTCGAGCAGTTCGGGCACCAGGCGGTCGACGCCAACGGCGTGCAATATCCCGGTCCGGCCGACGATCAGAGCATCGGTGATCTCCGCGCAAGCGCGGACCTGCGGCTCGTCGGCCAATACGGTGACCCGTTCACGATGGCCGTGGGGGCCTCCGTCTTCGCGCCCACCGGGCAGCGCAAGAACTATGATGGGGACGAATCGGCGCGGTTCGCGCCGCACTTGCTGCTCGCCGGCGACGTCGGAATGTTCGCGTACGCGGCGCGAGCCGGGTACCAGTGGCGCGATCTCAACGCCGACTACATCGACACGCGTATCGGCAGCACGTTCCAGTTCGGTGGCGCCGCTGGCCTTCGGTTCGCCGACAAACAACTGCTGATCGGACCGGAAGTCTTCGGTCAAACGGTGGTCTCGAACAAGTACGCGGCCGAGGAACGTGCGACTCCGATCGAGGTGCTCCTCGGCGTGCACCTGAACCTCGTGGACCAGCTGCGGCTGAACGGCGGGTTCGGTACGTTCATCACCAAGGGGTACGGCGCGCCGGTGTTTCGCGCTCTGTTCGGCATCGAGTGGGCGCCAGGCATCGTCAAGGATCGCGACAGCGACGGAATCCCCGACAACGAAGACGCATGTCCCGACACGCCCGGCGTGCACACCAACGATCCCAAGACGAACGGCTGCCCTCCGCCGCCGCCCGATCGCGACGGCGACGGTGTGCCTGACAGCGTAGACGCCTGCCCCGACGTGCCGGGCGTCCCCACGAACGACCCCAAGACCAATGGGTGTCCCGCCGACCGCGATCACGACACCGTCCTCGATAGCGAGGACGCTTGCCCCGACGTGCCCGGCGTGCGAACGACCGATCCCAAGACGAACGGATGCCCGCCCGATCCGGATCGCGACAAGGACGGCATTCCGAACGACGTCGACGCGTGCCCCGACGAACCGGGCCCGAAGAGCAACGATCCGAGGACGAGCGGCTGCCCGCGCGTCTTCATCAAGAACTCGCAGATTCAAATCCTGGAGCAGCCGAAGTTCGATTACAACAAGGCCGCCATCAAGCCAGACAGCGACTCGCTCCTCAACGAGGTCGCAAAGCTGTTGACCGAGCACGCCGAGATCAAACATGTCCGCGTCGAGGGCCACACGGACAACATCGGCACCGCCGAGTACAACAAGAAGCTGTCGCAGCAGCGCGCGCAAGCCGTCGTGCAGTGGCTCCTCAATCACGGCATTGCGAAGGAGCGCCTCACGGCGCAGGGCATGGGCAAGGAGCAGCCGATGGTGCCGAACGACTCCGACGCGAATCGGGCCCTCAACCGGCGGGTGGAGTTCCACATCGAGGACCAGGAGGCGACCGTGCAGGAGCTCGTGAAGACGCCTGGCGGCGGAACGACCGTCGCGCCTCCGTCCACGAAGCCGGTGCCTCAGGGTGCCCGGCCGACGCCGGAAAAGCAGCTGCCCAAGCCGTGATTGAAGCCGCGGAGCGGGCGCGTCGCAGTGCGCC
>JALYHV010000492.1 GCA_030776205.1 Myxococcota bacterium | reverse complement strand
GATCCTGGGCACGCGGGCGCGGGCACGCCCCTCACGCCCGCCGCAGGACACGAGCTCGCCGCGTTCGCCGCGGGCTGCTTCTGGGGGTCGGAAGCCACGTTTCGCCACGTTGATGGGGTCGTGGCGACCGCCGTCGGTTACGCCGGAGGGCACACGAAAGGGCCGACCTACGAGGAGGTGTGCGGCCACTCAACCGGCCACGCGGAGACAACGCTCGTCGAGTTCGACCCCCAGCGCGTGACGTACGCGGAGCTCCTGCGAACCTTCTGGCTCTCGCACGACCCGACCACGCCCAATCGCCAGGGGCCTGACATCGGGGACCAGTACCGGAGCGCGATCTTCACGTTCGGAGAAGCCCAGCGCGCCGCGGCCGTTCAGTCGCTGGCGGAGCAGCAGACGCACACCAAGGCAAAGATAACGACCGAGATCCAGCCGATGGGCTCGTTCTGGAAAGCCGAGGGCTATCACCAACAGTACGATGAGCGCACCGGACGGCATTCCTGCCCGATTCCTCGCCAGGCGAGGCCGACATAGCCTTGCGTAAGCGAGCGGGACCCGGACGAAATCTGTCACGATTGTCGCTCGGGGCTCCACAATGGACGGACGTCGAAGCCCCTACCCGCGGAGACGCCCGAGGAACATGCGTATCTTTCTGCTCTTGCTAAGTTTGGCCGCGACACCGGTTTGGGGCTGCGGGAAGAGTGGTTCAGACGCTCCTGGGCCGGACGCGGCATCGCCCTACGATGCAGCGACGACCAGCGACGCGATCGTGGACGCGACGGCGGACGCGACGGCGGACGCGAGCGCCGCTTCGTCGCCGGACAGCCCTACCGGCGCCCCCGAGGCGAGCGTCTCGGACGACAGCTCCCGTGCGAGCCCGACCGGCGGCGACTCGACCCTCCCCGCGCCTATCACGGGGTCTGCGTCGGTCCTGCAGCACCACAAAAACGCCACCCGCGACGGCGTGTACGCCGACCCAGCGCTCACGAAGGCCGTCGCCGCCACGCTCAAGCTCGATGCGACTTTCGCCGGTTTGGTGACTGGCGACGTGTACGCCCAGCCACTTTACGTCGAGCAGGGCCCCCAAGGACAAGAAGCCTTCGTCGTCGTCACGGAGAGAAACCATGTCACTGCGCTGAGCACGACCGGCGCCGTCGTCTGGGATACGACCGAAGCGACCGTCGGCGCGCCGGTGAGCGGCAGCCCGTGGCCGCTGGGCAGCTGCGGTAACATCAAGCCGCTCGGAATCACCGGCACCCCTGTCATCGACCTTGCGTCGCGGACGATCTACGTCGCCGCCATGCGCATGACGTCCGCCGGTGCCCTCGCGCACTTCGCGTTTGCGCTCTCGCTAGACGACGGCTCGCTCAAGTCAGGCTGGCCGGTCGACATCAGCGCTGCGGTTCCCGGCTTCGCGGCGCCCCAGCAGAACCAGCGTGGCGCCCTGCAGCTCGTGAGAGGCACGCTCTACATCCCGTACGGAGGCCACATCGGGGACTGTCCGCCGTACCACGGCTGGGTCGTCGGGATTCCAGTGCTCGACCCGGCTCATGCCAAAGGATGGTCCACCGGTTCCATCGGAATGGCCGGTGCTGGGCGTGGCGGCATCTGGGCGCCGGGGGGGCTCGCGTCCGATGGGACGTCCGTATACGTATCGACCGGCAACACGTCGCTCGACAACATCGGGGGCTTCAACAGCCCCGCGCAGTGGAGCGGTGGAGAGGCTGTCTTCAAGCTCGGTCCGGGGCCGGTGCTCGCCAACCCTGCCACCGACGAGTTCTACCCATCGAACTGGGCCTTCCTAGACCGAACGGATGCCGATCTAGGTGGCTCGAATCCCGTCCTCTTCGATCTCCCCGGCAGTGCCGTCACGCGCCTGGCGGTGGCGCTCGGAAAGGACGGCAACCTTTACTTGCTGAACCGCGACAGCCTTGGCGGCAAAGGCGGCCAGCTTTCCGTCTCGCCCGTCTCGACGGGAGAGATCATCGGCGCCCCTGCGGTCTATACGACGAGCAAGGGCACTTACGTCGCATTCCGGGGCGTCGGTCGAGGCTGCCCTGCTGGCACCGGAAGCGGCAACCTCACAGTCGCCAAGATCACGGCAGGCAGCCCACCGGCCGCGTCGGTGGTCTGGTGCGCGAACGCGGGCAACCTAGGCTCTCCGATGGTCACCCTGACTGGGAGCGGCGAGGCCATCGTCTGGAGCGCGAGCGCGCGCCTCTATGGCTACGATGGTGACACGGGCACGCCAGTGTACGCAGGGGGCGCCGCGAGCGACGCGCTGCCAACGCCGATGCACTATTTCAATACGCCCATCGACGCCAATGGGCGCATCGTCGTCGCGGCCGGTCAACGCGTATACGTGTTCAAGCCGTAGCAGTCCTCCGCGGAGGACCTCGTGATATATCCCCGTCACTCTCTCGATGGCGCTCGTTTCCTTCGTCCTTCCCACGCTCGACGAGCAGAACATCGGCGACTCTCTCGAGCGTCTCCTGCAGCACCTCTCTCGAATCGAGGGCAACCGATTCGAGATTCTCCTAGTCGATGACAGCCCTGACGATGCGCGCGAGAGGTTGAAGCGAACCGTCGCCGAGCGCGCGCCGCTTGCGGGGCGCCACGAAACGCGAGTCATCGACGGCGCGCGCCGCGGGAAGGGCCACGCCGTCAAGCTCGGCGCAGAGCAAACCAGGGGCGAATACGCGTTCGTGATGGACGCCGATTTGCCCGTTCCGCTCGAGCGCATCGAAGGGTTTTTGGCCGCACTCGAGCGCGGAGACTGCGAGGTCGTCATGGGAGAGCGCCCGATGGACAGCGACTTGAGCCGTCCATCGCGGGTGGTGCTCTCGCGAGTCCTCTTCCTGCTGCAGTACGCCATAGTTTTTCAAAAGAACCGCTTCGTCGACACCCAGTGCGGGTTCAAGGCTTTCCGCGGGGACACGCTGCGATCGCTCGCCCGGCGACAGATCGTGGACGGAGGGATGTACGACATCGAGTATCTCTACGTGACGCTGCTTGACCGCGGCAGAATCTGCCGCGTACCGGTCGAGCGCGAGCCAGAGACGCGGCCCTCGAAGATCAACGTGTGGAGGTGCGTGTACACGGACCCCGTGGACCTTCTGCGCATCAAAGCCCATGGACTCGCAGGTGGCTACGAAAGGCCCTAGGAAAGCTGCCTTCTGGACGGCGAGCCGCGTGGCGACTGCAGCGCGCTCGAGTGCTCTCCTGGCGGTGCTCGGTGCGTCGATCGTGCTCTCGGTTTGGGAGATCGCTGGTCGCGACGCGTGGCTGGATCCGTTTCTCGGCCGCAACGAGCTGAGCCTCTCGGCGCGCCATCGGCTCCTTTGTTGGATGGTTGGGGGTGCGTGCGCGCCGTCCCTCGTCGCCCTGGCCGTTCTGGCGTGGCGACGCAGTCCGACGGTGCTCACCCACGTGAAGCGTCTGGCGCGGCTACTCGCGCCGGCGACGCTGCTCGCGCCTGCCATCGCGCTCTGCCGGGTAGCTCCCTGGCAGAACGATCCGGTCCTTTTGGGATTCGCCATAGCGATCGTGGTGCTGGTCTTCGAGCGTGCCGTGGAGAGCTCGCTCCGATCGCTGCCGGCGGACCTCCTTTCGGACATCGTCTTCGGCCGCGAACGCTCGACGCCAAGTGCGTGGCGGGTCACGCGCCTCGTCATCATCGCGGCGTCGCTCGGTTACGGCGCGTTCGTTACCGTGTTGACCATTCGGTACCACAATCGATTGGGCACCGCCGCGTTCGACCTGGGGGGGTATGACAACCTCTTTTACAACGCCCTTCATGGCCGGCCGCTACGGGCGACGGTGGCCATCCCATCGGGCAAGAACTGGTCGACCCTCTCGACGCACGCCGAGCTCTCGATGTACGCGTTTCTGCCTTTTTACGCGCTGCGTCCCGGGCCGGAGGCGCTCCTCTGTATCCAGGCAATCATGGTGGGGCTTGGAGCCGTGCCCATATACCTGATCGCTGCGCGCCGGCTGCGTCCCGTCGCCGCCATGGTTCTCGCGCTCGCGTATCTTCTCTTTCCGCCGGTTCACAGCGGCAACTTCTATGATTTTCACTTCCAGCCGCTCGGGTCGACGCTGGTCCTGTGGTGCTTCTATTTTCTCGCGGCGCGTAAGGACGTGCTGTTCGCCGTCTTTTTCATCCTCGCCCTCGGATGCAGGGAAGACGTGAGTATGTCGCTGGCGGTGGCGGGCATCCTGATGCTCGCGACCGGCTATCGGCCCGTTGCGGGGCTCATCATCGCCGCGATCAGCGTGATCTATTTCGTCGCCGTGCGGTTCGTCGTCATGCCGATGTTCGGGTCGTGGTGGTTTCAGGACATGTACAAGGACCTTCTGCCGGCGGGGGATCGGAGCCTCTTTGGCGTCATCAAGACCGTCGTGTCCAACCCCATCTTCACGCTCGGAACTCTTCTCACCCGTGAGAAGCTCCTTCACGTCCTTCAGATTTTCTTGCCGCTCGCTTTCTTGCCGATGCGCCGCTCCTGGATATGGTTCGGCTTCGTCCCCGCCGTGCTGGGGACGATCCTGACGACCGGCTACCATCCCACCACCGACACGACGTTCCAGTACGTCTTCTACTGGGTTCCGTTTGTGTTCGTCGGAGCGGCCGTCGTGCTCCAGCAGCTCGAGCGAGAGCGTGGTCGCCCCCACCAGGCGGCGGCGCTCGCTGCCATGGCGCTGGCGACGTTCCTGGCAAGCCTGCATTGGGGCGTTGTCTTGCAGCGGGAGACATTCGCCTCGGCGTGGGGCCGCATCGACGTCAGGCCGCTGCGGCCGGCGGAGTGGCAGACGCTGCACGATTTGTTGGAGCTCGGAAAGCTCGTCCCGAAAGATGCCTCCATCGCGCTCTCGGAGCGCGAGGTCCCGCATTTCTCGACGAGGCTCAACGTGTTCACGCTGCGGGTGGCTGTCGCCGACGCGGACTACATTCTTTACCGCGCGGACTCGGGCGGCGGCGGCGCGGATCAGGCACAACAGGCTCTCTCCAGCGGAG
The DNA here is from genome assembly GCA_030776205.1 of Myxococcota bacterium. Taxonomy (GTDB): domain Bacteria; phylum Myxococcota_A; class Polyangia; order Polyangiales; family Polyangiaceae; genus Palsa-1150. The sequence goes on along the minus strand of JALYHV010000492.1, from coordinate 1,437 downwards.
CGTACGAACGGGTAAGCGATCGCGGACAGTTCGTTCTGCTCAGGCGGATCGGGGCCTCGGCCCCGCGCCTATAGCCGGGTGACGCGAGGCTCACGCCGCGCTGCGCTTCCACCGCGTTCGGCTCTGGAGCAGCGCCACGATCTCGTCGGTGGACGGCCGCGTTTCCCCCAGGCTCACGAACCGGCGCGCGAGCCAGTCATAGCGACGTAGCATCAGACAAAACCACACCCCGAAAAAATCGATGCCGGCGAAGAGCACCGCCCCTTGCGACTCATAGGTGCCGAGATTCTCTGCCAGCTCCCCCGGCATCTCCGTCCAGTGACGCGTCGATTTAAGGTGGTGGCCGATGTGGTAGCCGTCGTTAAAGCACCGGCGATTGTAGCTGCAGTTGATGCACGTGATGCTGTTTCGGTAGCTGTTCGCCGGAGACGACTCGTCGACGAAGGCGTGCTGCGCCCAGTTGCCGGCCATCATCGCGAAGCGCGTGATGACGAGCGGCGCGATGAACACCACGAGCGTCGCGCGCCAGCTGCAGACCGAGAGCGCCAGCACGGCCACCCAGAAAAAGAGCTCCCCCGCCGCGCAGCGCACCATCAGCGCGCGCCGCTTTTTTCTGCCGAAATAACGCGTCAGCTCGAAGATGCCGCCGAAGAAGAAGCGCAAGAAGTAGCGCATGAAGTCGAGGAAGCTGTCGCGCTGGTATGGCAGCGTGGTGCTCAGGTCGTCTTCGAGGTTGTTCTCCGGGTGGTGCATCCCCACGTGATGCGCGAAATACGTCTCCGGCGACTGCCCGAAGAACGGGCCGAGCACGGTCGGAATGAAGACGTTCATCCAGGCCCAGGGTCGCCGGAAGAGACGCCGATGGCTCGTGTTGTGGAGCATCAGCACGTACGGGCCGAGAAAATAGATAACGAGCGCGACGTGCACGCCCGCGAGCGCCCAAAACAAAGTGCCCGCGAGGACGGGAGAGAAGAGCACCGCGCCCGTCGGGACGATGATGATCGCGAGCAGCCCCATCAATTTGACGAACGGCAAGTCACGGCGGTCGTAGATGAAGCGGGTGACCAGGCGTTCGAGAACCCCAGGTGTCGCCGGTGCGCAATAGGTGGGGTCGTGGAGAGCGATTCCCATCGTCAGGCCCTTTTACAGCCGAGCGACGCGGGGGGCGAGGGCAATGACCCTCGGCAACGCAGGAAGCTGCGCGTACCTCCGCTTACCTCATGCGCAGCCGCCATTCGGGAGGGAAATGCCTCTCCCTGACCGATGCAAGAGAATGTGCACGACACGGTGACGATCTTCCGATACGACGATCGGGCCCCACGCCGACGGCGAGGGTCCTCGAAGGCAAAGTGCCCTCGTGTGTGAAAGAAGAGCAGAGACATGGCAACTGGCACCGTGAAGTGGTTCAACGATTCGAAGGGTTTCGGGTTCATCACG
>JALYHV010000491.1 GCA_030776205.1 Myxococcota bacterium | reverse complement strand
AGCAGGTAACCGGCCGGCTCGACGAGGACCTCCTCGGTCGCCGAGGCCTCGACCATTTTCTTTTCCGCGAAATCGTAGCGCGATGTCTTTGTCTCCCGCTTCTCGACCCGCGCGAAGAGCGGCAGATGGTTGCGATCGAGCCCTTCGATGCGCCCGACCGGTGTGACCTGCGCGATGACGAGCGGGAACGCATCGGCCGCGAAGCGCCCCAACCCCTTTCCGATCTGCGACTGCGCGTGGAGGCCCAGCCCTGCGCCCACCCACTCCGCCGTGAGCGCGAAGAGGCGGGGTATTTCGGTGCGTCGGGCGGAGACCGCGAGCAGAGCGGCGGCGAGCATCGCGAGCGCGATTGTCTTCCGTCCCAGAGGATGCCGCAGCTCCCACTGCGCCGCGGGGCGACGCAGGCGCGGCTCCTCGGCGTCCGTCGGGGCTGCCACGGCGTGCCTCGGCGTAACTGTTTCCCCCGCGGGTTGGGGCACCACGTGAGCCAGCCGGATGGCGCCGAACGCGCCCGACTCACGGGCGTATATTTTTGCGAGCGCCGTGTCGTCCAGCTCCGAAGGCGGGCCGTCGGCGATCACCTCGCCGAAGCGCATGGCTACGATGCGGTCAGCGAAGTGTCTCGCCAGGTTCACCTGGTGCAAACTGCAGATGACGGTCGTTCCGCGCCGCGCAGACGTCTCTCGCAACAGGCGAAGGATCGTCTCGCTCATCGAGACGTCCAGGCTCGCGACGGGCTCGTCGGCGAGCACGACGACAGGATCGAGCAGGAACGCTCGCGCGATGGCGACGCGTTGTTGCTGCCCGCCGGAGAGCTCGGCGGTGCGCCGATAGAGGTGGTTTTCGTCGAGTCCGACGTCGTCGAGGAGCTCGCACGCCTTTCGGCGGTATCGCTCGGGAAATGACGAAAGCATCGCGCGCACCGTAGAGACTCGGCTGAGCGCGCCGGCGAGCACGTTGTCGAGCACGGACGTGCGGCCCACCAAGCCGAAGCTCTGGTGAACCATGCCCACCTTCGCGCGCACCGGCGCCAGCGTGCGAGGCTCGAGCTTCGTGCCGTCCACTTCGACGCTGCCGGACGTCAGCGTTACCAGACCGTTGATCGCGCGGAGGAGCGTGGACTTGCCCGCGCCCGAAGAGCCGAGGACGACGCAAAACTGGCCGGCCGGCACGTCGAGCGTGACGCCGCGAAGCGCCACCGTCCCGTCGGGAAAGCGCTTCGTGGCGTTTATGCACTGGACCATGCCCACGTCGCGTGCCCTGTCTCTATCCCGCCTTTTTGAGTATCGCGTCCTTGAGGGCCTCTACCTTTTCGAGCTTCTGCGCGGCCTTCATGAACTCGGCGTCCGGATAGTCGACGTCGTAGCGGTCAACCTTCTTACCGCCGTAGCCACGGACCTGATCGGGCGTGATGCCAGGCGCCTTGTGCACCGTCGCGAATCCCTCGCGGAGCTTTCGCTTGACCTCCGGATCGAGCCCGGGGTGCATCGCGAGCGGAGGCCCTGGAATGGGATCGCTCTTGCCAAGGGCGCGGAGCGCGTCCGGCGCGATCTTCTTCTCCGTCACGGCCTTCTCCAGCGAGAGGAACGACGCCGCACCAGCATCGACTCGCCCCTCCGCGCATGCCGCGAGCGAGTTCACGTGGCTGCCCGCAAAGACGACCTTCGCGATGTCCTTTATCGGGTCGATTCCTGCCTCGATGAGCATCGCGATAGGGAAAGCAAAGCTGGACGTGGACCCGGGGTCCCCCACGGCGAGCGTCTTGCCTTTTAGATCGGCGAGCGAGCGCATCGGCGCGCCGTCTTTGACGAAGATGCCCGCATAATACGTCGACGAGCCGTTCTCGACCGAGACCGCGAGAAGCTCAGCCCCGGCGCGTTTCTTGGCCTGAAGGTACGAGACGGCGCCGAAGAACCCGACGTCGATCTGGCCGTTGGCCATGCCCTCGACGACGGCGCCATAGCTCTGGCCCACGCGCACGTCGAAGTGCAACCCTTCCGTCTTTCCGATCGCATTGAAGAGCGGCATAAAATCGCTCTTCGTCCCGTCTTCCGTCCCCCCGTCAGCCGGGATCAACATCACTTCGAGAGGTCGTTCCACACTGCCGTCGCGCGCCCAGTGGCCCCTCGAGCTCGCAGCCGGTGCTGGCGTGCCGCTGCCTTTGTTGGCGTCGCACCCGAAGGGCCAGCAGGCCAGCACGAACGTGGCGAGCGCGGGAGCTGCCCATGAAAGGACCGGAGCGCGAAGGACCATCGGCCCTGATCGCTACCACGTCTTTGTGACGTCCGGGTGAAGCCGGCGCTCGCGCGACCTTGCCCTTGCCCGAGCAATCGCCAGAGCGTGGTCGGGCGTTCGGTGCCATCATTCGCCCGCCATCGAGTCGCGCCAGCAGCGCACGCGCACATGACCGCCTTGAGCACGATGCCCGCAAGGGCCGCCGTTCTGGTTCTCCTCTCGGCGCTGCTCCACGCGATCTGGAACGCCCTCATCAAGCGAGAGGAGCATCCGAGGAGCGCCGGCGTGGCCGTCCTGGCCGTCGCCACCGCCGTGGCGGCCGTTTCGGCGGCGTTCGCGGGACGCACCGCGTTCCCCACGCCCGAATCCCTGCGCTGGGCGCTGGTGGCGGGTCTGCTGGAGGGAACCTACTTCACCGCGCTCGGCGTGGCCCTGTCGCGCGGTCCGCTCGGTCCTGCCTACACCGTCGCGCGCGGAGGAGCGATGCTCGTTGCCTGGCCCGTCTCGATCCTGTTTCTCGGCGAGTCGTTTCCGTGGCCCGCAAGGGTGGGCGTGCTCTTCATCGCGCTGGGCCTAGGCATGACCGCGGTTCGGCCGCGCGAGCACGCCACCGTCGCAAGCCTGCTCTGGGCGGGGGGCTGCGCGGTCTCGATCGGGGGCTACCACATCTGCTACAAGCTCGCGCTCGGCGCGGGGGCGGAACCGCGTGCGCTCTTCGCGGTGGCGCTTGGGTGCGCGCTTCCGATGAACGCTGCGACGCTGGGACCACGAGTCTGGGCCGACGTCCGGAAAGTGCTCCGCCGCAGTCCCTTCCGGATCGCCCTCGGCGGCGTGACGTGCACAGCCTCGTTTCTGTTCTTCCTCGACGCGCTCTCGACGACAGGGGCGGGCGCCGTCCTGACGTTGCGGAACACGTCCGTCCTCTTCGCGCAGTTGCTTGCGCTCGCCGGCGGGGAGCCGCCGAGCGGGCGCGTGCTGGGCGGCGCGGCCCTCGTCGCTGGGGGCGCGCTCCTTCTGGCGAGCTGAGGGCGGCATTGGGGCGGTCTCGCGCATGGCTTCGGCACGATCGCGGCAGCCGCGGAGAGCGCGCTCCTCCCGGCTCCTTCGCTCCGCGCTTGTCACAGTGCGCCTAAACGATTCCTGGATCCGGCCGTTGTCTCCTTTGGAGCATGCGTGCAACGTGCGTGGATTGTGGCGCCAGCGCGCCCGAGACGAGCACGTCGTACACGTTGATTAGCTCCACGTTCGGCTGGCGACTCACCCGGGCGGAGCGCGCCGACGGCGCCCACGCCGAATGGCGTTGCCCTCCTTGCTGGCGAGCGCATCGAGAGGCGCAACCGCAGCGATACGACAAACCGAAGCCGAGCCCCGCCGGTCGAGCGGCTCCTGGTCCGTCGGCGGCCCCGCCTCGCGCTGCGGCTCCGACCGTCGTGCCGCCTCGCGCTGCGGTTTCGACTACGGCGGCGCCTCGCGCTATCGCGCGCTCCATACCGGCGACACCTCCCAAGAAGCGGTGAGCTCACTCCGCGAGGGGAGCTGCGTCACTCTCCACGTCGCGTCGCGCGCGCCGCAATTCCACCTTCCGTCGTGGCTACCATTATCCGCGTCGGCAATACCGTCTAACGGTTTTCACCTCTTCCGGACGGCATCATTCGATGGCGCCCACAGGGGTTCGCTCGTGTTCTTCTTGTTCGGCCCTCGTTCGTGCGGTAATGAGAATGTCCTTCAAGTAACGCGCAACTGACGCGAACTGACGCGACTCTGACGCTCTTGACGCGAAGAGGTATTCCCATGAAGCGATTTTCCAGTCGGCACGCGCTCGCTTTCGGCACCCTCGGAGTCTGCGCGGTGAGCGTCGGACTTGGCCTTTCCAATCAAGCTTGCTCGTCGAGCAGCTCCGCTACGGATGCGGGCGCTGCGGTTGCGAGTGCTTGTGCCAATCCCACTCTCGCGGTCGCGTTCAATCCCGGATACTCCGCATATATCCCGAGCTCGGTGCACACTTTCCAGATCCCGCTCGGGGTTCAGGGTGTGCCGGCTTCGGAGAGCGCCAATGTCACCTGGGTTGCCGACACGACGAAGGTCTCCGTCACCCCGGGCATGATCGCGGGTGTCCCCTACGCTGCGGCGATGTTCCAGACCCAGGCTGCGGGCGACGTGCCCATCGTCGTGAAATACAAGGGCGAATGTGGAACGACGATGCTCCACATCACGGCCGCGACGGACCAGGACTGGATGATAGGTAACGAGCGCTACAACAACGGCACCTTGTTGATGCGAACGACCAACGGCGGCCTTCTCCGCGCCGTCGCTCAGGAGGGCGGGACGCAGGCGGCGTGCACCAACTGCCACGGCACCCAGGCCATGAACGCGAACTACAGCACCGTTGAGCATACGCCTCAGCAGACGGGGGGCTTCAGCGACGACGAGCTCGCAGCCATTTTCCAGCAGGGGGTCGTCCCTCCGGGCGGCTACTTCGACCCGGTGGTCATCTGCGGCACCGGGCGCAATTGCACCGTAGAGGCTGCCCAGATGCGGTGGTACACGTTCCATCAGTGGGACGTCTCCACGGATCAGGCAAAGGGCCTCGTAGTATATCTGCGCTCCCTCACGCCTTCTGCGCAGACAGGCGTTCCGAGCGTTCAGCCCCGTATGCCTCGTATGCCGCAAGAGGCGGGTATGCCGGCAGAGAGCGGCACCACGCCGCTGCCCGACGCAGATACCAGCGAAGCGGCGACGTCCGCGGGCGACTCGAGCTTTGGTGACGCACCGTCGCCGGACGCACCCGCCATCGACGCTCCTGTGACCGATGCTCCCGCTGTCTCGACCGACTCGGCGAGCGACGCGGGCGGCGGTTGAGGCGTATTAGCTAAAGCGCAACATGAGGCGCCGCGTCCTCGTCTTGTTCGGGCTGCTCGCGGGGTGCAGCGGGAAGTCGCCGTCGGGCGTGGCCGGTCAGCGCGCGGCCGACGGTGGCGCCCAGACCGAAGCGTCGATCGACACCACGACATGGCCGGCTCTCGTCGAGCCCTGTCCCGGGGTGGCCGACCCCCCCCCACACTGGAATGCACGGGGCTGTACGCCAACTTCGCGACGAAGACGTTGTCTCCGGCCGTGCGTCATTATGCCCCGGCCGTCCCGCTTTGGTCCGACGGCGCGGTGAAGAATCGGTGGGCCTACCTGCCCCCCGGAAAGAACATCGACACGACGGATCCGAGCGAGTGGACGTTTCCGGTCGGCACCCGCTTCTGGAAGGAGTTCAGCGTCGGAGGCAAGCGGATCGAGACGCGCCTCTTCCGAAAGGTGCAGCGGAACTTTTGGCATTACACGACGTACGCGTGGAACGCCGATGAGTCAGCGGCCACCAATTCCGCTGGCGGCGACATCGTCCTCGCAGACGGGTCCCCGTATCATATTCCGGTGCGATCCGAGTGCGACGATTGCCACAAGGGGCGTTCCGATCGGATCCTGGGATTCGAGCAGTCGTTGCTTGGTCTACCCGGCGCGATGGGCGTCACGCTCGAGCAGCTCGTCAACGAGGGACGCCTGTCCACTGCCCCCGCGCAGGTCAATCTGCAGGTGGGGGACGATGGAACGGGCGCCGCTGCGCCAGCGCTCGCATGGCTGCACGTCAATTGCGGCGTGACGTGCCACAACCTGAACGCGAACTCCTTTGGGTTCGCCGCCGGGATGAACCTCCGGTTCGATCCGACCCTGCTCGACGGGACTTCGCTGGCGGGCTCGGATTCGCTGTTGACGACGATCGGTGTCGCCGCAAAGACCCCGTCGTATAACGGTGCGATTCGCATCGTGCCTGGAGATCCTGCCAATAGCCTGCTCGTGCGGCTCATCTCGCAGAGGGGCAAAGGCATCCAGATGCCCCCGATCGCGACGCTCGTCGTCGACGATGCAGACGTGGCCAAGGTCGTCGCGTGGGTCTCGGCCATGGCAAAGGCGCCTGATGCCCTCGCCGATGCCGGGGCAGATGCCGATGGCGGAGGTGCGCCGTTGCCGGAAGCGGCTCCGGCGACCGGCGGGGGAGACGACGGCGGGGTCGATTCCGGCTCCGACGTCGAGGTCGACGCAGCGCCCGTTGTCGACGAATTGCCTGTGCCCGTCAGCGTCGACGCGACGCTCGACGCCCCGGTGCTCACTGCGCCCGAGGCCGCCATCGACACGGATGCAGGCGCTGACCAAAGCGCGGTCGATGCGCCGCCCCCCAGCGCAGAGGCCGCTTCGCCGGACGCCGACGATGGGTCGACCGACGCGTCGGTCCCAAACCTCTCGGAGTGAACGAGCGCCCACGAGGCGCGGGCATTCGTAGTCAGGAATGGGAAAAGGCCTCACGAGAATCCGTGGATTCCTGTGAGGCCTCTCTTTCAGCTCCTGCTCAGCTCCTGCTCCGTGCAGGAATCCAGCGTCTGGTCCTGCGCCGAATGCGCGCGGCCGACGATCCGGTCACGGCCCGCAGGTGCCGTTGCCCGGCTGAGCGAATGTCGACGGCCTGATGACACGGCCGGCATCGTCGACACCGGCGTCCGGCTGGGACATGAAGCCCGTTCCGCCCGTGCAATGCGGAAACGAAGGCGGGCAGTCGGTGTCGTAGTTGCAATTGAGCGCAGCGGCGGTGCCCGGGTAACAGACCTTTTGCTGTCCGGTGAGCACGAGCGGCGCGCCCACGTCGAGGCAAATGTAACCGTCTGCCGTGCGGCAATCGGTGTCGCTCGTGCAGTTCTTGTAGCAGAAGGGCGTATCGCCGTTGAGCGCGATGCAGCTCGTTTTGACCGGACACGCCAATCGACCCGGGCGACAGTCGTAGGTGCAATAGCCGTTCGTGAACCCGGTCATGTCGGGCGCGTTGCACGATCCCGTGACGCACGTGTTGTCCTGGGTGCAAGGGTCGCCTACGAGCGAAAGGGCAAGAGCGCCGCCCTCGGTCGTAAGGTCACGGCGCGCATCGGAGAGGACAGCGGCCTCCGAGACACCCGCTTCGGAAGGGCTCGCCGGTGTCGTGGTCGAGCTGCCACAACCGATGGCACTGACCACGCCACCGAAAAGAATCATGTACTCAACGCAAGAAGCACGCATCGGATCCTCCATCATCGATAAACCGGGGACTTTGAGGCCCCACTCTCGCACATTCGTGAGCGCGCGGTCGAAGAGGCGTGCGAAGCAAGCAACATCGGCGGGCGACACGTTCCCAGACGGACTCGCGATTTCACTAATTACTGTAACCCTTCGCGTTGGGCAAGAACCACCGATGGGCCGGCCAATCCAACAAGCGACTTGGCTCTTTGGGCGCACATGTCCCATGGCAATCCAATCGAGCTAGATAGATTTAGCCTCATGGCATTAGACGTGCGAAGGCCAGCAAATACGCTCGTTCGTACCTTAGTACCGCGACGGGCCAGCCGCGCGTCAGGCGCGCACCGCCAGAGTGCGTTCTCGGTGGGAGCCGGGCGGTAGGAGCCGAGCCCGCTTTGCGCGCGCTTACTCCGAGGCGTCGAGCGTGGGAAATTCCGGCAACCCCGACGCGCTCGCGCAAGCGGTCGTGTCGGTGTTTCCCGCAAGCCAAGACGTGATGCACGTGTCCTGCGCGTCGCCGGGTATCACGATGGCCCCGCCCTTGTGCGCTTCGGTGCCGCGCGCTTTGCGGACGAGCGTCAAGAGCTCGGGATGCTTTCCGCCACCTTGCACGACCGCCGTCATGACCGACGGCTCGAGGCCGACCACGGAGCGGTAGGTTGCCTGGTGCTCCTGAACGGTCGTTGGCTTGCCCCCCACGAGGCGGTTGCATGAAACCTGGTCGAAGGCGTCGAGGCGCATTCCATCGCAGCCCCACACCCGGAGGTTTCGTCCGGTTTGGCCGTGGCAATCGAGTGTTCCGCAGCGGTGGACGAGGTAGTCGGCGACAGAGCCGAACGTCAGCTCCGAGCTGTCCGGCGCGGTGACGCCGATGCGCCGCTGCTCGGCCGAGGAGCACGCGACGCCGCCGGCCAGCGCCAACGCGGGCGCAGCGATGAGCCATGCCGGGCCGCCGATCCTCACGGAGCTCCTCCGTCGGGAGCCGTCGCGGACAAGTAGACGGGGCCGGGCGATGTTGGGCTTGCGGAATCGGCATGGCAGCCGGCACAAGAGCCGTCGCGTGTCGCGAGCGACTGCATCTGCTCTGAAGTGTTCCCGCTGGAGGACCAAATCTTCATTTGAAGTGGGTAGCGCGGTGCGAATTGGTCGGGCGTGAGGAAAAAATTTCCAGCGCTGTTCGTCGTGGGCCTGGCGACGCGCCCGTCCACGTCCTCGATCTGCACGACCGCGCCGAGAGCCGGCGCCGACGAGCCGAGCACCGCGTACACCGTGCCGCCGATGCTGAGCTGGCGGAACGCGGGTCCCGACCCGCCGTGGCAGGTCAGGCAGGGCTGACCCGCGCGATGCGTTGGGCCGGGCGGTACTCCCTGCGTCTCCGCGCCGAGCGCCCGTACGGCATCGTCGTGGACGGGGTCGGCGCACGCGCCCGGAAGCGCGGCGCACGCGAGCGCGATGGCGCAGCGGCCCATTCGCGCCGAGGCCCTCACCATTGGCCCTCCAGCGTTAGGGCGCCGAACGCGGCGATGCGTGTCGTCAGATAGAGGTCGTCCAGAAAGGACGTGTACGCGACATCGCCGTGCAGGCCGACTTGCCAGGTGTGCGGGTCCGCCTCGCTGCCGAGGAACCAGCGTATGCCGAGCCCGCCCTCGGCGGTCCAGAGCGGGCCGAGCTCCCGGTCGCCCGTGCGGTACTGCGGCAAGTCCCAGCCCATGGCCAAGCCCGAAACGTACGCCCGTTGCCAGAAGCCGACCGGTGACTGCACGTGAAACCGTCCGTGAGGCCAGATCGCGAAGCGCTTTCCGAGGTCCAGGATCCATTTCGCGTCCGTCGACGACGCGGTGAGCCCCCACGAGTCGTCGTAAACACGCTCTTCGAGGCGCAGCGTCGACTTGTCGTAGCGGTGCGCGTAGCGACCGGTCAGCGCATAGCGCTGGCGGGAGAGCGGCAGCTGCTCGAGAGGGCGCTCGGGCAACCGAAGAGAATTCACCGTGTCGATCGACGCCCCCTTCGTCACCATCGGCGCGACCCTCGGGGCAAAGAGCGGGACATAGCGGTACGGCTTGGACTGATCGCCGCTTTCGAGGATCACGTCTGCCGTAATCGACGCGAGCGAGGTCCGATTGACGACCCAGTCGATGCCTCCGGTGAACGAGCCGCGCTGCAGCTCGCGCGAGAACACGCTGAAGGACGTGCATGCGTCGCCCGCGCCGCAACGACCGGCCGTGTCGTGGCTGAACCCGTAGCCGAGGGTCAGCGTCCAATTCTTTTGGTCGAAGTCCTCGATGACGATCGCGTACGCGCCATAGGACAGGTAATCGGGCTCGCTCGAGACCGATGTGCCCACCGCGACGCCGAAGTCGTGCGGCTTGTACTGCGCGGAAAGCGTGCCCGCCTGGCGAACCTCTTCCCATCGACGGGAGGCGCTCGAGACGATGTCGGCCGAGGCCGCGGAGACGACGTCGACGAGGTACGTGCCGGTGAGCGATGCGCCGGCGACGTTCTCGACGCCGACGCTGACCGAAGGCGTCACGACGGTGACATGGTCGCTGTCGGTGTATCCGGCGAGCTCGACGACGGCGTGCTCTGTCGCCGTGTCCCGCAGCACGGGGCGGGGCACGATCCGCGAGCGCGCAGCATCGTCCGGTCGCGCCGGAGAGGAGGTATCGGTCTGATCGGGACGGGCGGGATCCGCGGCGCGCGCGGCCCCCGCTCCGGCTGCGCAGAGCGCGAGCAATCCGCCGGCGAGCGAGGGCCAGAAAGGAGCGTTCGATTGACGCCGGCGACGGCCGCTCCCGACAACGCTCAATTGTTCAATGCCCCGGCCGCCGCCCACGCGTTCATGTCGGCCACCGCTAGCGGGTCGTCCCCGCCGCAAGGAGGCATGTCGCCGCCATACCACTTGAGGCAGGACGTCAGCGGGTTGACGAGATTCGACGTCGTGCCGTTGATGTACCCCTTCCCCTTGAGCCACGCGTACGCGCCGTTCGATGTCGTCATCTCGACGTGGCAGCCCGGACCGGTGCAGCCCTGCAGGTATCTGCCATAGACGAACGCCCACGTCGGCGCCGTCTTTGCGTCTGGCGACAGGCCGGCCTCGGCACCCGCATCGCCACCCGCATCGCCACCCGCAATGGCGGCCGAGGCGGGAGCGCCGGCCTCTCCGCCGGCGACGGCCTTGCAGCGGTTCTGTTTGCCCGCGGTGCTGTTGACGGCCGCGTCGACCGGGGGAGGGACCGCGGCCGTCCCACCGAACGGACCACCAAGGGGGGCCCCGTCGTCGGCGCTGCAGCCGCTCGCGCAGAGCGCCGCCGCGACGGTCGCCACGGCAAACGCGGCCCGTGAAGGCCCCTGCTTACGCTGCTTGCGCATCACCCGACGTTCGTGCCCGCCTCGTCGCGGATCGCCTAACACGTGGCCCGCAGCCGTGGGAGAGGAATGGAGCAAAAAAGCACGCCGGCGGCGCGGAGCCCCAGCTCGGCTCACCCAGGGTCGAGCCGCACCATATTTGAGCAGTCTGGTTGAACGGCGTCCCCGGACATACAGCCCGCGCATCGAGGAGCGAACTGCAAGTCACCGCCTTGCTGGGATCAATGACTCAAACTGGGGATCCAGCCGGCGAAGAGGTTCGGCAGCGTGTACATCGCGGCCTGCGCGTCAGTCAGCTGGTAGGCCATGCGAGCCGTCGCATTCGCCCCCGCGCCCGTGCTCTTGTATTCGGAGAAGCGAACGAGCGAGAGGTCGGGGACGCCCGGCTTGGGGGACATGACCGTCCACCCCGTGCTCGAAATGTGGGCACCCATCGCGACGTTCAGGAACGCGACCGCGGCGTACGCGCTCCTCCAGGGCCGTGCGAGGGCGACGTTCGACACACCGGGCGCGGCGGTGAGCTGGCCGCCGAGAAACACGATCCCGTACGGGA
>JALYHV010000490.1 GCA_030776205.1 Myxococcota bacterium | reverse complement strand
GGGGAGCCGGCAGGCGATGAGGGTGGGCGCTCCGCGCGCCGAGCCGCTCATCGATCATGCATGCCGTGTCCACGCGGCGTGGGCGTGACCCGCGCTTCGATGTCGCGGGTGATGCAAGCTGGCGTCTGGCGTGGCGTGAATGCGCTGCGCGCAAGGAGGCCACGGTTGGTAGGAAAGCCATCTGGTACGCCCGACGTGTCGCGGCTGCCTCCGTGGCGCGCTGTGTCTCGGGCGGCCGGGCGCTCATTCCGGCTCGCCTGGACGGCCTGGATCGCGATGTGCATCGTGCGCGCGTCGTGTCGTCTCTTCGCCACCCTTCGTTGAGAGGCTCCCGGCCGGGCGGCCTCTGCCTATCCTCGTTGGGCAGCGACGAGAGTCGTCGCTCGCGTCGCCTCGACTGTGACTGTCGACGGGGGACCGGTACCGATGCGATAAGTGGCCTTCTGCGAGAGGTCCATTGTGAAAAAGGGATCGAACACGAACGGTGAGCGCGCCAGGCCCCGTGGCGAGTTGCTGCCGGCCGCTCCGACAAGGGCGAAAAAATCCGTCCGCCCGCCGGCTGATGTGGGCCAGGTCACTCCGGGCCAGGTCACTCCAGGCCAGGTCACTCCAGGCCAGGTCACGGCAGAGGCCGAGGCGCCTTTAGAGCCCAGCCGGGGCCCTGCGAGGCCGTTTCCCGTCGTCGGCATTGGCGCGTCGGCCGGCGGCCTCGAGGCATTGGAACGCTTTCTCACGCACGTTCCGGAGAACAGCGGCATGGCGTTCGTCGTCGTGCAGCACCTCGATCCCTCGCGGAAGGGCATGCTCGTCGAGCTGCTCCAACGAAAGACGCGGATGAAGGTCATCCAGGCGAAAGACGACCTCTCCGTCGAGCCCGAGCACGTCTACGTCATTCCACCGAACCGCGATTTGGCGATCGTGCGCGGCGCGCTCGTTCTCCTGCCGCAGGCGCTGCGGCGGGGAGTAAATCTTCCGATCGATTTTTTCTTCCGCTCGCTCGCCGAGGACCAACAGGAAAAATCCGTCGGTGTGATCCTCTCCGGGATGGGCTCGGACGGCGTGCTCGGCCTGCGCGCGCTCAAAGAGAGGGGCGCCGCCACCTTCGTCCAGTCGATCGAATCGGCGAAGTTCGATGGGATGCCGCGGTCGGCGATCGACAGTGGCCTCGCCGATGTGGTGGCGCCGGTCGAGGAGATTCCCGAGCGAATCCTGGCGTACAAGCAGCACGCGCGCAGCAGCGTGCCGCCCCCGGCCCGAGCCGAAAAGACCGGCAGCGCGCTCGAGAAGGTGTTCACCCTTTTGCGCGTCCAGACCGGCAACGATTTTTCCCTCTACAAAGAGAGCACCATCGTGCGGCGCATCGAGCGACGCATGGGTCTCCATCAGATTGACTCGCTCGACCACTACGTGCGCTATCTCCGCGAGAATCCGCGCGAGATCGAGCTGCTGTTTCGGGAGTTGCTCATCGGCGTGACGTGCTTCTTTCGCGATCCGGCCGCATGGCAGTTCCTTGCGAGCAACGCTTTTCCGGCGCTCTTTGCCGCTCACCCCGACGGCGCGGCCCTGCGCGCGTGGGTGGACGGGTGCTCGACCGGCGAAGAGGCGTACTCGCTCGCGATGGTCTTCAAAGAGGTGGTCGGTTCGCTTTCGCCGGCGAGAAAGCTCTCACTCCAGATATTCGCCACTGATTTGGACCGCGACGCGATCGAGCGTGCGCGGATTGGCCTCTATCCAGACAACATTGCCGCCGACGTCTCCGCCGACCGCCTGGACCGCTTCTTCGTCAAGGACGACCGGGGTTATCGCATCTGCAAGGAAATTAGGCAGATGGTGGTGTTCGCGCCGCAGAACATCATCATGGACCCGCCTTTCACAAAGCTCGACTTCCTCTCGTGCCGCAACCTGCTCATCTATCTCTCGAGTGGCCTGCAGAAGAAGCTGATCCCTATGTTTCATTACGCGTTGAACGCGGGAGGGCTCTTGTTTCTCGGAAGCGCGGAGACCATCGGCACCTTCTCCGGATTGTTTGCGCCGCTCGAACCCAAGGCGCGCGTCTACCGCAAGATAGACCAGCCGTCCGTAGCGTCTGCGCTGAGCTTTCCCCCGGTACTCTCGGTGCGAGAGCATGGGGACGCGATAGAAGCGGACGGTGGCACCGGTCTATCGGTCATTCCGAGCCTGCAAGTGCTCGCCGAACGCGTGATCATTCATCGCTTCGCCCCGGCGTCGGTCTTGTGCAGCGAAAAGGGAGACATTCTGTACATCACCGGCCGCGTCGGAAAGTACCTCGAGCCAGCGTCCGGGCGGCCGGTCATGAATGTGTTCGTCATGGCGCGGGACGGTCTGCGAACGGAGCTGTCGAACGCGTTCGCGGCCGCGGTCAAGGGCAAGGGACCGATCAACGTGCGCAACCTGCGGGTCAAGTCCAACGGTGACGTGCACAAGGTCGACCTGTCGGTTCAAAGGCTCGACGAGCCGCGCGAGCTGCGCGGCACGGTGATAGTCGTTTTGAGCGAAGCGACCGCCGTGCCCGGGTACGCCCCGCCGCGCAACATGCGCCGCATTTCGGACGGGGGGCGCATGAAAGAGCTCGAGTCGGAGCTTGGGCAAAGCCGCGAGGAAATCCAGACGATTCGCGAGGAGATGCAGACCTCCCAAGAGGAGCTGAAGTCCACGAACGAAGAGCTGCAGTCCACGAACGAGGAGCTGCAGTCGACCAACGAGGAGCTGACCACGTCGAAGGAGGAGATGCAGTCGCTCAACGAGGAGCTGCAGACCGTGAACCACGAGCTTCAGTCGAAGGTGGACGAGCTGTCGCGCTCCAACAACGACATGAAGAACCTGCTCAACTCGACCGACATCGCCACCCTGTTTCTCGACAGTGAGCTGAGGGTCCGGCGCTTCACGACGCCGACCGCGAGGATCATCAAGCTCTTGCCCATCGACATCGGCCGTCCGATCACGGACATCGTCTCGGAGCTCGACTATCCCGATCTGGCCAGCGACGCGCGCGAGGTGCTCCGCACGCTCGCTTTCCGCGAGCGGCAGACGTCCACCCGCAACGGCCGCTGGTTTACCGTGCGCATCCTGCCGTACCGCACCCTCGACAATGTCATTGACGGCGTGGTGATCATCTTCACGGACGCGAGCGACAAGCACGCGCTCGAGTTGGCGCTCCGGCAGGCAGAAGCCCGCTGCGCGAGCCTGCTGGAGAAGATTTGCGACGGCGTGATCGAGCTCGACCGCGAGCATGTCGTCGTTTCGGCCAATCCGGCCGCCGAGCGATTGCTCGGGCGGCGCGGCGCCGAACTGTCGGGCAAGAAGCTCGGCGAGGCCCTTCCCGAGCTCTGCGATGGGCTCGGCGCGAAGCTCGAACAAGCGGCAAGCTCGCGGTTGGCCATCTCGGTCGAGATCGGTTCGCGCGTCGGCAAGGACGGCTGCGTGGCGGTGGTTCTCCCGCCGGCTGGCGACCGCACGGCTATCTTGCTCCAATCGATCGGGGGCGGTGAGCCATGAAGAATCCGGGGCGGAAGGCGGGCGAGGAGAATCGCGACATTGCCAGGCTGCGCAGCGAGGCCGAGGCGCGCCTCAATGAGCGAAAGGCAGGCCTCTCCACCCCACTGGCCGGGGTGAAGGGGCGCGGGCTGCGCCACGAGCTCAGCGTCCACTACGCCGAGCTCGAGATACAGAACGAAGAGCTGAAGAACGCGCGGCACGAGACTGAGGCGGCGCTCGCCCGGTTTACGGAGGTGTTCGACTTTGCCCCGCTCGGGTACGCGGTCCTGTCTGCCGACGGGATTATCCGTGAGATAAACCACGCCGGGGCACGCCTCCTCGGCGCGGAGCGGGCGCGGCTGGTGGGCCACTCTTTCGGCGAGTTCTTGCGCGCCCGGCACATCCAATCGTTCTTCGCGGTGCTCGAGAGCGTGTGCCATTCTTCGGATAGGAGCCACACGTCGGAAACGGAGCTTGCGTCCAAGGGCCTAGAAGCGGTGCCCTTGCGGATCACGGCGGCGGCCGTTGGTCAGGAACGGCAGACGATTCTGCTCGCGTTCGAAAGCATCGCGGAGCAAAAGCGGCGCGAAGCGGTGCTGGCGGACACCGAGCGCGCGCTGCAGGAGGCGAACCGGCGCAAAGACGAGTTTCTGGCGATGCTCTCTCACGAGCTTCGCAATCCGCTGGCGCCGATTCGCAACAGCCTGCACCTGTTGAAACACGGCGAAAGCGGAGGCGATCAGGCCAAGAAGGCGATGGCCATCATCGATCGACAGGTCTCGCACATCACGCACCTCGTCAACGACCTCCTCGACGTGTCGCGGATCGCCAGCGGCAAGATACGGCTCCAACGGCAAGTCATCGATCTCGCGCAGATTGCGCGCTCGGCCGTCGAGGACTCGCAACGGATCTTCGACGCCGCCGGCATCCGTCTCGAAACCCAAATTCCCGAGCGGCCGTTCTTCGTGCACGCCGATGCGGCGCGCATGACGCAAGTTCTTTCGAACCTGCTCGGCAACGCGGAGAAGTTCTCGAATCGCGGTGAGCGCGCGATTGTGTCGGTAGCGGAGCAGCGCGGAAAGGTGGCGCTCATCGTGAGCGACTCAGGAACCGGTATTCCGCACGATCTCCTGTCACGGCTTTGCGAGCCCTTTGCGCAAGCCCCGCAAACGATAGAACGCAGTCGCGGCGGACTGGGGCTCGGGCTGGCGATGGTCAAGGGCATCGCGGAGATGCACGGCGGCTCGATGACCATCGAGAGCGAAGGGCTCGGCCGGGGCACGCGGGTGACCGTGCTCTTGGAGCCCGCGGAATCGCTCGAGGAGGCCCCGGACGCGACGGCGACGGAAGCGTCCTCCACGCCTCGCCGGGTGCTCGTCATCGAGGACAACCCCGATATGGCGGAGTCGCTGTGCGCCGTCCTGTCGCTCTACGGTCACGAGGTCGTGGTCGCCGGGGACGGCCGCCGTGCGCTCAGGGTCGCCGCGCAATTTCATCCGAACGTCGTGCTCTGCGACATCGGGCTTCCCGAGATGGACGGCTACGCCGTGGCGCGCGCGTTTCGCGCCGACGCGTCGCTGCGCGGCGCCTATCTCGTCGCGCTGACCGGGTATGCCTTGCCGGCCGACGTCCGGCGCTCCAAAGAAGCCGGGTTCGACGAGCACCTCGGCAAGCCCGTCGCGCCGTCGGAGATCGCGCGCCTGCTCACTCACGTTCCGACGGTGGCGGCGTAGGGGTCCCCGCTGGCTCGCCGGTTTCTGCTTCTTCGGCGAATGCAGCGTCTGTCGTGCGAAACGCGGACTCACCGCCAACGAGGATCTGCCGGATTAAATCCGCCTGAACGCATTGCGTCCGCGCCTTCTCGGCGAACCGGGCGCGAAGCTGCCCGCTGCCCATCGTGGCGAGGCGCCCGCTCAACGCGGCGCTCTCTTCGAGCGAACGAACCGCCGCCCACAAAGCCCGCTCCAGCCCGTCGCCCTGTTCGCGAATGAGGCTGTCGAGCGAGAATGCGTGCCCGACATGGCAACGAAAATGGTGGAAGAGCCCGTTCTGGGACTCGGTTAGCACGCCTTGGCAGCTCGGACAGACGAGCTCGGCGCGCGTGCCGAGCTCTTTGCCTTCCAACTGTCGAATCGCTGGGTCGAGCACGTCTTTGGATGCGGTCGGCGCAGCGAGCGACGCGAGCTCGACCAGCAAATCGGCGAGCCCATCGGGCTCGATCACGTAGTCGACTGCGACGCGGCTCAGGACTTTGCGCGGCATTTCTGGCACCGACGCGGTGTCCGGGTTCTGCACGATGCCGAGGCCGCCTCGGGACTTGATTGAAATCATGCCCGCCGTGCCGCAGTCCTGGTAGCCGGAGAGCACGACACCGATGACCCGGGAGCCATAGGAGGACGAGGCGGTCCGAAAGAGCGCATCGACCGCGGGACGATGACCGTTCTCGCGGGGACCGCGCACGACCTGCATCGTTCCCCGGCGAACCAGCAGTTGGTTGTCGGGCGGGGCGACGTAGACGCGACCCCGCTCGATGCGCTCTTCGTGCGTCGGGTAGCTTGCTGGCAAGGCGCTGTGGTGGCCAAGCAGCTCCGGCAGTTGGCTCCCACCCGTTGGAGACGTATGGATGGCAATCAACACAGAGGCCGGGAGCGTCGCCGGCAATTTGGCCACCGTCGCCTGGAGCACCTCTAGCGACCCTGCAGAGCCGCCCACGACGATGAGGTCATGATTCGCCATCGCCGGACAATGCGACCCGGGGGCCGCACCATCAAGCCCTCCAGCCAGATATTTCTGGCTATTTTGGTGGGCGAGCGGAACCGTGGCTCGGCCGGGCGAGCCGAGTTGGCCGCCCGCCCCATGGCCGAGCGCTCGCCAGCACGGGAGAGCGCGAGACGGTGCAGTCGGCCGCCCTCGGCCGCGGACGGACTACAGCTTCAAGACTCCGTTGGGCGTGACGCGGGTCCGCGAGATGGCCACGTCATCGATGAAGAGCTCCGCGGGCGTCCCGTCCTCGATCAGGCTTCCCACGGAAAAATAGATGGTGGGGCTCGTATTCATCGGACGTGCCACGTCGTAGACGAGCGTCCCTTCGAGCCAAATGCTGAGGTGGCCGCTCCCGTCACCCGCGTTGCGGTAGAAGAGCTCGAGCTGGAACCACCGCCCGATCGGGACCACGGGCACCGGGCTCGGCATACTCTCTTCGCGGTAAGCAGGCCGGTGGTCGAATAAGACGAGCGTGGTGGCTCCGCTCGGCTGGTAACGAAGGCGAACGTCGAAGAGCTCGGCGAACGACGGAGCCCCCGGCGTCTGCGCGGCCGCGTCGACACCGCCGTCCACTGGCAGCCGGCCGGCGCTGCCCACGGGGAGGAGCGGGGTCCCCGCGTCGGCTCCTCCCGGGTAACCGAAGCGGACGATGTTCCAGTTCACGGCGGCCGGGACGGCACGGGGAACGAAGTACCAAGCGCTGTAGTAGCCCTCCGAAGGAAACTCCCCGACCTTGTACAGAGCGGCGCCACCCGGCGCGTACGGCGCTGGAAACGTGTTCGTGCCCGCGCTCGTGATCTTCACGGCGGTGACGCCGCTGTGGGCGTGCTCCGTGCTCGTGGCGATCGTCGGGTTGCCCGCGACGCGGAAGGCGCCGCCCGTCCCCGGCGTGAGCGATAAGGCGGAAAGGCCGTCCGACTCGAAGTCGGTCGACCAAACGATGTCCGTGCCGAGGTCGATGACGCGGCCGCACCCGAGGCAAAGGCACACGAAGCCGACGAGGCGGACGAGGCGACGGCGAGCGGACGTCATTGCGTCACGGTGCACCGACGCGGCGTCCGCATCGCGTCGCGGTGCGGCTTGCTCAATGGGACGGCACGTCGGACGGAATCAACGTCGGCATCCGCCGCGGATCGCCGCCGCCGAGGGTCGCGTCGTTGCCATTGGGCGATTGATCCGGCAACCGTGATCCGATTACCTCGTTGCAGTCCAGGTAGAGCAGCAGGCCCTTTTCGGTCGGGCTGACCTTGCCGGCCATCTCTTTGTCGATCTGCGCTGCGCTTCGAGCCACGCTCCAGAAGCGCACTTCGTCCATGGCGCCGGCGAAGAACTCGTAAAGACCATCGGTGGAGCCGAGCCACGAGGAGAAATACGGATTCCAGTTCTGGAGCGCGGTGCTGCTCGCGACCTCTTTGCCATCGATATAGAGGATATTCTTCGACCCATCGAAGACGTACGCGACGTGATGCCACTTGTTGGGCGTGGGGAGCGTCGGCGCGGCGACGAGCGTCGCGCCCTCCTTGATCGTCCACGCCGCAAGCTTGCCGCTGCGCAGGCCTAGCTTGAGCCCGCCTCCGCTGTCGTTGTGCAGCACGAACAACGCCTGGGTGTTCGCCGCGGCGGCGTAGCGGATCCACATCGAGATCGTCTGCGGCGTGTTTCCCGCAGGGAAGCCGCCCGTTGCGGTCGTCGCGTATTCGGAGGCTCCGGAAAACGAGAGCGCGTGGTTGGCGGCGGGCGTTGCCGGTGCCGCCCCGTCTGCAACGCCCGGATCGAGCGCCAAGCCGGTGTTCGTCGGACCCGCCGAACACGCGAGCAGCGTGGGCAGCACGACCCAAAAAGGGAGACGAAATCGCGCTGACCGCGTGGCCCGGTGAATGAGACCCAAGGCGCTCCCTCGAATTAGGATTGGTGCCGGGCGCGGACACGCGCTCGACATGCACATCAGGTAGCACGCGCACGCTCACCGCGAAAGGCCAGACGCTGCTCGGCAACCGCACGAAACCGTGTGCGGGTCGCTGCGTAGGCTGCGTAGTTGCGACGCACTGCAATTTGCTTTTCAGCGCGCGAAGTGAATGTCACTGGAAAACTGAATTGAAGACGAAGTCCCGCGGTGTCCCTTTCCTGCAACGTCTTCAGCCAGCGGCTTTCACCATGGCGCGGAGCTTGCTCCGGGGGTCGTCTTCGCGCATCAAGGCCTCCCCGATCAGCGCCGCGTCCGCCCTGCCTTGCGCGAGCTCGGCCACGGCGGCCGGGTTGCGGACGCCGGAGAGGTGCACCGCCACGACGCCCTCGGGGATGGCCTCGAGGACGCGGGCGGCCCGCGCCGGATCCATCGCGAGCAGGTCGAGGTCGCGCGCGTTCACGCCGACGATCCGTGCATCCGCGTCGAGCGCGCGATCGAGCTCCCGCTCGTCGACCACTTCGACGAGTGGCTCGATTCCCTCGGCACGCGCTGCGCGTGCGAGCGCGGTGAGCCGCTTGCCATCGACAATCCGCGCGATGAGGAGCACCGCGTCTGCGCCGTGCTCCCGGGCGGCCGCGATCTGCAGCTCGTCGACGACGAACTCTTTGGCCAGCAAGGGCAGGGGGTGGCCGGCGGCGTCGAGACGACCGCGCGCAGCGGCAAGGTGCGCCCATGCGCCGTCGAAGAAGGTCGCGTCGCAGAGCACGCT
>JALYHV010000489.1 GCA_030776205.1 Myxococcota bacterium | reverse complement strand
CCCCGCGTCCGCTCGCGTCGCGCTCGAGGAGTCGCCGCCCCCGCACGCGGTGAAGAGTGACGTGGCTACCGCAACGGCAAGCGACGGAGCCAGCGCACTGCGGACGGGGGCCTGCTTCGTGGATCGGCGACGGTGCATGGTGGACCTGGGCTTTCCCCTTCTTCAGCGTCCAAGAAGCTCTTCGTTCGTCGAAAGGGTCACCCGCGACTGGTCGTTTCCCGCGAGCGCTCGGAGGCTCGGACGAGCACGCGGACTCGTAGGGCCGACGAGCGCGCGATGCTACGTTCTCTCATGCGCTCCCGCTACGTTGCCTTCCTGCTCGCGGGAGCCGCCATGACCCTGGCTTGCTCCTCGTCGCCACGCCGCCCGGACGGGCAGGTGGGCCTGCTGCCCGTGGGGAGCATGGCGCATGATGTCGAGGCGGTCGACGCGAGCGGTGCATCGACGCGTCTCTCGGCGTTGCGCGGCCAGGCCGTGGTCGTCTACTTTTATCCCGCTGACGGAACGCCTGGGTGCACCCGGGAAGCCTGCGCGCTCCGCGACGCATGGACCAAGCTGCAAGCGGCGCACGTGTCCGTCATTGGTGTCTCCTCCCAGTCGCGCGCGAGCCACCTCGCCTTCGAAAAGGAGCACCACCTGCCGTTTCCCCTCGCGGCGGACGTAGACGGAGAGGTGCAGCGCGCCTACGGAGTGCCGAAGGGCTTCTTCGGCTACTCGCGCGTCAGCTTCTTGGTCGATCCCAGCGGCAGGATCGCCAAGGTGTGGCCGGACGTGGATCCAGCGATTCACGCCGACGAGGTGCTCGCGGCGGCGAGGGCTCTCCCACGCTGAGCGGTCGAGCGCTGCGCGGAGGCACTTCCGAGCGGGCTCGCCCTACGGAGTCACGTCGAGGATGGCGCGGCGGTACGCGACCAGCGGCGGATTTCCGGAGTCCACCGCCTGCAGAATGACGTGAACCGTGCCCGGACTCGACACGACCGGCAGCGTCACCTGTGTGGTCAGCCCGTCGGTCGCGCTCAGCGTCGCTGGTGCGGCCAGGGTGCCGGCCTCGCGATAAATCCACCAGCTCACGTGAACGGCATTGCCGTCCGGGTCGCTCGTCCCAGCCGCGCTGAGGGGCACGACGGAACCGCTCTTGGCGGAGAGGGTCACGACGCCGGTGCTCCGATCGCCGGCGAGCACGGGCAGGGGGTTGTGGTTCGCCTTGGCAAACTGGTCGGCGACGCACCAGTTCATGCGCGCCGCGAAATCGTTTTGATAGTGCTCGCGCCAGCGCCAGATAGTGGCCTGGTCCGAGCTCGCCGTTCCCCCGTCGTCGATCGCGACCGTGTCGCGCGTGACGACGTTGTCGTTGGTCCAGATGGGATGAGGCTCGCCGGCGGGCTGCAGGAGCGAATAACGTCCGCCCCACCCGCCGTAAGCCGGGCTCGAAGACCATCCGAGCCCGTTGTCGATCAATCCGATATACGACGGCGTGTCGCCTTCCATGATCCACTTGAATGGGGGATACACGGCTCCAAGCGGACCATGATTGAGAATCACGTTGGCCTGCAACCACGGGTTGTCGACCATGTCGAACTTGTAGAGCGGGCCGTTCTTGTACCAGCGGTCGCCGGAGATTCCGCTCCAGGTTGCGCGCGGATAGTCGGCCGGACTCTGCGTGCTGGGCGACACGATGTAGAAGAGCTGGGGATACGTCTTGCGGATCCACGATCCGGCGTCGTCCTGGTCGGAGATGGAATAGACGCGCAGCTTGGCGACGAAGCGCGCCACGTCCGCGGCCGTGCGGGACGCGCTGACGTCCTGCAGCGCCTGCGCGAGCGTGTTGGCACCTCCCCAAATGGTCACCCACACGGGGCGGGGATCGGGCTTGTCGATCGCCGCGATGAGCTGCTGCGAGCCCGCCGTGCTCTTGCCCGGTCCGACGGCCGCCATTCCATACCCGGGCTGGCCTGTCGCGGTCAGCGCGAGCAAGCTCGCGGCGTCCGGAAAGCCAGGAGCGTGCTTGAGCAGGTTCGCGCGCGCCTGCCCATACGCGGCGACCTCTTGCCGAATCAGGTCCTCGCGGGGATTGGTTCTCAAATAAAGCGAGGTGATCGCGATGAGCGCCTCGGTATCGAGCTCGTTTGAGTACACGAGGTAACGGACGAGGGACTCCTGATCGTCCGGATCGAAGCCGATGTCCGTGAGGACGATGACGCGCGGGTTCGCGACCGCGTTTGCGCCGCCCGCGTCCCCTGGCGAGGGCCCCCCGTCCGCCATTGTTGCAGCGTCTGACTGTCCTGGCGCGCGACTCGGGCCATCGACCAAGCCCGCTTCCGGCATGGGACCAACGGCGTGGTCGTATGACGCCGCGTCGAGCCCTCCCGCGTCGGGATTGTTTGCCGCAAGGCTGCCGTCCGCGGGTACACCCACGGGAACAGCCAAAGCGTCATAATCGCCCGCCTCGGCAGCACTGCGCGAACCATTCGAAGCAGTGGAGGCGTCTGGCTGCGTTGCGCCTTCGGGGGGGCTGCCAGAGCACGCGACGCCCAGCGCATGGCCGACCGTGGCCAGCAAGAAAACGGACTTCCATATATTGGCCATGGCTATCGGGAGGGCTTCGCGCGGCGCGCGCTTCCCCTTTGCGGAAGGCCGCTGCTGCAATCTATCACCCGCCGTCATCGATGGGCGGGGTGGTGTCCGTTCCGCCCTTCTTGCAACTCTGTAGCTTCAACCAAGGCAATCGGGCCGCGGCGGGGTGCGCCGAGGCCCGAGGATCCAGCGCGGGGAGCGCCCCGCAATCCCTTACGCGCGCGGTTGCGACGAACGCTTCGGAGACGACGCGCCGCCGACGTCTTTGATCGCCCCTTCGGCCTTTTCGCGCAGCTCGTCGACGGTTTCGTGCGCGAGGTGCTGCGCGCTGCCGATCAGGCGATCACGCGCCTCGCCCATGAGCTCGTCCTCACGCCTCGTATGGGGTAGCATCAAGCCGACGGTCGCTCCGGCCGCCAGCAAGGCAGCGCCGAACGCGAGCGGATTTTCGCGAAGGCCCTCTTCGACTCGGTGCTCGAAGCGGAGTGCCCCTTGGCCCGCGTCGCGCGCGAAGTTGGCACCTCGCGATTGGGCGCTGAGCGCCAGCGAGCTGGCCTTGTCGCCGACGTCGTGTACCGCCGCGCCGACCTTGTCACCGGCCTCGCTCACGAACGTCCCTGCCTGATCCATGACGCGGCCTGCGGCATCACGAACGCGGTGCGCTACTTCGCCCGCCGCATCGCCGGCGCGGTGTGCCGCGTCGCCGACGACATGACGACCGTGCTCCATGAGCCCGTCTTCGGCCGCGTGGCCGCTTCGCGCCGCATACGCCCGGCGGTGCGTGCTCATCGGCTCGCCGTACCCTCGCGACATACGGGGGATGCGGTTGCGCTGGCCGCGAACGTTCATGAACAGCCAGGTGAGACCAACGCCCGCGAGGAGCGCCGGAACCGGGTTGCCCCGGATCGCGTCGACGACCGAGCTGCTGCTTTCCGTGATGGTTTCACTCGCGCTGTGGAACATGTCTTCGACCCTCCCGACCGTGGCGTCGTGCACCGCGTGTTTGGCTTCTTGAATCTCGGAGCGAACGCGCTCCTTGACCTGGACGAAGTCTTCCTTGACCTCGTGCTTGACCTTCTCGCGAACGTCCTCGAACTGCTCGAGCACTTGCTCCTTGATCCGGGCGGGGCTGAGCTTTTCTTCGATCGCGTTAACCGTTCCGCTCATGTTCGTGCGTGTCTTCTGGATTTCCGCGCGAATGTTTGCCGGGTCCGTTTCACCGGCTGCCGGCTTCCGCCCTTCCTCGCGGCCGGACTGGGTGCCCGGCTCGTTGATCTTGTCGCTCGTCATCGCGCTAGCTCCTTCTCTACCCAAACCTTGTTTTCCTCCAGCGACGCGAGGGTCTCGCGCGGCGCGGGATCGATTTCTTTCAGTGCGCGAAGGCCGCCGCGGCAGACGCCGTAGCCTGCGCCGATCACGACGAGGCCGACCACGAGCGCCGCTACCCAGAGAGGCATCAACGTTCCCAGCGCGAGGACGATTGCCGCGAGTACGAAAAGAGCACCCGCATGGATCAGCGCCCCGCCCGCGCCGATCATCGCGCCGTCGCGGCCGGCCTTGCTCGCCTTCCCGGACATCTCTGCTTTGGCGAGCCGAACCTCCTGCCGTAGCAGGGTGCTCGTCTGCGTGGCGAGCTCTGAGAAAAGCTCACCGAGCGGACGCTCCGGCGAGGGCGCGCGTGACAGGCCCCCGCTCGTCCAATCTTGCTGCGTCACGGCTTCGACGCTCCTTTCTCGCTGCCGCTGTACCCTCCGTACGGAGCAGGCGACCCGCCGCGCGCTGCTCCAACACCGGCCAGAGTCGACGAGCCGATTGGCGGCTGACCCTGCGTCGGATAGGGAGCCATCGCGCCGACCGCAGAGCCCTGTCCGCGGGTCATCGTGCGGTTCTCGTTGCCGCGCCCGAGCTCGCGGCCCGCGCTTCCACTTCCGCCGACCGGCTGATTGCGGCCCGAGCTCTTCAGAAAGCGGCCCAGTACCAGACCGACGGCAAAGGCGCCTCCGAAGAAGAGCGCCGGCTCCCGCCGCGCCAGCTGCTCGACGTCGCCGGCGAGCTCTCCAACGTTCCTGCTTCGCACGTAGCTCGTCAGTTGTTCCACGCGGTCGGCGAGCTGGTCTGCGTATTTTGCGGCGAAGGCCGTGTCGCCCTCGCGCATCGTACGTCCCGTCTCCCGCAGCGCCTCGGCCACGCTGCCGATGGAACCCGCGGCCCGCTCTTTCTGTGCGTCGATCTGGCTGCCGAGCTTGTCCTTTGCTTGGTGCGCGAGCTCGGTCGCTGCTTGCTTCGCCTGCTCGGGCAGGGGCTTCTCCATTGAGGTGGAAGCGCCCGGAGAGCCCGCGGCGGACGAGGAACCACCAGCCCTCGGGCCATTCGACGGTTGGGTCTTCGTGTCGTAATCCATGGCACATCCTTTCTCGATCGGTTTGCCCGCACTGGAGCAACGCCCGTGCCGCGACAGGGTCAGCTGCGCCGCGCCGGCAAGCGGGCCGCAGCGCGCGGCGGCGACGGGGAATCGCTTTTGCGGACGGACGCGGTGGCGATCGCCGTCGTGCTTCACGCGAGGCGTCGGTCCCCCTTATGCCGCTCGCTGTGGCGAATTGTCCTGTACGCCGTATGTCTCGCGGCCATCGCGGGTTCTTCGGGCGAGCACGCCTCACGCGCCGCTTTCAAAAGCTCTGGATACGACCGGCAAAGGCAAGCTCGGCCGCGGTATTACGCGTTTTGCGTTCGACGACCTGCGGCGAAACCTGCTGCGGCGACGGTCAGCGTGTCAGCGGACGCACCTCACCCACGCGCCCGTGAAGTAGTTCCACGCGCCCGTGGCTCCGGCGTTGTAACCGGTGAAGCCGTCATCGAAGTTGATCGCCCACCCAAACGCGCCGCCTCGGTACGTGGTGCTCGCCCAGTACCAATTGTTCGTGCGCGCTCCATACTTCGTGTTGGGAAACGCCGTGCGATTGACGGAGCCCGCGACGAGAGCCTCGTTGACCAGCGTGGCAAGCTCGTTGAGGCTAGGGACCCGCCACGTGTGCCCGTTGAGCCCCAAGGCCGAGCAGTAGCCGGCGGCGGACGACCAGGGAATGACCGCGGCTCCCGCGGGCGTGGCGGAGTCCGTCTGTTGCCAGATCAGGCCGGTGTAGTTGTCAGTCACTTCGCCAGCGGCCGTCGTGTAGTGGTTCGGCGGCTCGACCGCGAGCGCGTCGAGGGCTTCACCCGCGCCGTTGCCGCGAACGCAACGCACGAGAGCGCTGCTTGTCGCCGCGTAGTTGTTGCTCGTGAATCCGCTGCTCATCCCGTAAATCCACGCGAGGTTCGGAGGCGGAGTCGTCTTGTGCGGGTTCGTGATCGTCTCGTACCAATCGGAGCCCGTGCGGTAGTACCCAGAAGGCTCGCCAGGGAATGCGGTGGCGTTGATCGCGTCCCCTTTCGTGACGGTGAAGTCGACGAGTGACGCCATCTCGACCCGCGTCGGCATTCGCCAGTCGCCATACCCGGCAAAGTTGCTGGTCGCGAGAGTGGCGCACGCGGCCGCGTTGTTCGACAACGTGTCGGCCGTGGCGCCGGGCGTTTTTTGCCAGGTGAGGCAGGTCACGTTGTCGAGCACGGCGCCGTTGCCGAGATCCTTGTAACTAGCGGGGTTCGCCAACCCGCTGCTCGGTGGGTTTGGCATCGGCCAGCAGGCCCATTTGTGCGACCCGCAGGATGGCTGGCACTTCCCCGTAACGACGCCCCCCGCAGCGCCGCCGCTCGAGCCACCGGCGCTACCGGACGAGCCGCTCGTCGCAGCGCCCGAGCCACTCGCATTACCGGAGGAGCCCGCCTCCGCGCCCGTAGAG
>JALYHV010000488.1 GCA_030776205.1 Myxococcota bacterium | reverse complement strand
GGGGTAACCATTCGCGATGGCGTGCACGTCGACGCGGGCGTTGTCCTCGAGCCGGACGTGACGCTAGAAGCCGGCGTGGTTCTTCGCGGCAAGACGCGCGTTGCCCGCGGCGCCTCGGTGGACATCGGCTGCGTTCTCGCCGACGTCGAGGTGGACGGAGGCGCGACGGTCAAGCCGTACACCGTGGCCACGGACTCGCGAATCGGCGCCCGCGCTCAGGTGGGGCCTTTTTCGCACTTGCGGCCAAAAAGCGACATCGGCGAAGAAGCGCACCTCGGCAATTTCGTCGAGACCAAAAAGACGCGAATGGGCCGCGGCGCGAAGGCGAATCACCTAGCGTATCTCGGTGACGGAACCATCGGTGAAAGGGCGAACGTCGGCGCGGGGACAATATTCTGCAACTACGACGGAGTTCAGAAGCACGCGACCTCGATCGAGGCCGGCGCGTTCATCGGGAGCGATTCACAGATCGTCGCGCCGGTTACGATAGGAGCCGACGCTTACGTGGCGACAGGGACGACCGTGACGCGAGACGTCCCCGCCGGGGCGCTGGCGATCGGGCGCATTCGGCAGGAGAACAAAGCAGGGTACGCCGTAAAGCTGCGCGCCCGCCTCCAGGCCCGAAAAGCGCAGACGTAACCGACTCCAGCCAGCGTCTTGATGCCGCCTGGGACTGGATCGGCCAGTGCCTTCGGAGGTCCCTTCCTCTGCCAGCAAACGACCGAGCTCGCGAGGGGCGAGGTCCGCTGAAGGTCTTTGCTTGGCCGCGAGCGCGATTTCAGGCAAGAACCCGGCACATGGATGCCATACGCATTCGCGGCGGAGCTCCTCTGCGGGGCGCTGTACGCATCAGCGGCGCAAAGAACGCTGCTCTCCCCATCTTGTGCGCCACGCTCCTGTCGGACGGCGCCAGCCGCCTGCGCAACGTTCCAGGCTTGCGTGACATCGAGACGACCGCAGCGCTTCTGCGCTTTCTAGGGCGCGACGTCGATGTTGCGGCGCCTGAGGTGAAGGTCGCAGCCGGATCGCGTGTTCGCCCGGAGGCTCCTTACGAGCTCGTGAAGCAAATGAGAGCCAGCGTCCTCGTGCTCGGCCCGCTGGTGGCCCGCTTCGGTCGAGCCAAAGTCTCCCTGCCCGGAGGCTGTGCGATCGGAGCCCGCCCGATCGATCAGCACCTGAAAGGCCTCGAAGCGATGGGATGCGCGATCCGACTGGAGCGCGGCTATGTCATCGCCGAGGGACCTGGCGGGGGAGGCCGTCTTCGCGGAAGCGAGGTTAAGTTCGAGGTCCAAACCGTGACCGGGACGGAGAATCTGATGATGGCCGCGGCGCTGGCCAAGGGTCGGTCCACGCTCCTCAACTGCGCGCGCGAGCCCGAGGTCGAGGAGCTCGCGCGTGTGCTGAACAAGATGGGGGCGGAGGTGGATGGCGCGGGGACGGACGTCATTCACGTGCGCGGCTCCGACCGCGGCGAGCTGGCGCCCTTCGACCACGCAATAATCGCCGACCGCATTGAAGCGGGTACCTATATGGTTGCTGCCGCCATCGGTGAGGGGAGCGACGTTCTCATCCAGGGCGCGGAGCTCTCGGATTTGGGTGCGCTGGTTGCGAAGCTGCGATCGGCGGGCGTGGAGGTCTCGGCGGAAGGGCAAAACACGCGCGTCCGAAGGAGCGGTCCGCTCCGGCCGGTGAACGTGACAACAGCGCCTCATCCGGGATTCCCGACCGACATGCAAGCTCAGTTTCTGGTGCTGATGTGCTTTGCGCGTGGAGAGAGTGTGGTGCGGGAGACCATCTTCGAGAACCGGTTCATGCATGTTCCTGAGCTGCAACGCATGGGCGCCAGCGTCGTTTTGCGCGGAAACACGGCGGTAGTACAGGGTGCCGAACGACTCTACGGGGCAAGCGTCATGGCCACCGATCTGCGAGCCAGCGCGTCGCTGGTCATTGCCGGCCTCGTTGCAGAAGACGAAACCGAGGTGAGGCGCGTGTATCACATCGACCGCGGCTACGAGCGCATCGAAGAAAAGCTTCGAGGCCTGGGTGCGACGGTCCAACGCGTGAAAGGGGCTGACGCGTGATGGATCGCATCACGATGGCCTTGCCGAAGGGGCGTGTGCTGCGCGCTGTAGCCCCCCTCTTCGCTCGTGCGGGCATCGACGTCGGCGCCCTGCTCGCCGACGACCGCTCGCTCGTGCGTGACGCGCCCGCGTCGGGCCTGCGTTTCTTGCTGCTGAAGCCCGACGACGTTCCTACCTATGTCGAGTACGGCGCGGCGGACCTGGGGGTCTGCGGACGCGATGTGTTGATGGAGCGCTCCTGTGATCTTTACGAGCCGCTCGACCTCGCCATTGGTCGATGCCGCATGGTCGTCGCCGGGCTGGTAGGCACCCCGGCGCCGACGGGCGTACCGCGCATTGCTACGAAATATCCGCGATCGGCGGCGGCGCACTTCGCGAAGCGCGGGGTACAGGTCGATATCGTGCATGTTCAGGGTTCGGTCGAGCTCGCACCCGTCGTGCGGCTCGCGGATCTGATCGTCGATCTGGTCGAGACGGGTGCGACGCTCGTTCAGAACGGTCTCGAAGAGCGGGATTTGGTCGCCACGATTTCGAGCGTCCTCGTCGTCAACCGTGCTGCCTACAAGCTGCGGCAGGCGCGCCTTCGGCCGGTCATCGACTCGTTGCGTTCGGCCATCATGGCGACGCAGAAGTAGGTGCGGTGCTCGATGCTCCAGACGCGGCGACCGGGTCGAGGCGTACCAGCGGGCGCAAGCGCTTCAGCGTCGCGCGGCCCACGCCCCTGACCTTCAGCAGGTCCTCGATCGCGCGAAATCGGCCCAGGCGCTCGCGAAGAGACAGGATGGCGACAGCGCGCTTCGCGCCGATTCCGGGCAGCCGGCGCAAATCGTCTTCCGTGGCGGTGTTGAGGATGACAGGATCGTCTGGGGACGCCGGACGCCGCGCCGCACGCGAGGGCTGGGCACCTGACTGTGCGCCGCGCTCATCTGGCGTGGGCTCGTTGCGCCCCGACGAGGACGCCGAGGCAGGCGCGATTGGCGATGGATTTGAAGCGGCTCCCGCGCTCTCGAGGGGAGCGGTGTGCTGAGCGAACGTACCCGGCGGCGGGTGACCAATGGCCCCGGCTATCGCCGTTTCGCCGATGAACGCGAGGAGAAGAAGGCCCGCCGTCGCGACGACGACGCGAGCGACCGGCTTCACGAAACGCGAGCCGGTCACGCGCGCCGAAGCACGCGACAACGCTGCCCGGAACAGTCCTAGGGACAAAGGTTCCATAGCGTCGTCGCGAGCTTTCACGCCAGCGAGTCGCCCGACGATGTGGGCCTGAGCTTCGGGCGCGCCGGGGCCTCGGCCGATTCCGCTCGGCGGTCGAGCGGCTCCCACTCGCGGACCTGCAACGTTCCGTTAAGTGGGATGGCATCGAGCCTGAGCGTGAGCGATCCGTCGCGATTGACGGACCCCACGCCCACGCGCGTCCAGAAGGACTTCCCAGGGCCTCGATCGACCACCGTCCACACGACCTTCACCGATCTATTGGCTTGCTCGTCCATGGCTTTCTCCGTTCGTCACGCCGTTCAGCGTGTGAACGGGAGCCAGTGCGAGGCATGTGCCACCGTCATGCGCGCGAATGTGTTCGGGAAAAGAGACTAGAAGAACGTGTCCAGGACACGTCCGAGCGCGTCCTAGGACATTGCGAGCCGAGCGGGGCGGAGGGTGCCGTCGTCGGTCCGTCGCTTGGCCAATCCCGGCGGCGCGTGATAGTGCTAACCCGCCGGAGGTGAACATGGTCACCGAGCTTATTTCCGAGGAAATCCAAGTCGCGGAGTGCATCGCCCGCGACAGCGGGGATCAAGGTGGAGGGCCGTCGCGCCGGGCCTTTCTGGGGGGTGCTGCGGCTGCAGCTGCAACGGCCGCATTCCTGCGACCGGCTTTGGCGTTCGGCAAAGGCCCGGAGCTCGCGGCGCATGCGCCTGCGGGGTTCAGTCCCCTTTCGGCGCCAGGGCGCGTCATAAAGATCAAGAAAAGCGGGTGCCTGGAGTCAAACGGGATATATCCGAAAGCAGACGACGCGAAGGAGATGCTTCGCCGAGCCATGCTCGAGCTTACGGGCAAGGACGACCTGGCCGATGCGGCGAAGCTGTTCGTGCATCCGCAAGACAGGGTGTGCGTCAAGGTCAACGGAATCGCCCTTCAAAACATGGCGACCAACAAGGAGCTCGTGCTTCCGTTCGTAGACGCCATGATCGCGTCGGGTGTCCCGCCGACCAACATCACCATTCTGGAACAGTACCCGGGGTTCATGCACGGGACACGCATCAACGCGAAGAGCGTGCCGGCGGGAGTGAGTGTCGTTTGGCACTCGAACAACGACGCGACCATGGACTGGCGCGACATTCCGGGGACCCAGCGGCACACAAAATTCGTGCGGGCGCTGACCGAGTCCACGGCGTTGATCAACTTCGCGTTGATTAAGGATCATTCGATTTGCGGCTACACCGGCGCACTCAAGAACATGACGCACGGATGCAGCGTCAACCCGCAAGACTTCCACGATCACCACGCCAGTCCGCAAATCGCCATCCTTTCGGCCCAGGACGTCCTGCGCACGCGGCTCCGTTTGTGTATTGCCGATGCGTTCAAGCTGATGGCGCATGGGGGTCCGCTCTACAAGCGCCCCGAATACGTTGTGCCGCATGAGGCGGTGTACGTCTCCACGGACCCCGTCGCGATCGACTACATCGGATGGCAAGAGGTCGAGAAAGCGCGCGCGGCGCTGCATCTCAAGTCGCTGAGCGACGAAGGTCGCCCACCCGCGTACATCCAGGCAGCAGGCGACCTCGGGGTTGGAATCGCGGATCCCAAAAACATCACCCTGCGTGAAGTGACGCTCTGAAGTCATCCCACGCGGTGACCGCTCCGTACGGGGCCGCGCGAGGGCAGAGGTGGTGTACCATTCATCGACGTGCCTCGGCAGGAGTCGGAGAGAACCCGCGTTACTCGCGTCGCTGAGGAGGCTTCCGGGCCGCAATCAACGCGACCTGGAGACGCGTGCATCGTGGTGATTTATGGCCCGGAGCTGGGCAAGCGTATTCCGCTGGGCACACTGCCGTTCGAGATCGGTCGATCCTCGACGAGCGACTTGTTCATCGACCAGGAGAGCGCCAGCCGACATCACGCGCGGATCACCTTTGACGGGGAGCACTACTTGGTGATCGACCTCAAGTCGACGAACGGCACGTACGTGAACGACGCAGCCATTCGTGAGCACCGCCTCGCCGACGGCGACCTGCTGCGTGTGGGAAGGTCGATTCTCAAGTTCATGACCGGCGAGAACATCGAGGTCCACTACCACGAAGAAATCTACCGTCTCATGACGGTCGATGGGCTGACGCAGATCTATAACCGCCGCTATTTCGACGAGGCCCTCGAGCGCGAGTTCAACCGCTGCCGGCGCTACGCGCGTCCCCTCAGCTTGATTGCATTCGACGTCGACCATTTCAAGCGGGTCAACGATAACTACGGCCACCTCGCCGGCGACACGCTGCTTCGCCAGTTGGCGACCGCCGTCAGACCACGTCTCCGGCGCGAGGACATTTTTGCCCGTACGGGAGGCGAGGAGTTCGGTGTGATCCTGCCCGAAATCGGGCTAGAGGGTGCCCTTGCGACGGCCGAAAAGATCCGGCGAATCGTCGAGATCACGCCGGTCAAACACGACCCGCACGTCATCTGTTGCACGGTGAGCCTCGGCGTCGCCGCCTCGACTGGGGGAGAGGACAGCCCGGCGGGGCTATACAATCGCGCCGACGGGCGCCTTTACGAAGCAAAGCAGGGCGGGCGAAACCGCACCGCGTGAGGCCGCGCGTAGGCCGTTCCGCGATCACGGAACGCAGTCGCCGCACGTGCTCGGTACCGGGGCGGACTGAGCGATCCAGCGGCTGATGCGCTCGAGTTCCGCCAGCGTGAGGTTTCCTGCGCCTTGCCCTGCTGCCGTGCCGGCGGGTGCGATCGGCATTTCCCGCCCGATGACAAGGTTGGCCAAGGCGTTGCGCTCCGCATCGCTGAGAGGCTGCCACGCGAGCGAATGGATCGTGGTCACGTCCGTGGGCGAGGCGACCCCGCCGTCGCACGACGACGCTTGCGCGCCCGACTGTGACGCCGGGGCGCCCATCATGACCTTGTAGAGGAGCCAGCTCTGACTTGGGTCGCCCGCTGCCGGCGAGCCGGGGCCGGGGTCGACGATGGCCATGTCGATCCCGAACGGGCCCGGGTCCCCTGGCGACTGCACCTCGGAACGAGGGCCGGTGTTCGAGCCGTGCGCCACTCTTCCGATCGCCGTCGCCGTGATGTTTTTCGGCAAATCCAGCAGCAGTCCGGAGGCCGGCAGCTTCCCACCGTGGCACCCGCTTCCCCCGCACCTCGAGAAGATAGGATAGATGTCCCGGCAGAATTCGACAGTGGCCTGGGATTGCGTCGCGCTCGACGTGGCCGCGACCACGGGAAATTCAATGATGCATTGCTGCGCGGTTCGCGTCGCACACAGCGAGGACGCGCCGAGCGTCGCCCCATCGATGGCATGCACCCCGTTCGTGCCCGCGCCGATGCTCAGGCGGTACATCTGATCGCTCTGGAGGGCCGCGGTGGGGGCTATGGTGACTATGCGCGCCACGGGATCGTACGCGACTGTCGGCGCCGGCGTGAGACTCTTGCCTTGCAGGTCGCTGAGCGCGAAGGCCTGGCGCACGACGGTCCGCGGAAGCAGAAGGCGATCGAACGCGAGCTCGATTACGCCGTTGGCCGGAAGGCTCTTGCTGGACGAGACATTCGCCAGGACGAGCTGTACGGGAGCGCCCGCCCCGAGTGACTGATCGTGAGCGGTCCCCTGATCGCAGGCCGCCAGTCCTGCGGTGAAAATTAGCTCTCCGAGTAAAGTGCGAGCTGCTCGCGAACGACGTCCTCGTTGACGCCTGTCCTCAGGTGATCTTTCAGCACGTCCGCCAACGTCAGCAGCAGCTCGTCCACCCCTTTGTCCTCGATGAGCTTCTGCAGCAGCTGTCGCGCCTCGCGGCTGTCGTCGTTGCGCAGGAGCTGACGAACGGTGTCCAAGGAGATCTCGCCCTGGAAGTCCAGGTACACGTTCTCCAAGAGATATC
>JALYHV010000487.1 GCA_030776205.1 Myxococcota bacterium | reverse complement strand
TTCCCGAGCATCCCAGGGCGAACAACGACTGTCTCGCCGAGGTCGGCTCCGGACGCAGACCGAACAGCCTTTGGCTTGGGTGACACTCCAAAGCGAGTGCAGATTCCGATGAGACGAAGCGCAACGGAACGAAGAAAGCGTCCCTGTGCGCGATGCGTCACGCAAGCACGCGGCGAGCGGAACGGCCGCGGACTCCTGCTGGCGAGCTCTCACGGAGCGACCATCAATTGGCCGTGTCCATTCGTGCCGCACCGGACGTTTTGTCACGCGTCTCCGCGGGCAACCCGCTCGATGAAGTGCCCTCGGCACGCGAGTGGCGACTGCGGCATGCCTCGTGCTGAGGCCCGCTCGTGCGCAAGTTCGTTTTTACGCCGCAGAGGCGAGCACGGCGGCCCGGTCGCGCGTGAGGAGATTGGTTATGAGCGAGAAAGAAAGCACCCGGTGTTCGCGTCGAGACGTGGTGAGCGGAGTCGGCGCGGGGCTCGTGACGTTCGCGGCCATGTCCTCGGCGGCCGCCAAGGATGGGTCCCCCTCACCTACCGGAGCGACGATGCAGGACCCCACGACGAAGTATCCGAAACCGCCTTTCGCCGGCCAATCGCAACCATGGCCGGGCCTGGCGAGCAGAATGAACCCGCGCCCTGACCACGGGGAAACGAGTTACCGGGGCTCGGGTCGTCTCGCCGGCCGAAAAGCGCTCATCACGGGCGGCGATTCGGGGATGGGCCGTGCCGCGGCGATCGCTTACGCGCGGGAAGGCGCGGACGTGGCGATCAATTACCTTCCGGCCGAGGAACCGGATGCACGCGAGGTGCTCGCCCTGATCGCCGCGGAGAAGCGGACTGGCGCCGGCATACCGGGCGATTTACGCGACGAAGGGTTTTGCCGCCATCTCGTGGACGAAGCGGTCCGTAGGCTCGGCGGGCTCGACATCGTCGTGAGCAACGCGGGGCGGCAGCAGAGCCATCCGTCGATTCTCGACATCACGACGGAGGAATTCGACTGGACGATGAAGACGAATATTTACGCGCCATTCTGGATTATCAAGGCCGCACTGCCGCATCTGCGGCCCGGCTCTGCGATCATCGGCACGACCTCGGAGCAGGCCTACGATCCATCGGCCGATCTTTACGATTATGCGCAGACGAAGGCTGCGACGATGAGCTACGTCAAGTCGCTGGCCAAGCAGCTCGGCCCGAAGGGGATACGGGTCAACGGCGTTGCGCCCGGTCCGATATGGACCGCACTCCAGGTGAGTGGCGGCTCCACCCAGGAGAAGGTGAAGGCGTTCGGCGGAAACACGCCCCTCGGGCGTCCCGGGCAACCTGCCGAGCTGGCTTCTATTTACGTGCAGCTCGCGGCGAACGACGCGAGCTACGCGACCGGTCAGATATACGGGTCGTCTGGCGGCGCGGGACAGCCTTGACGGATCACCGGAGCACACTTCACGTGCATCGCATACCGTCTGCCCCCACGCGCGCACGTGTCTGGCGGTAACGGGACAGCGATAGGACATGACGGGTGCACGAAGGAGACGGTACTCGTGCTCCCAGCTCTCGGGGCCAAGCACCTTGCACGGTGCATGCGAACGCGAGCGTCGCTGTCTCGTGCGGCGAGCAGACGCGAATGGTGGACCTGCTCGGAGCGCAGGTGCACCTCACTAGAGGGATTGGTGCACGCATCCCATGGAATGGGTACACGAACGAAGCCTGCTCGCGCAGCAGCGCCATGGGACGGGCGCACGCGCTCGCGGCGTTCGTGGAGAGACGAGCCGAGACGGATGCATCGAGCAGACGGGAGAGGTCCTCGACGACGCGAGATGGATCCAGGAATCACGCGTGTTGCCTCCACCAAACACGCGAGATGGATCCAGGAATCACGCGTGTTGGCTCCACCGAACACGCGAGATGGATCCAGGAGTCACGCGTGTTGGCTCCACCGAACACGCGAGATGGATCCAGGAATCACGCGTGTTGCCTTCATCGAACACGCGTGATGGATCCAGGAGTCACGCGTGTTGCCTCCATCGAACACGCGAGATGGATCCAGGAATCACGCGGGATAGTTCCACGAACGACGCGGTATAGGTTCATCGACCATGCGATGCGGATCCAAGAGCCACGCGGAACGGATCGACGGACGATGCAATAGGGATCCACGAACCACCCCGTGATGGATCCATCGATGCCGCGATCCGGATCCAGGAACCGCGCGTGACGGGTCCATCGATGACGCGATGACGACACGTCGATGGGGGACGCGTCACGATGCGGGACGCTGGGCCCGGATGCGCATCACGAGCTCCAAGGCCATCAAGCCCAGCAGAACGATCGCGACATGGCCGCTGGCGTCGAACGCGGCTCGTCTCTCGCCCACGCCCGCTCCGCCGGCCGCCGGCGAGGGGGCCCTCGGACGAAAATCGAGCTCACGCAACGGGGGTGCCGCGATGCGCGTCTCCGTCTTTCCGTCGATGACGAGGCGATACGCACCGAGCACCGGCGGAACGACGCGCGCACCCGATTGATCCCGAACCACCGGCAGCAGCCCCGAAGGACCGTCGACTTCGACGTTGCGGGCGCTAGCGAACGTCCAGGTCGTACCGACGTCAGTCCGCGTCGGCGAAGCGTGCTCGCGTGCGGCGCGCACCCACGCGTCGAGCAACGAAAGAAACGCCGGTCGTAGCGGAAGCTCGCTCACCGCGACGGAGAACGGCAGGGTCACTATCCACGCTTCGCCCCGGCCGACGGACCTGCGCGCGACGAGCGGCGCGCCGTCGGTCCACTTAACTAGCGGCTCCAAGGTCGCCAGGTCTTCCGCGGCCAGGACGGCCCGCCGTTTGGCGCCCAGACTAACGAGGCTACGGAC
>JALYHV010000486.1 GCA_030776205.1 Myxococcota bacterium | reverse complement strand
AGCGGCGGTCACATCGCCGCGCAGGGCCCCGCGGCGCTCGTCTTGTCGGACGAGCGCTCTCCCACAGCGCGGGCGCTCAGCGAGAGCGCACGCATCGAGCGGCCGGCGCGGCCGATGGCCGACGCGTGGATAGAGCTCACCGGCGCGCGCGCGAACAACCTTCGCGACGTGACCCTGCGCGTCCCTATCGGCCGGATGTGCGTCGTGGCGGGCGTCAGCGGATCCGGAAAATCGACGCTCGTCCGCCATGTGTTCTATCCCGCGTTGCGGCGCGCCCTCAAGCTCGTCGCGGACGACCCGGGGGCGCACTCCTCGATCAAAGGCACACGCGGCGTGAAGCGCGCGCTCGCGGTGGATCAATCACCGATCGGTCGAACGCCCCGCAGCGTACCGGTGACCTTTCTCGGAGTCTGGGACGAAATCCGAAAGCTTTTTGCGTCGCTGCCAGAAGCCAAAGTGCGCGGCTACACCGCTGGACGGTTTTCGTTCAACACCGGCGCAGGGCGCTGCCCGGCCTGCGAAGGGCAAGGGCAGATCGTCGCCGAGATGCCTTTTTTGCCGGAGGTCACCGCCCCTTGCGAGGCGTGTGGCGGATCGCGGTTCGACCCTTCGACGCTCGAGATTCGTTACGCTGGGCTCTCGATCGGCGACGTGCTGCACTTGCCTGCCGAGGACGCGGCGCAGCTCTTCGTCAACCACCCGAAGATCGCGCGCCCGCTGGCGACCCTGACAGACCTCGGGGTCGGCTACATCCAAATCGGCCAGGGCTCGAACACACTGTCGGGCGGGGAAGCGCAGCGACTGAAGCTGGCGTCGGAGCTGACGAGCGGCGTCGCCCACGAGGCGACGGTCTACGTACTCGATGAGCCCACGACCGGACTCCACCTTTCCGACGTCAAGCGCCTGCTCGGCGTGATGGAGCGCCTCGTCGCGAGGGGGGACACCCTGGTGATCATCGAGCACCACCCGGACGTAGTCGCGTGCGCCGACTGGGTCGTCGAGCTCGGCCCGGAGGGGGGCGACGGCGGCGGTCGAATCGTCTTCGAAGGGGAGCCGCGGCGTCTGGCGCGTGCGAAGACGGCTACGGGACGATACCTTGCCGGCGACAGCATGGCGGCGCTCTGAGCCGCGGCTGAAGGAGCCGCGCTGTCTTCGCTGGGCCGATGTGCACCGATCTCTAGGGTATGCTGCCGACGCCATGACCCACGAGCATCGAAACCTCGTCGTCGACGATCCGTTCACCGGCGACACGGCTTGCTCCCTCCCGCTGGCCGACGAGGCGGCGGTCAGCGCCGTGCTCGATCGCGCTCGCGGGACCAGCCGTGCGTTTCGCGCGAGCACCGTCCGCGAGCGTGCCGCGCTGTGCGAACGGGTAGCGTGCAACCTGGAGTCTCGTGCCGGGCGAATCGCCGAAGAGATCACCCGCATGATGGGTAAGCCGATTGCCCAAGCGCTCGGCGAGGTAAAGACGTGCGCCGCGCGCGCACGGCACATGATCGGCATCGCGGAGGACTCCCTCGCCGACGTGCAGCTTCCCGCGCTCGCCGGCTTCGAGCGGCGCATCGTGCGCGAGCCGCTCGGCGTCGTATTCGATTTGCCCGCGTGGAACTACCCTCTCCTCACGGCGGTCAACTGCATCGTGCCGGCCGTGCTTGCGGGGAACGCGGTCGTCGTCAAGCATAGCCCCCGGACACCGTTGTGCGGGGAGCACTTCGTCCGCGCGTTCGCGGAGGCGGGGGCACCCGATCACCTGGTTCAGGCGATCGTCTGCGATCATGCGATGGCCGAGCGCGTCGTCGGCGACAGCCGCATCGATCACGTCGTCTTCACTGGCTCTGTCTTCGGTGGTCACCGAGTCGTCCTCGCGGCTGCACCGCGCTTCTTGCACCCGTGCCTCGAGCTCGGCGGCAACGACCCTGCCTATGTCGCGCCCGACTGCGACCTCGAGAAGACCGTCGAAAACGTGGTGGACGGGGCAATGTACAACGCCGGCCAGAGCTGCTGCGCGGTGGAGCGTGTCTACGTGCACGCCTCGATCTATCCCCGGTTCGTGGACATGGCCGAGACCGTGATCCGATCGTACGTCATGGGCGATCCGCAGAGCCAGAAGACGACGCTCGGACCGATTGCCCAGCCACATCACGTGGCCGAGCTCGAGGCCCTGGTCGAGGACGCGCGCTCGCACGGCGCGCGCGTGCTCGTCGGCGGACGTAAGACCGCGGTGGATGGGCGCGGTCGCTTCTTCGAAGCCACCCTCATCGCGGACGGCGAACAACGAATGAAATTGTTTCGTCAGGAGGCGTTCGGGCCCATCTTGCCGGTCATGCCGGTGAAGAACGATGAGGAGGCGCTGGCGAAGATGAACGACTCCCCGCTGGGTCTAACCGCGAGCGTGTGGACGCTCGACCGCGACCGCGCGGCCTCGTTCGCGCGCTCGCTGGAGTGCGGCACCGTATTCATGAATCGCTGCGATTTTCTGGACCCGGCGCTGCCGTGGAGCGGGCGCAAGGACTCGGGATGCGGCGTCAGCCTGAGCGCGTTCGGGTTCGACGGGCTCACCAGGCCGAAGGCCGTGCACTTTCGGCTGTCGTGGTAGGCCCCGTTCGCCGGTTGGGCGTCTTCGACTACGGGTGACCCAAACGGTCTCCCTGCATCTGCTCGCAGCGAGAGACGCACTCCGGATCATCGACGCATTGTCTCGTGCAATCGGCGTAGCTGGCCCGCCCCTTCGCGCAGCTCGGGTCGCGCTCGCACTTCATCGGATCTCGTGCCGCCGCCGCGCGAGCCCCGGCGCAGCCGGAGAGCGCTCCGCAGAGCACGGCAAGGACCCAGGCGTGGCTTGCCGACGAGGTGCGCGTCATGGATGCCCTCGCCCTATCACGGAGGAGTGGTCACGGCCGGGCGGCTCTTCAGGCATTGGTCCAGTCGCGGTTCCAGCCCCTTCGCCGACGGCGGCAACCGCGGCTGACCCATCACCGGGGCGCCTTCGCGCGACCAGTCGACCCCATTGTCGCTGACGCTCAACCAAACGAAGAGAGCCCGGCCGCGAATGTTCTCGAACGGCACACCGCCACCCTGACCGCCGAACCACATGCGCGAATCGTGGCTGTTGTTGCGGTTGTCGCCCATCACCCAGACCTCACCCTTTTTCGCGAAGAAGGGGCCCTGGTACTCGGGGAAAACACCGGACGCGTGGTCGTAAAACGTGAGGTAGGACTCGTCCCCGAGGTACTCGACGAAGAGCTCACCCTCGTGGCGGGAAATCGGGGAGTCGTAGTCGTTATAGCTCCACGCCCCCACGCGGCAACTCGGGACCTCCCACCCGTTGACGATGGGATGGCCGTTCCGCGCCTCCAGCTTGTCGCCCGGGCCGGCGATCACCCGCTTGATGAAATCTTGCTCGGGGTGCTCTGGAAAAGCGAACACCATCACGTCGCCGCGGTGGGGAGGCATTCTCGTCCAGAGGCGGGTGCTGGTGTATGGGATGGCCGGCCCATAGCTGAACTTGTTCACGAAGATGTGGTCGCCGACCATCAGGGTCGGAATCATCGATCCACTCGGGATCTTGAAGGCCTCCACGACGAACGCGCGCAGGGCGAACGCGACCGCCACGGCCATCAAAATGGCCTCCACATACTCGCGCACCTCGCTCTTGCGCCATCGACTCAGATGGACGTCGACTTCGCCGTCGGCACGCGCGAGCGACTCCATGAAATCCGGCTCGTCGAACGGCACCCGTTCCATTGCCTCGCGGAGCGCCAGCAGCGAGCCCTGGAGACGCTCCCGCTCCTTGACGGTGAGCTCGCGGACAATCGCCTTCTCGTGCTTGCCGAGGATCATCTCTGCTTCGTCGATGAGCGCTCGAGCCCGCTCGAACGGGCCCCGTGAGTGCGGGCCCAGATCGGAACGAAGCGGAGGATGGGCGTGGCTCGCCAGGGGCAACTGGTGGCGCACGGCCCAGAGCGCGATCTCGAAGAGCGTGAACAGCACGATGCCCACTGGCACGGGCTGCGCGCGAACGAGCGACTGAGCCCACCCCAACGGCCCTTCGAGCTCGACGCCGCTCGAAGGGGTGAGCGACCAGATGACGACGCACGCGAGCGCCGTCGGCGTCGTCACGAACCAGGCCATCCAGTAGACCGAGCGGAGAAACCGCGACACCTTCGGCAGCGGGGGGAGCTCCGAGGAGGGCCGCGCGGGGACACGATCGGAGCGGATCCCGCCGTCCTGCAGCCCGGGGTCGACCGTGGCGGCGCCGTTGCTGCGACCCGCCTCCTGCGTGCGCATGCCCTCGCGGCGTGGGCTCGCGGGTCCAGCGGCCGCCGAGGACTCGTCCGTCTTCAAGGCGCCTCACCGATCTGGATGGCGTAATTGACCACGGCGGCCCCTTCGGCCACGCCGAAAGGGACAACCGGCGGCGGCGTGACTTGCCCCGCCGAAACTGTGTTGTCGATCACGACATAGTACATACCCGGCAACACGGGGACTGCACGCTGATATTGCACGCCGTAGCGCACGACGTCCGCGAATCGCGGCGGATAGGCGAGCGGACCGGCGGTGGGATAATTGACGTAGAGCTGCAGCGAGGCATCCCCCTCGCTCTTCGGGACGAGGAAGACGTCGACCGCCTGCTGCCCCTCGAGCTGCATCGTGATCGTGATGGCGCGTTTCGTGTCCTGGACCACGATCGGTCCGATGAAATCCCGCTCGTGCGCGCGGACCTCGGTTCGCTGGCTTTCCCACATGACGCGGTCGGAGCCGCGCAGATTGAACGGATGGACTGGACGCTGCCCGAGCTGGAGATGCCCCAGCTCGAAGTCAGTGCTGCCGTCATCGGCCTGGATCACCGTGAAACCCTGCGCAAGCTTGCCGCTGACCAGCTGCCGCCCGAAGCTTTCGGCGAACGGCGCGACGACAGTCTGAACGAGGTTGGCGACCGGTTGCTCGATCTGCACCAGGCGGAAATCCGGCGGGGATACGGAGCGCGTGTCGAAATATGCGTAAATCGCGCTGTCCTCCGCGCATTTGAAGTCCTGGCTGTACTGGATGGTCGCTGCCGAGGTGAAGGTGACCTTCTTCGGCAAGAGCGACCACGCGTAGCCGAACCCGTCGAAGTGAACCCACAGGTCTCCGTTGTCGAGGACCTGCTGCGTGCAATGCTGCGGGTAGAATCGGCCGATGACGGGCGCGTCCGGCGCGAGTTTGAGCGGCGCGTTTCGGCTCGTCATCTGTTGGCAGAACTGTCCGAGGCCAAAGCTCATGATGCTACGTCGGAGCGTGCGGTTCGACGGGTCGTTGATGGGCCCCGAGAGCTTGCACACCGTATTGGGTGAACAGGACCCGAGGCTCACCGCCGCGATCCAAAGCGCGACCGGGCTAAGAAGGGCGAGCTTGGAGGCCATCGCCGTCGGAGCATAGCCAGCCACAAGGCGCGAGGGTACAGCGGCCTCGCTCTCCGCCCGCGCTTCGCCTCTGCCACGCCGATGCTGCCGGCAAGAGCTGGTGGTACCGTTCGCTTCATGAAGGTCGCGGTGCTCGGCGCGGGCGCGTGGGGCACGGCTCTCGCCAGGCTGCTTGCCGAAGACGAAAGCCACTCCGTTTCTCTCTGGTCGCGCTCGAGCGCCTTGTGCGCAGACATAAACGCAGCGAGGGAAAATGCGCGCTACTTGCCTGGCGTCCGCCTGCAGGCCAGCGTGACGTGCACCACCGACGTGCAGGCAGCGCTCGTCGACGCCGGCATGGTGGTCTTCGTATTGCCGAGCCACGCGACGCGCGAGGTGGCCCGTGCGGCGGCCCCGCACGTGGCGCCCGGGGTGCTGCTTGTCAACGCGTCAAAGGGGATCGAAAACGACACCCTGATGTTCATCGACGAGGTCCTCGCGGAGGAGCTGCCGCCGCATGCCCGCGATCACCTCGCGACGCTTTCGGGGCCGAGCTTCGCGAGGGAGCTCGCCGGACGGCTCCCGACCGCGGTGGTGGTTGCCGCGCGCGAGCCCCGCGTCAGCGCCGAGGTGACGAGGCACTTTCGCAGATCCTATTTGCGCATCTACGCGAGCGACGACGTCGTCGGCGTCGAATGCGGCGGCGCGCTGAAGAACGTGATCGCCATCGGCGCGGGTGCGGTCGAGGGAATGGGGTTCGGCCATAACACCCGGGCCGCCCTCGTCACGCGGGGCCTTGCCGAAATGGCGAGGCTCGCGATCGCCCGAGGAGGCTCGGCGCTCACTCTCGCGGGGCTAGCCGGGCTGGGTGACCTCGTGCTCACGTGCACGGGGGAGCTCTCGCGCAACCGCACGGTGGGATATGAGATGGGGCGCGGACGCAGCCTTGCCAGCGTGCTCGCCGGCCTCGGGCACGTGGCGGAGGGGGTCAGGACGGCCAAGAGCGCGCACGACCTGGCCCAGAAACTCGGCGTCGACATGCCCATCACCGCCGAGGTTTACTCCGTCCTCTATGATGGCAAGCCCATACAGCACGCGGTGCGTGACTTGATGGCACGAGAGTTAGGCTACGAGTTCGACCCGCACGCCACCGCGCGTGCGACGTCGAAGTGAACGAGCGCCAGGGTCGGAGGAATGTGATGCGAGCGCAGGGATTGAAGACG
The DNA here is from genome assembly GCA_030776205.1 of Myxococcota bacterium. Taxonomy (GTDB): domain Bacteria; phylum Myxococcota_A; class Polyangia; order Polyangiales; family Polyangiaceae; genus Palsa-1150. The sequence goes on along the minus strand of JALYHV010000486.1, from coordinate 197 downwards.
GCAGCGCTGCTGGTGATGGTCGCTGTCATGGCCACGTCGCACGCTTTTGCGCAATACCCCGCGCCTCCCGAGCAGCAGCCTTATCCGCAGCAGCCTCAGTACCCGCCCCCCTCCCAGCAGCAGCCTTACCCGCCTCCCCCCCAACAACCCTATCCCCAGCAGCAGCCTTACCCGCCTCCCCCCCAACAACCCTATCC
>JALYHV010000485.1 GCA_030776205.1 Myxococcota bacterium | reverse complement strand
CTGTACGCGCGCACGGCCGAGCCGTTACTGTGGCGGGGTCAAATTTCGGGAATCGACGTGCCGCCGGCGGCTCACGACCCGGCGACTTGGTCGGTCCAGACTTTGAAGCCGGCCAGGTTGTTGGGCCCAAAGGCGGTGCCGATGACCACGCCGGCGGCGTCGCGCCCGCAGGCGATCAAGACTCGCCCGATGCGTGGCTTGTTGTGGCGCGTCGAACGTGTACCAAGAGCCGCCCAAATACGCCTCGAACCATCCGCGAAATCCATCGGAGCGTCCACCGCCGGTTCGCCCACGTCGCCGAGGTAGCCGGTGCAATAGCGCGCGGGAATGTTCATGCATCGGCAGAACGCGACGGCCAAGTGAGCGAAGTCTCGGCAGACGCCGGCTCTCTCCTGGTACACATAGGTCGGCGGCTTGTCACATAGCGAGGGGCTCGTGACGCTGCGGTACGTGTCCGAGAGGTCCATGAGGACCACCCGCGTGCGCGCTCTTCCGGCCATTTTCTCGAGGGTACGGGCCTAGGCTGGCCTCCGAGCGGCCGAGCACCACGTCGTGCACCTTGTGGGTGCCGAGGTTCGCGAGCGTGGTCGCGAACCCCTGCTTCTTGGTGAAGAAGTGCTCGTCGATGCCGAGCACGCGCGGAGCGGGGTTACCAACGACCTCGGCGGCTTTCCGTCCGAGGGAGTGCCGGTAGTAGCGCTCGACGGTCGCCCAGCTCATCGCGAGCGTGCGGCAAGAACGGCCTGGCAAAGACCCTCGTGGTGCTTCTTGCCGACGTGCTCACGGAGCGACTCGCTCGAGCGCTGGTAGGGCAAGATGCCCGGATAGCGCGGACGAAAATACCGACCGCAGCGGCATCGGTACTTGGCTGTCCGGAACTCCAAGACGCTGAGCTTGTCGCCGAACGGATGGTGACGCACGCGGCGGACCCAGCTGTCTTTCAGACGAAGCTCGGTCCCGGCGCACTCGGGACAACGGACCGTCCCGGTGTACCGAACGAGAATCACGATGGGCTGACGAAAGAAGATCTCCCGTTCGCCGTGCTTGGCGAATAGTGGCCGGCCCCAATGAGCTTGGCGATGCCGATCTTCCAGCTCAGGACGTGGGAGACCTGAATCTGGTCGACCAACATCTCGCCGAACCCGGGCACCGTGTTGGTGCCCGCGATGAGGTGCTCGAGGGTGTACTTCCAGCGCTCGCGGCTACGCGCGCGCTTAATCATGCCGTGCTTGACCCAGCTCGTGAGGGTCGCCTCGTGGATCCCGCCCGTGCTGGTGCGGAAGCACCTCCGGGGTGACCACGCGCTTTGCCGCTCTACGTGTCAGGGAGCCACCAATCCAGCGAGTGGCCCGTCGTTCCGCAACACCTCGTGTAGCTGCGCAAAAGAGATGTCGATGGTACGGGCCTCCTGGAAAACGTGTGGAAGATCGTTGTCCCCAAAAACTCGTAGCCCATCTTGCATGATCGCGAAGTGTTTGGGGGCATCGGCGCGCTCATCGAGCTTCACGTCGACTTCTCTTCCCGAGAGCTCGCGATTGATCAGGTCGAGGATTGCCTTCTCGCACTGCGCATCCGGTCGGCAAAGCGCACCAAGTGTAAGAGCCACCGCATGTCGGCCGGCGCAAAGGCCAAATTGTACGTGATATGATCCACATTGGGGTACGGGCCGCCGAGATAGGTGTACCGTTTGCACACGATGCTCAGCATCGTCGTGGTGGACCCCGCTTTGTCGCACGTGATGTCGAATCCCACCCTCTTTCGTGTCAACGGTTCGGGATCGCGTTTGCTTTCGGCAATCGCAAGGTCGGCAGACTTGATGAAAGCACGCCGCAGTTCCGCGAGATCGGATGCGATAGCGCCGTTGATCTCATGGTCGACAATGGTGTCGGACGAGGTCACGTAGAGATAGCTGATTCGTGCATCGTATTTGCCGCGCGGCGGCAACTCCCTCCGGTCGGTCTTGGCCGGTAATGCAAGTGGTGGGCAGTCAAAGGGCGATGCCAGCGATCCCAAAACAACGAAGACTGTTGCATTAACTCTCATCAAAACTAGCCCGGATCATGCATTGCTCGGCCCGTGAGGACCTCGCTTCGGAAGCACGTCACGGTTCTTGAACGCCCAAGACCCGTTTGGCCACACCATAATAATGATCTCGACTCGCCGTTCCCCTGAAACCGCCGTTCACCCGGTGCGTGATCCCGTCAAAGTCGCGGGCATCAGCCAAGAGGTTGAGGTGCTTCGCAGTCCAGAACCAACCCGCGACCCGAAAGCCGACCTCCGGAGTTGCGACCCGTTCGGGCTGATTCTCTAGAGGGAGCCCCAACGCACTGCCAGCCGCCCGGTAAGTGGCGCGCCCGGTTACTTGAATCGGACCCCGCCCCTTGAAGCGCCGCCCGTCACCCGGCTGGGTATTAGCAATATCTTTGCGAACTTCGTATTGGTCGCCGGTGTGGATCTCGTGGAATGCACGGAGCTCACTGCTCTCACGCGCGAGCTGAGCAAGAAATGCCGCTTGGCGTAGGGGCGTTATGATTTTTGGCTTCGAGCATGGCGCTTCGTCCCTCGCGCTGCTGAATTTGGGTGGCGACGAATAACGAATTACGCGGCCTGCTCCAAGGCGTCAACGGTCGCAGAGTTGAGCGTGGCATCGTGAGCGCGGAGCGAGGCGACGAGCTTGGGCATGGCGGCGTAGCCGCGCAGTTTGCGGAAGGTCTTGGATGTCTCGACGAGGGCGACAGCAACCCAGCGCAGGACCATCGTGCCACCGTTTCACTTGGTCACGTTGTGCGTCTTCTTGCGAATCCGGCTGTTGACGAACTCGAACGCGTTGGTCGTCGCCAAGGTGCGCTCCAAGCCACTCGGCAGCCCGAAGCGCAGGACGGTGAGAGTCTCGTCGAGCCCTTCGCGTAGCGACGCGGCGGTCGACGGATACTTCTTGTCGAGCTGCCGTGCGAGGGCGGCGAGCATGCGCTTGGCGCGCTCGAAGTGGCCGCAGCGGTACGCGGTCGTCATCGTCCAACCGGCTTGCTTCTTCATCGACTCGGGCAGATGGTCCTCGACATTGCGGCGCTTATGGACCTGGCAGCGCTGAATGAGCGCACGCCGGCCGAAGGTCTTGCGGATCGCGGCCACGAGAGCCTTGCTGCCGTCGATGACGAAGAGCCGGAGCGATCGCTGCGCACGCCGCGAACGACAAGATCCTCGATGAGGGCGCGACACGTACTCTCGTTCTCGGTCGCACCTTCGTGCAGCCCCAGCACGTGCTCTTCGCCCTTGTCGTCGATTCCCAGGGCGACGACCACCAGAGGGTCGCCGACATGGATGCCGTCGAGGATGAGGGCGCAGATTCAAAACTCTAAGAGACGCGACAACAATCCTGACGTATAGGGGCACAGGCGACGTATGGGGACGGGACGACCGCGAGCGGACACCAGCACGGTGTGGGGCCGGAGGCCGACGAACGCCGGCGGCCAGTTTGGGACCGTGGTCCCCCGCATTCAGCCATTCATACTAAGGCCCGTGAACCCCCCCGCGCTGGGCGAGTCTCAGCGCGGCGTACGGGACGCGAAAGCCGTCGCCATTCAGACCCTGGAGTGCGTGGGGCAGGCGCGAGAGCGCGGAGAAGCGAATCACCGTCTGTTCCAAGACGAAATCGTCGTAGGGCGGTCCGAGCGCGCCGCGAAGCGCATCCCGCGCGGTCGCATCGCCACCCGCCGCCTTGTTGATTTGGGCGGTCAGGGCGCGAGTGAGGACGGCCTCGGTGCCGGGCTCGAGGACATCTCCGAACAGCGAGAGAGGGTGACCGTCGCCAAGAAAAACGTTGACGGCCTCGTCGTCTCGCGACGGGTGAGCGGCCGACGAGTCCCAAATCCACGAAAAGAGGCTCACGCTTAGAACGCCGTCCGCGTTCTTCGCCAGGTCATACCCTCCTCCAACTTCTCTGGCACTATCGCAAGATTGCGGCAGGCGGACGACCTCGTTGGGCGAGAGGCGCGCGTTCAGCGCTCGTTCCACGCCCTCATCCGGGAGCCCGAACAGCTCGGGGTACATCACCTTGCCCTTGCAAACGTCCTCCCCGGCTTCTGCGGCGATGACCGGTACGGAGTACCGCAGCGTCTTCATGTAGACGAGCGCGGCGCTCGTGTCCGCGCGTCTCGCGATGGGCTCGATAGCAAACGGCAAGGCCCTGGCGCCGGTTGGATCGCTCCACGTGCCGGCGATCTTGCCATCGTCTCCGATGCTCCCGCGAAACGTCCCCGTCGGGGTTGCACCGGACAGTCCTCTAAGATCGAGCGCGCGACCGTCCAAGTGGCCACTCACGCGCAGGTCTACGCCCTTCTTTTCATAGAAGTACGAGCCTTCGACAGTGCCCGCGGTGTTGTGCAGGCGCATGATCACCCGCAGGTTGTCTCCGATGCAGCCGCGGTAGGCGTCAACGATCCCCGGTGAAGGCGCCAGCATGGCCGGCGGACGCACCGCGGCGGAACTCGAAACCGCCGCGTCGGGCTCCGTTCCGGCCGAGGCGTCGGGCTTTCTGCACTGTCCCAGAAGGAACGCTGCAACAACGCCAAGAGCGACCGCGCGCGCGCTAGCTGACCGTATACCCGGTCGCGAGCATCGCTGAAGCGATGGCCTTGCACCCCGGCTCGAAAATCTGAGGCCCATATTTGCTCCCTCCGCCACCAGGTTTCCATACCGCGCGAAGCGACCGGAGATCACCTCGTCCAATGCGGTCTGCGCGCCTCGATTGTAGTTCCTGAAGACTCGCAGGTAGACGCGCCGGTCCTCGAATGCGGCGTCGAGCTCGGCACTGGCCATGGCGTCCGAGGTCTTTCCGAAGGCGTCTTTTAACGGGCCGTCGGCGTGTCGCTGGTAGTTCCCCCGGAACGTTAGCTGGTTCAGCCCGTGGCCTCGGTACTTGTAGAAGTCACATTCCCGCGCCGCCAATTTCACGCTGGGGGGCTGATCCGAAGGGTACGCAGCGCGGCTGTTCCACGCGGACACGTCGTCCGGATCGGAAATGACGCCCCTCGCCGTGGCAGCGTGCTCGCGAAAAGCTCGGCCGAGCCTATCCCGCCGTTACCGCCCGACCCTCCTCGCGTGTTGCCGCATGAAACCAATCATATTCTCTGCGTCGCGGTACTAGTCTGTTTCTCGCCTTTCCCGCGCCGATTCTCGGCTTCGTGTCCCGTGGCTGGTTTCCCGGCATCCGGATGACGGTCGCCACCGCGGTTCTCGCGCTCGTCGCACGCGCTTCGGTCGGACTGATCGCCCTTTCGAAATGTCCTGGTGTGCAAGGCAAAGGATTCGGGACGCGGTTCAAAGGCGCCGATCCGGTGCGGCCGCTGCCGTGGCTGACGCCCACGGTCGGCCGCCGGCTGTGTCTGGTGGTCCACGCGCTGCTGGTCATCGCCGTCGTGTGGAACTGGGTCGCTCCCGCGTGATCAGCAGCCGTGTTTGTCCCGGATCCCCCCGCAAACGTCGTCGTCGACTTCGCCCGTCACGTCATCTCCGTTTGCGTACTGAAAGGCTTGGATTCCCTTGCGAATCGTGTGGGCGTTGGCTTCGTCCGCGTATTCGGCGAGCCACGGCCGCGCCGCGACGTGCTCCCCCTCGTTGCCCAAGTAGTCAAGCTGGCGAAGGCGCGACAGCAGGCCCGAGTGCTCGTCGTGCGGGTCGAGGTTGCCGACGCGAAGCTGAAATTGAATCCCAACGTCCTGGACGACGACGGTGATCGTGCGAACAAGGACGCTCACACTTAGCCGGACCGCGCGGGTGGCTCGTGACCGCGAGGGCCGTTTCGCGGCGGCGGCCGATCGGCTACGCTGACTCGCGATGCGGCCGTATGTAGTGCGCCCTGGCGATCATCTCCTCAAGCTCGCCGAACGTCTTCGGTTCAACGCCGCGCAGGTGTGGCACGCTCCCGAAAATAAGGAACTGCGCGACTCGCGGGGCGACGGCCACATTCTCCAGTCGGGAGACGTCCTGAACGTTCCGGATCTGCAGCCCCCCAAGTGGCAGGCCGTCAACGTCGGTCAAGTGAATACCTTTGTCGCGACAGTGCAGAGGGTCAGCATCCGCGTGCAATTCTTGTGGTCCGGGCGCCCTCTCGCCAGCAAGCCTTGCTCCGTGCGCGAGCTGCCGGAGATGAACGGCCTGAGCACCGACGGCCAGGGACTTCTCGAGCTAGAGGTGCCGGTATATTTGGATGGGGTAACGGTCGATTTCGTGGATCCCGCCGTCTCGCAAGAGCTCCGAGTCGGTGGCCTCGATCCGGTCTCGACGGGGTCGGGCGTCGCGCAGCGCCTGGCGAACCTCGGCCATCTGCGGACGATTGGCTCGCACGGTGGCGAGGTCGAACGTGACGAGCTTGCGGCGGCCGTTCGGCGCTTCCAGTGGTCGAGGCAGCTGCCGATCACCGGAGAGGTTGACGACAAAACGCGCGAGGCGATCCAATCGGCTCACGGGTGTTGAGGCCGCCGTGAGCCGCTGGACGTGGTACGTATCGAACGAGACGGTCGATACTCTCGTCTTGACGTCGGCGTCTCTCGATTATGGAGATTGGTTCGGCGGTGACGGGCCTCCGCCGGTCATCGACGCGGGCCACGACGTGACCTGGGAATGCGAGTCGGGGTGGCTGGGCAACATCCGGGGCGTCGCCGTGTATGCGAGCGCGCTCGGCAATGTCGCGTTCACGTGGGAAGTTCCCTTCTTCGGCGGCCCGGCCAACAACGTCGACTCGGGGCCGTACGTACTCCGTCGTATGGGGCCGAGCGGGGACGGTGGAGCGATGGTCGCGATCGCGCCCCCACCGGCCCAAGAC
>JALYHV010000484.1 GCA_030776205.1 Myxococcota bacterium | reverse complement strand
ACGGCACCATCATCGACGTCCTGCGCGACGAGGAAACAGGCGTCATTTCGGTCGCATTTCATCCGGATCAGCTGCGGCTGCTGCCGGGCGCGGTCGCCGGGATGCGGGCGCTGCAAGAGGCGGGCTACGCACTGGCGATTGCAACGAACCAACCCGGGCCAGCGAAAGGGCAGTTTTCCGCGAACGCCGTCCGACGGACCAACGACGCGCTCGTCAAGCACCTCGCGTTGGAGGGAGTGCGGGTTTCCGCCCTCACTGCGTGCCTTCATCACCCTGAGGGGGGCCCAGGCGGCGATATGTCGCTGGTGCTGGCCTGTGACTGCCGTAAGCCCAAACCAGGCATGCTGAACGCGCTGATGCAACAGCTTGGGGGAGACGTGACGGGCTCCTGGATGATAGGCGACAGCGGGTCCGACGTGGAAGCCGGCAAAGCCGCGCGCCTAAGGACTGCGCTCGTCTTCGCTCGGAATCGCTGCGAGCTTTGCCCACTGCGTGATGGACCTGCGGCCTTACGTCCGGACGCACATGGCGGCACGCTCCTGGAGTTGGCTCAAGCGATCCTGCGCGGCGGCTGACGCCTGCTGAGAGCCGATAGCTTTTCGAAAGTGGCTCCCGCCGCGACCGGGGAGCGTATGGTATGAGAGCGCGAGGAGAGCGACCATGGGTCTTTTCATCGACAGCTCGGAGCCCAAGGAAATCAAGGATCTCTACGCCTGGGGAGTTATTTCCGGCGTGACAACGAACCCGCTCATCATCGCGAAGGAGGCTCCCGATGCCGACCTCGGCGAGCGGATACGCGAGGTCCTCGCCGTGAGCTGGGGCGACGTGTCAGTCGAGCTGACCACCGAGACCGAGGGCGAGATGTTGCAGGAATCGCTCCAGTACCACGCGTGGGATCCCCAGCGGATAACGGTTAAAGTTCCGTTCAGCGAGACGGGGTTGCGCGTGCTCCATCAGCTCGTCAAACGCGGGATCAAAACGAACGTCACGTGCCTAATGGCTATGAACCAGGCGTATCTCTCTGCGCTTGCTGGAGCTACGTACGTCAGCATCTTCAGCGGTCGCGTGCGCGACATGGGATATGACGTGCGCCCAGTCATCGCCACGACGCGCGCGGTTCTCGATCGCGAGGGTCTGGACTCCAAGATTATCGTCGGGTCAATGCGACACATGATGGACGTGAACGAAGCTCTAGAGGCCGGCGCGCACATTCCGACCGTGACGCCCCCCGTTCTTCGAAAAATGGTCTGGAACCCCCGTACGATTGAGACCATCTCTGAGTTCAACACTGCCTGGCGCAACCGCCCAAAAAAGCGGTGACGGGTTCCGCACGTCTGAAATGGACTGGAACGGCAAGCATGTCCTCGTGACCGGTGGCGCTGGTTTCATCGGAAGCCATGTCAGCGATGCCGTGCTCGCGCGCGGCGCACGCGTAACCGCCTTCGACAATTTCTCGACCGGCTTCCGCGAGTTCGTGCCTCCACGTCAAAGTTTTCGTGTGATCGAAGGAGATCTGCTGGACATCAAGCGGCTCGATGAATCGATGCGCGGCGTCGACTTCGTGTTTCATCTGGCGGCGAACGCAGACATCAAGGGCAACCTCGAGCAGCCGCGCAAGTGTGTCGAGCAGAACGTGGTCGCTACCCAGAATGTCCTCGAGGCAATGCGCACCGCGGGCGTGCGGGACATCGCCTTCGCCTCGACAGGCTCGGTATACGGTGATGCCCCAGTGCTTCCTACTCCGGAAGATGCGCCGTTCCCCGTTCAAACTTCGATCTATGCAACTTCGAAGATCGCGGCGGAGGGCCTGCTGACATCCTACGCACTTGGGTTCGGGTTCCGTGCTTGGATCTTCCGTTTCGTCTCGCTGCTCGGTCCCCGTTACACGCACGGACATGTCATCGACTTCTGGCGTAAGCTCAGCGAAGACCCGACTCGCCTCGACGTCCTCGGCAATGGCAAGCAGCGCAAGAGTTACCTTCACGTCGACGACTGCGTCACGGCCATGTTCATGGCCATCGATCGCGCGCGGGAAACCATTGGCATCTTCAATCTCGGCCACACCGATTGGCTGGAGGTCGACGAGAGCATTCGCATCATTTGCAACGTCATGGGTGTCTCGCCGGAGCTGCGCTACTCGGGAGGTGATCGGGGATGGGTGGGTGATTCGCCTCGCATTCTCCTAGATACGAGGCGCATTCGCGCGCTCGGCTGGGCCCCGGCAAAGACGATCGAGGAGAGCGTGGTGGCCACGCTGCGCTTCCTCATCGCGAACCCCTTCGCGGAACGCCGCCGCTGAATCACTCGTCCTTCTTTGGCCCTTCGTTGTAGCCACGAGGACGGTACCTGGGGTTGACGCCCTTGTATGACTCGCCGCTGGCAAAGGTGTCGTCGACCAGGTACTTCAGCCAGGAGCCAACGTGGGCGTCGGCGAGGTCTTGCAGCTCGGCCCGCGCTACCGAGCCCTCCGCGAGCTGCTTCTCGTCCCAAAGGCATTGTAACCCCAGAGCGATGAGGCTCATGTCATTCGGACCGAGGGCGAAGCCGCGGAGATAGTGGGGCATCCCTTCGGTCGCCCGGTGCAGCCGGCACAACGTGTCACCCTCGTAAACGTTGGCCATCGGCCATTGCGGCGCCAGGCGCAGCGCGACGTCATTCGAGACCAGACGTCCTTCCAGGTCGCCCCGGGCTCCGAGCATCACGGAGTAGTTTAGGTGCGCCTTGGCGCTCCGCGGGACGGCCTTGCGCGTGGCATCCCAGAACGTTAGGTCGTTCGTGTAGTCGAAGGCGTGGCGGCGCGCGGCGAAGCACTGGAACCCGGCGAAAAGCACGAAGAGAGCGACGCTTGTCCAAAGCGTGGCTTGCCGGCGCGCCGCTGAGAAGAGGGCGACGAAGCCTACGGCAAGCAACAGGGCGGAGCCAATCGCCGGGAAATACCAGAAGCGCTCCGCGCGGACGGTGGGGAGGAGGACGGGAATGTTCGAGACCGGAAAGTACGAGAGAACGATCCATACGAGCGCGAAGGCGACGATCGGTGTCACGTCGATCCCTGGCGCGCGCCAAAGCTCTTCGTCGCGCCCGCCGAATGACACACCCGACGTCTGGTTTCGCTCGCCACGGCCGGCAGCGCCACGGTCGAGGCGACGTTCCCGCCGCCACGCGACCACGCCGACCACGGGGGCTGTGACGAGCGGCAGCACGAGAGCCACGCCACCGACGATGCTCTCCGGAAAGACCAGCCTGGTGGGGATAGGCTCCTGTGGAGCCGAATAGTCCCCGGACAGGACACGCGGAAAGACGAGCTGCGCCAGACCGCGCGCGAGCACCCGAAGCGCGCCCGCCAGTCGATACCGCGGCGAAGCATCTATGAGCGGGTTGTTCAATGGATCGTGCGGAAGCGTCGGCTGGGCGTACCAGCGAAGCGCCGCGGCGAACGCGCGATGGACGAGCGGCTTTCCCACGTTGGCCGCGGCGGTGAGCTCTTGCGGCGTTGCGACCGGAAAGCAGCGACGGCGCATCTCGACGTAGAACACGAACCCCGCTCCGACCGTCGCGGCGGCGACGGCCATTCGTGTCCAGCGCAGCGGGCGGTCCGCGTGTGTCACCTGAGACGTGAAGAGCGCCGCGAGAGGCACGAGAGGCACAAGACAGAGCGCGCTCTCCTTGGAGTAGAGGGCGAGAAGCGTCGACCCGAGGAGCGCGAACGGCATGACTGCGAGGGACCGGTTCAGCGCTAGAAGCGCGAGGAGCGCCCCCGCGCCGCCCAACACGTCCGCCAGACCCACCACACCGCTCACCGCTTCAGTGAGCACGGCGGTCGCAACGAACAGCCCTCCCGCGAGCCAGGCGGTGAGACGGTTGCGCGTCCAGGCGTGGACGAGCAGGACTACGAGGGCCCCGTTCAACCCGTGCAGCAAGACGTTCACGTAGTCGTGGGGAAAGGCGCCCTGCTCGCGGAGGCCCGCTTTCCAGAGAGCGCGCCAGATGATGTCCGGCAGAGGCCGATAGGAGCCGATGGTACGCTCCGGCGTTAGGCCCCAGAAATCACGGCGGAATGCCTCGACCCAGCGGATGGGACTATTCGGATCCGCCGCCGAACGAACGTAGGGATTGGCGAGCAAGGCCTCCTGCTCGTCGAAGATGAAATTCGTCGCGGGATGGCGCGTGTAGAGCACCATCGATAGAAAACAGGACGGCACGAGGGCGGCCAGGAGGGTCGGATCTTGGCCGCAGCAGTAGTCGCGGACGCGCCCGGTCAGCGTCCGTCTGGGGAGCGGCGGCAGCGGCTCGACGGCATGAGTAGCGGGGGCAGGCGGCGGCGTGTCGGGCTTGATCACTCGGCAAACAGGGCTCGATCGGGCGTGGCGCGGTGCTCAGGTTAGCGCACCCGGCCTGGGCCGGCGCAGGCCCGTCGCGAGCGCGAGCGCGACGAGCATCCCGCATGACGCAACCGTATAGGGAGCGAGTGGGCCAACGCTCGTATAGAGCCAACCGCCCAGTGCGGGGCCGAAGGTGCGCGCAAGGCTCGCGAACGACTGGTTGGTTCCAAGCGTTCGTCCCTGACCGTCCGCCGGCGATCGCCGAGAGATGTATGCTGCGACGGTCGGTTGCGTCAGACCGTTGCCCATCGCAAGCACGCCACCCGCGGCGTAAAGAAGAGCGCGCGCCCCGAGACTGGCGGCGAGGACGAGCCCGGCGAAGGCCATCGATTGGAGAAGCGACCCGGCGCGCATGAGAGTGGCCTCGTCGAACCGCTTGGACAGCGGGCGCACGAGGCCTCCCTGCACCATCGCCGCCACGATTCCAATGAAAGCCAGCACGTACCCGGTGCCGCGCACGTTGATTCCGAAGAGGTCGCCGCAGAAAAACGTGAACGTCTGATCCAGGTTCGTGAAGCTGACTACGACGAGGAAGTTCACGCCCATCGCCAGCGCGACGCCGGGCAAAGCGAGCGAGCCCCTAACGGCTTCCATGCCGAGCGGTCTCATTTTCCGCGGTGAAAGCCGGGCTCTTCTGTCGATCGGTAGCGACTCGCCGACGCCGAACGCAACCCACACCAGGTTGATTACGCTGAGGCCCGCAGCCACGAAACAAGGTACGGCACCGCTCCGACCGCCGACCGGAATCTCCGCCAGCGCGCCACCGATGGCTGGTCCGAGGATGAAGCCCAGGCCGAACGCCGCCCCGATGAGCCCCATGCCCTTCGCCCGCTCCTCGGGCTTGGTGATATCCGCGATGTACGCGCTCGCCGTTCCCAGGTTCGCCGTCGCGATGCCTCCAAAAATTCGCGCCGCGAACAGCCACGCGATGCTTCGTCCCCATGCGAGCCCGACGCCCAGACCGGCCATCGTGAGCGCGGTTCCGGCGACGGACCAGATCAACACGGGTCGCCGGCCGAAGCGATCGGAGACGTGCCCCCAGACCGGTACGAAGAGGAACTGCATCAAAGAGTAGACGGACCCCAGCAGGGTGGCAACGAAAGCCGTCACCCCAAAGGTGTCGCGCGCCTCCTTGGCCAGGAACGGCAGCACGAGCCCGAAGCCAAGCAAGTCGACGAAGACGGTGAGGAAGATGGCTCCGAGCCGGGGGGCCGGTTTCATGCGCGCGCCACTATAGCGGGCAAGCTGCGCTACGCCCGACGATCAAGCCACAGCGCGGATGCGAAGCGTGCCCTCGCTGCGGGTTCTCACCCGATTGACGAGGGCACGCGGTTTATTGCGTGGACGAACGCCTCCACGTTGCCCTTCGGTCCGGGTAGCGTGCAGTCTTGCAGCCCGAGCACGACGAAGCCCTCCGACCGCACGCTTTCGAGCGCGCGCTCAATCGCTTCGGCACGGACACGCTCATCGCGCACCACACCCTTTCCTCGCGACGCCTCATTGCGCCCTACCTCGAATTGGGGCTTCACGAGCGCGAGGAGCTCTCCAGCGTCGCGTGTGCAGGCTCGGATAGCCGGCAACAGCTTCGCGAGGCCAATGAAGGAGGCATCCACCACGGTGAGATCGACCGCGCCGCCGACGTCCGCCGGCGTGAGTGTCCGCGCGTTTGTCCGCTCCCGAACGACAACGCGTGGATCCGTTCGCAAGCGGTAATCGAGTTGCCCGTAACCCACGTCCACGGCGACCACCTGCGTCGCCCCGCGCTGGAGCAAGCAGTCCGTGAAGCCGCCGGTGGACGCGCCGAGGTCGAGACAGCGCAGGCAGCGCACGTCCATCCCGAAGCCGTCGAGCGCGCCGGCAAGCTTAACCCCGCCGCGCGACACGAACGGGTGGTCTGATCCGTGGACCTCGATGGCCGCTCCCTCCGGGACGAGCTCCCCAGCCTTGTCGACGAGCTTGCCGTTGACCGAGACCTGTCCTGCGAGGACGATGGCCTGGGCGCGAGTCCTCGAAGGGGCGAGACGGCGTGCGACTAGCACCTGGTCGAGTCGGAGCTTGCCCATCGGCACGGATCAGCACTCGTCGGGGTCGCGCCCCAGCGTGGGGTCAGCGTCCAATGAGCCCGTACTTGTGGAGCTTTTCGATGAGCGCCGGGCGCGAGACCCCGAGACGGCGGGCTGTCTCGCTCTGATTGTGGCTGGCGATCTCGAAGGACTCTGCGATGAGTCCCCGCTCGAACGCTTCTACGCGAGCGCGCAGCGGGTGACCCGGCCCTGGATCGCCGGCAGCAGTCGTAGGCGTGGACGATGTTGCCGGGCCGTCCGAGAGCGACCGCCAGAGCGCGAGTGTGATGCGTTCGTCAGGGGCTAGGGCGAGGAGACGTGCGACGGTGTTCTCGAGCTCGCGCACGTTTCCGGGCCATGCGTGAGCACGCAGCGAGGTCACGAGGAGCGGCTCCACCTCGACTCCGCCCATGCCGTAGCGGTCCGCGTACTGGCGCACGAATGTCGCGACGAGCGGCTCGACATCTTCGGCCCTCTCGCGCAAGGGGGGAACGCGGATCGGCACGACGTTGAGGCGATAGAACAGATCCTCGCGAAAGCGGCCAGAGCGCACGTCGGACGCGAGGTCCCGGTTCGTCGCGGCAATCAGGCGTACGTCGACGATCTCCGTGCGGCCGCCGACCTGCTGGACGTCTCCCGACTGGAGCGCGCGCAAGATCTTGGCTTGAATCGCGAGCGGCAGCTCTCCGATCTCGTCGATGAAGAGCGTCCCCTTGTGCGCCTGCTGAAAGTAGCCGAGCCTCGACGTCACCGCGCCGGTGAAGGCGCCCTTGGCGTGTCCAAAGAGCTCTGCCTCGGCGAGGTCGCCCGGAATCGCGGCCGCGTTGAATCTGACGAGCGTCTTCTCGGAGCGGCGGGAGTGGGCGTGAAGGACCGAGGCGAGCACGTCCTTACCCGACCCGCTCTCGCCTGTGAGGAGCACCGTAACGTCCTTGGGTGCGACGCGGGCGATGACGTCCATCACCCGCTTCATCGCTGGGCTCTCCGCGACGATAGTCCTGCCGAGCGCCGCCTCGGTGCGGAGGCGCGCGTTCTGCAGGCGCAGCTCGCGCCATTCGATGGCGCGGCGAACGGCAAGGACGAGCTCGTCCGGGTCGAACGGCTTGGGGATATAGTCGAACGCGCCGACCTTCATGGCGGCGACCGCGACGCGCTCCGAACCGTGAGCCGTGAGCATCATCAGCGGAACGCTTGGGTCGTTCGCGCGCATCCTTGCCAGGACATGCATTCCGTCGATGTCGGGCATGGCCAGATCGGTCAGGACCACGTCCGCGCCGCGCGTTTCGAACGCCGCCAGTCCACTTGCCCCGCCGTCGCAAGCTTCGACGATGATGCCCGCATCGCTAAGCACCGCTTCGAGAGTGAACCGGAGCGAAGCGTCGTCATCGATGACGATAACGCGTGACATCGTTCAGCGCGCGCCCGCGCGAATGACCGAGGTCTGCGGATCGGTCTCTATGCCGTCGGGCTGGTAGGCGCGCAGTGGATTCGGGAGCCGCGCGCAACGCTTGGCTTTCGTCGGAAAGATGAGTGTCACCGTGGTGCCCTTGCCCACTGCGCTCATGAACTCGAGCTGCCCACCGTGTTGCTCGACCAAGCCGCGCGCCACAGCAAGCCCGAGGCCGCTCCCTCCCTCTTTGGTAGTGAAGTACGGCCGCCGGATGCGCTCCAGCACATCCGCAGTCATCCCAGCGCCCTCGTCGCGCACGGTCAGCCGGGCCCCGCCGCAATCACGAGCAACAGCGATCTTGACGGCGGACCCTCGCGGAGAAGCCTGAACGGCATTGAGCACCACGTTCAGCAAGGCTTGGCGGAGCTTTCGCGGATCGGCGTCGAGCATGAGGTCGCGGTCACCCAAAACCTCGAGCGCTACCCCTGCGTCGGCGGCGCGGAGCTCAAGCAGGACGGCGAGCTCACGGGCGACGTCGTGCGGATTGACCGCCGCAAGGTTCAGGTCGTCTAGGCCACGCGAGAAGGATAGGAAGCCCTCGACGATGGACTGCAGCCGATCGGCCTCTGCCGCGACGATGGCTAGCCGCTCGGCAGCCTTGGGGTCGCTCGAAGTTCGCGCCATGTGGCTGGAAAGGCCCTTTATGGCGGCGAGCGGGTTTTTGACCTCGTGGGCCAGCCGCGCCGCAATGCCTTCCAGCGCGCGCGTTCGGTCCTCGTTCTCGCTGCAGAGCTCCTCGCGCCGCTCGGCCAACTCGAGGGCCGCGCGCTCGTAACCCCGCGTCATGGTGCACCCGATACGATAGACGCCAATCATCGAGAAGACCGCGGCGACCAACGCAATCACCACGAACTCGGCGCTCGCGCCAGACGCCGTGGGCACCAGAGGCGCCGAAAGGGTGCCGGCCGCCGTGTGCGAGGCAAGGGCCAGCGTAAGAAAGCCGATGAGGAACGCGACGAACACGGAAGGGCGAAGCCAGGTAGGCTCCCGCAGTGAAATGGCGGCCCCCACCATCAAGAGGGAGCCGGTCACAAGGAGCGGGCTGGCCAGGCCCCCGGTCGTCGCGAGCAGCGCGAAGTAGGTCAGGAGGCCAATCGCGAAAGACGCGCACTTGACCACGGGATGGCGTGACCGCGTGCACGCGACGAGAAGCGCTCCAAGTAGCGACACCGAAGCGCCCTGCACGAGAGCGCGCCCGGCCGATTCGCCCCGCACGACGAGGAGGAGAACGACCAGAACGTTGAAAGGCAGGATCCACGTCAGGCGCCACTTGGCCGCGGAGTGAGCTATCTCGTCGAAAACACGCCGACGCAACGCATCGAAGCGGGCCTTGGCGGACGCGTCGACCGGGATCGCATGGGGGCGCACGGAATCCATTGACATCACAGCAGGGGGGTTAAGGCAAAAGCCATGCGCAAGACCAACCTTGCGAGCTCATTCAGGTTTTCCCCGACCGGCGTGTCCGGTTCCCGACAGCTGCCCTGGCCGATGACGCCGCCGCCGTGCGGAAGCGATGAGCGCGGCCGAGGCGGCGACCCCCACCGCGCGCCACGGCGACGGCCGGGACCCTATCGTCATCGTGCACGTGCAACCGCCCGAATTGGGCGCGGCAGCCGAGCCTCCTGCATCCATCGTGGCCGGCACAGCCGTAATCGGCGCGGACCCGTCTGGGCAGCTGACGGCGGGTGCTCCCGAGACACAGACACGTTGTCGGCAGACCAGACCCGTATCGCACGGATTCGCGCAGTCGCAGGCCACGCACTTGAAGGTGATACCTCGGTCCAAAGAGAGGCAGTTGTTCGAACAGCAGTCGGTCGAAGTGATGCAGGAGGTGCCGCTTGCCGCGCAGACCGAGGGCGGCGCGGAGGCCGAACCATCCGGTGGTGCCGAGGCCGAACCATCGGGGAGCGCGGCGGGCCCGCCGGTCGGCGAAGGCGCCCCGGCCCACGACGGGACTGCATACCCGCCCATCGCGGCGGCCTCTATCGCAGTGGATGTCAGGAGCGACGCCCAAGCGTCAAAGCGCGTATAAATCGAGCCCGAGCAGGTACCCCCCTCTGCGCTCAGACCGCCGCGCGAGAGAACCCCGAAGCTGACCCACTTTCCCTGATTGAAGCTCGCCTGGTCGAAAGCACTCGACCCTGAGTCCCCTTCGCACGTGCCGTCTCCGCCGACGAACTCGTTCGCAGTGACATACTGCGACGCTGTGGGATCGGTCTTGTAGCAATTGAGCGCGTATGTCGGATCATTTGGAATGCAAACGATGCCGATGCCCTGCCGGATACGACGAGTGCCGGCGCTCGCTCCGCTCGTGTCGCCAGGTGAGGTGATGCCGTAGCCAATGGCGGCCATGTTGGTGCTGTATGTGATGTGATTCGTTATCGGCGGAGTGATGGCGGGTGTGACGTAGGCCGCCAAAGCGATCGGTTTGGCGAGAATGAGGAGCGCCAGATCGTTGCCGCACACGCTCGCTTGGTTGGCGCCCGAAGGGACAACGATCCGCGCTACGTCGTAAGGCATGGTCGTGCCAATGACGGCATCCGTTGTCACGAAGAGGTTTGACGCGGCGGTCACTGCTCCGAACGAGGAGGTCGCGCAATCGATGGATGACGATGCGAGATGGCTGACGCAGTGGCGGGCGGTGGCCACGAGGTTGGGGGCGAGCAGGGCACCCGAGCAGATCGCGAATCCCCGACCGTTCTGCTCGATGACGCCCACCGCAAAGGGATGGGAGGGGTCGTCGGAGCCGCCCTGAATGCTGCTCGTGCTCGCTGCGATCGTGTCGGGCGCCGAACCGACTCCGCTACAGCCCGCAGCGAACACGAGGAGGGCGCTCCCAAAACCGGCACTCCACCTCATTCTTAGCTCTCCGCAACGACAACGAGTTGAGCGCCTGACCCCGACAACCACTCTAGCTAGTCCAAGCGAGCCAGCAACGGCGATGCGAACGGCAAGCGGCCGCGCAGGGCGAGCGACACGCGTCAAGACAGCGCATTCCCGTCGTCTACGGTCGCGCGCTCCGGCCAATGGCCAATCGCAGGCTAAGCGGAAAACTGTGCGCGGGCAGAATTGGGGAGGATGCCGGCCGCAAAGGCGCGAGCGTAAAGCTCGTCAATCGCCTGACGGACGTCGGTCCTGGCCTCCAACGTGTCCTCGTTTGCGTACATGCTGAGATAGCTATCGAGGGTCGCGCGATCGAGCGCCAAGTCCGCGCGAGATTCGTTCGCGAGGAGCGCGCCCATGGTTTCGTCACGGTGGTCGAGCGCCCATGCGATCGAAGACCGGCACACTCGCGAGACCGCGCTGACGAGATCGGGGCCGAGAGCGCGGCGGACCGCATTGCCACCGAGCGGCAACGGTAGTCCCGCGGTCGCCTCTCCCCACGCTGCCCCCAAGTCACGCACGCAAACGAGGCCCTCTCGCTCATAGGTGAGGCGCCCCTCATGAATGAGGAGTGCGGCGTCGACCCTGCCCGCGCGCAATGCCTCGAAGACGAGCGAAAAGGGACTGATGGGAAGGACGACCGCCTCGAAGTTCGGCAGCAGGAGGCGAAGGACCGTGTACGCCGTCGTGCGGAGGCCGGGGACGCCGATGCGAGCCTTCGCCAGCGAGCCCAAATCGCGCGCGCGCGCGGAGACCACCACCGGTCCAAAGCCTCGACCCACGGACATTCCGTGAGGGAGAAGCAGGTACCTGTCCGCGATCGATGGGTAGCGCGCTATCGAAACGGCCACGACATCGAGGTCATCGACCCCGGCACGCTCGTTGAGCCACTCGGTGTCCGCCCTGGACGCCTCGAATCGAAGTCCTTCGGTATCGATTTTTCCTGCCAGGAGCGGCCAGAACATGAACATGTCGTCGCTATCGGGCGAGAACGCGATGCGAATGGGGGCCATCGCGTGGACCATAGCGCGATCATTTGCATCCCGTGAAAATCGGCATGGGCGCGCGTAACTTGAGCGACGGTGAAATGGATGCCTTCAGCAAGACGATCCCGCACCCTCGATGCCCCTCGTCGGGAGGCAAGATGCACTGGCAGCGCTGCTCGCCGGATTGGCGCTTTTGTGATCGTGAGCGCGGCGGTCGCGGCAACGCTTGGGATCGGCGCGGGGAAGCCGGATGACGCGTCTGGCGACCGATGTGGTCCGGGCTTCGCGGTGCGTGGGCCGCGCTGCGTTGTCGCGCCGGCCATCGAGTACGCCTGTCCTCAGCCGCTCGTTGCGACGCCGCACGGCTGCGACGTCGGTGACGTGCGCGTCCTCGTGCCGGCCGCGACGTTGACGCTCGGCCCGTCCGATTGGGAGGCGGAGGGCCGCGTTTCAGCGCGTGTGATACACGTGGAAGCGTTTCGCTTGGACGCGTTCGAGGTGACGCGCGGGGCTTACTGCGAAAGCGGCGCCGACGGGAGAGCGGCCTGCGAGGGCGACCCCGCGCGGGCCGCGAGCGGGATCACACGGAGCGAGGCGGCGGCGTTCTGCGCGTCCAAGGGGGGAAGGCTCCCGACCGAAGACGAATGGATCATCGCCGCCGGCCTAGCCGGAGCGAGCTCGCCGCACCGTTACCCTTGGGGCGATACGGGAGCCGTTTGCAGGCGAGCGGCTTGGGGTCTCCAGCGGGGACCCTGTGCCGTCGGCGCGAGCGGACCGGACACGGTCGGTGCCCACCCGTCCGGCGACTCGCCGCTAGGAATCCACGACCTCGGAGGAAACGTGGCGGAGTGGGTGGCGCCCGCGCAACCGGAACCTGGAGCCGATGCGCCCGCGCAACCCGAACCTGGAGCCGTTGCGAAAGGCGGGTCCTGGCAGAGCTCTCTTGCAAGCGAAATGCGGGTATGGGCCAGGCTCGAGCTTCCCGCAGAGAGTCGAGACGCGCGGGTAGGGGGCCGATGCGCTTACGAACGCTAAAAAACGGGCACCGCCACCGAGGTCCCGCGAAAATGCCGCGAACTGCCGGGAGTGCGGTACCCTGTTTTGTCCATGACATGCGCGGTCCTGTCTATCGGGACGGAGTTGACGCGCGGAGAGCTGGTCAACTCGAATTCGACCTGGCTTGCCGCCGAGCTCACGGCCATCGGGTTTGACGTCATCGAGCATGCGGTCGTAGACGACAATCGCGATCGCATCGCCGAAGCGGCCGGGCGCCTGGGCATTCGTTCGCGCGTCATCGTCTCGACCGGCGGCCTCGGCCCCACCACCGACGATGTGACGACGGCGGCCGTGGCGAGCGCGCTGGGTGTGCGCTTGGTCCGCGATGCTGCCTCGCTCGATCATATCCGGCGCCGATTTGAAAAGGCCGGGCGAGCGATGACGCCGTCGAACACCAAGCAGGCGGATTTTCCTGAGGGGGCGGACATCCTGCCAAACCCAATCGGGACCGCCCCCGGATTCGGCGTCCAGCTGGGTCAAGCGGTCGCCTACTTCCTGCCCGGCGTCCCGCGCGAGATGAAAAAAATGTTCGAGGAACAGGTCGTTCCGCGCATTCGCGCCCTGGCCCCGAACAACCTCTACCAGTCGCGCCTTCGCACGTTTGGGCTTCCGGAGAGCATCGTCGGTGAAAGACTCGCTGACGTCGAGGAGTCTTTCCCTGGAACGACGATCGGATACCGCGCTCACTTTCCCGAGATTGAGGTGAAGGTCCTCGTGCGCGCCGCGTCGCACGCCGCTGCGCGCGAGATCTGTGAGCGTGCCACCGCCGAGGTGCATACGCGCCTTGGCTCCCACGTCTACGGCGAAGCGCACGACACTTTCGCGGGTGTGATCGGCCGAGCACTCCGCGCGCGCGAATGGACGCTCGCCATCGCAGAGTCATGCACGGGCGGTCTGGTCGGGCACATGTTGACCCGGGAGCCCGGCGCGAGCGATTTCCTCCTGCTCGATGCGGTGACGTACGCGAACAGTGCGAAGGCGCGAGTTCTCGGCGTCGACGAGGAAACGATACGGTGGCACGGCGCGGTAAGCTCGGAGGTGGCCGCCGCGATGGCCGAGGGGGCGCGCCGCGTCTCGGGCGCTCACGTCGCGCTCTCGCTTACCGGTGTGGCGGGACCGGGCGGCGGCAGCGAGCAGAAGCCCGTCGGAACGGTTTACATTGCGCTCGCTCGCGCGGATGGCACGACGGACGTCAAACACCGTGTTTTCGGAGGCGACCGGGCGCACATCCAGACCTTGGCGGCCTACGCCGGCTTGCAGATGATCCGTGAGTTGTGCGGTCCACGCCGGCCCGAAGGCGTAAACGAGTAAGGGTAAGCGACCATGAAGGGGACGACCATCCGGGCTTTCGTCGCGCTCGATCTCGACACGACAAGCGTCCGGCGCGTCATACGTGTCGCGGATCGGCTACGCATGGGAAGCGGGGCCCCAAGCGCGACCTGGACATCGGCGCCCAAGCTGCACCTGACACTGAAATTCATGGAGGAGCTCGCGACCGACGCGGCGGCCCCGCTCGCCACGGCGCTTCGGGCGCTCGCCGAGGGCAAGGCAGCACCAGCGCCGTGCGCCTTCCGGCTCGATGCCTTTCCATCCGTCGAGGAGGCGCGAATCGTCGTCGTCGAGCTGGCGGACAGAAGTGGCGAGCTCTCGAAGCTCGCGGACAGAGTCGCCAAGCTCTGCGCAAAGCACGGCGTTCCGAGGGAAGAGCAGCCGCTTCGTCCGCACGTGACGCTCGCTCGCTTGAAGCGACCCTACGACGCGCGCCGCTGGATTCGCCCGGACTTGGCCGAGCGGGCGGGCGATTGCAAGGCGTCGCACCTCACGCTGTACCAAAGCGAACCGGCGACTAGTGGCGCAGTGTACACGCCGCTGGCGCGCTTTCGCTTCGACGAATGACGCCCCTCCAACCAACGCGCCCTTGGCCGAGCATGTGAACTCGCGCGGTCGAGCACCCTTCCCGAAGCACGCGTCAGAGGACGAGGACCCAGATGTCGTATAGCGCGTGCGTCCAGACCGCTGCAGCGAAGCCGCGGGCGCCGTATATCAACGTGAGCGCGAGACCGAGTACGACGCGGGCCACGAACGACCGGGCATCGAATGCGTCGCCCAGCGGGCCGAGGTAATGGACCAGGCTGAATCCGAACGCACAAACGAGCGCCCATGCGGCCACCACGAGGAAAGCCTTCGGCCCCAACGCGGGCGAGCTACCGACCAGCGCGAGCCGCTGGCGCGCGACGAGCCAGACAAGGAGTTTTGCGCCTAGACCGAACAGCGCGACGCGAAATGCGATCTCTTCGTAAAAGCCGGCGCCGAGCGACATGACGAAGCCGGCGAAGGGACCTTCGGCGGCGACCGGACTCACCCGCGCAAATAGCTTCCCGACGAGCCAGGACGAGGCGACTCCCATTGCGACCGCGTAGGTGGCCCCTTCCAGCGCGATCTGCACAAGCTTCCCAGGCCTCAAGGCGTGTCCGCGCCCGAGAAGCGCGAAGATGGCAATCATCGCCGTTGCGAGAGCCGCCGTCAGAGCGAAATACGTCAGCCTGTCACCGTGCGCGAAATCGAGCAGTCGCCCCGAGACGACGTCGCTGGCGTTGCGAACGTGCAAGA
This sequence comes from Myxococcota bacterium, assembly GCA_030776205.1. Classification (GTDB taxonomy): domain Bacteria; phylum Myxococcota_A; class Polyangia; order Polyangiales; family Polyangiaceae; genus Palsa-1150. The sequence goes on along the minus strand of JALYHV010000484.1, from coordinate 5,434 downwards.
ACACAACGCCGAACTGGTAAGTCAGAAAGACAGGAAGGGTCAGCGCGAGCTCTCCCCATGCGCCCGGCTTTGCGGTCAGGCCGTGATCGGGATGCGCAGCGGCGCGCGTGCGGTTCACCGAGTCCACAATGCGTGAGCACCGGAATCGCGTCCAGTATTCCGATCAACGAGGACCACCTCCTCGAGCGGGACCTCAGGCGTTGGGTCGGAGCTTGTAGACGATAGCCACGATGACGACCACCCAGAGCACGAGATTCAGCACGAACGGGACATCGCGCAGCATCTCCTGCGTGGGCGACTCCGCGCGCAACCCCCGGCCCGCTCGGCCGCTTACCAGCCGCAAAAAGCGGACGATCCCGAACACGGTAAACGGCGCCGTCAGCCAGAGGTAGTTCGAATTGAAAAAGGCACGCGTGAGTGGATCGAGCGTGTAGGCCACGTACGTGACGAGCGTGGCCGTCCCGGTAACTGCGAGCGCCACGTCCAGCGACCGCGCGCTGTAAGCCTCCAACGCGGCCCGCTGCCGGCCCGCACCATCCTGGGCGAGCTCGTGGCGACGCTTCCCGAACCCAAGGAACAGAGCCAGCAACGCGGTGCATGCGAACATGTAGGCGGAAACGTGCACGGCGGTCGCGATGCCTCCGGCGAGTACGCGAAGGACGAAGCCAAACGCAATCAACGTCACGTCGAGGAAGGCGACCCTCTTCAGTCGGAAGCTGTAAGCGACGTTCTCGATGAAGTAGACGCCCGCCACAACCGCGAGCGCGGGCGCAAGCACGTAGGATATCCCGAGGCAGAGGGATACGAGGACCAGCGCCATGCCGCGCGCCGCCGAGACGGGCACCACGCCGCTCGCGATCGGGCGTCTTCGCTTGATGGGGTGAACACGATCGCCCGACGCATCGACCAGGTCATTGATCGTGTACACGGCGCCTGCAAGCAGGCAAAAGACGGCGCAGGCACAGAGGGCGCGGCCTGCTACCACGAGGTTGAGAGCCGGACCTTGTGCGGTCGCAAGGAACACGTCCTTGTGAAAGAACATGGGCGCGAGAACGAAGAGGTTCTTGACCCATTGGTGCGGCCTCAGCGTCTTGAAAAGCCCACTCAGCACATCGGCATGGCCAGCCGCCCTGGCCGCCGACCCAAATTCGGACGACGGCGGTTCGGAGTGTGTCATCTTGGACGGCGGAGAGCCGATCATGACGCCGGGCTGGGCCGGGGGGGAGAGCGGCGACGTGGACGGCATGGCTGCCGTCGTGGGCGTCTCCTGGCGAGAGTGCATTCGCGGTATTGCAGCCGTTGGGTTCGCACAAATAGCGCGATCGCGTAGCGGTGCCACCAAAAGCGAACCGTCGGGCATCGAATTGGCCGCTGCGCCGGCAGCGCGGACCGGGGATTTTTGCCGATCGGACGGTTCTCGCCTCCCTCCGCGCGCTGAAAGCGGCTCACGGTGGCGGAGCGGACGCGCTTGACGGGACGGCTACCCCCGCACGAGAGTCCCGTCCCTGTGGTAGGCGTGGCTTGGTCTCGGTCATTTGCGTTTCTCGTTGCGTTGGCCGTCGGGTTTTCGCTCGTCCTCGCTACGCACCAGCGTGCCGCGCGCGGAGACGTCCTCACGCGGCTACCACGACTCGTTCAGCTGCGCGCCGAAGTGGCCAGCGCCCGCGGGCCGCGCGCGTACGTCGTGCTGCGCAGTATTTGGACCGAGTGGGACCGCGGCGACCCCGGCGCCGTGGAAGAGCTCCTTCACGATGTCGCGGTCGACACAAGCGAGCCACCCCCTCTGCGCGAGTACGCCGGGTTGCTGGAAGCCTATGCACGGCGACGGCGCGGTGACATTGACGGTGCCAAGATTCGCGTCGCGCGACTCGGATACGTCGCGAACTGGATGATCTTAGGCCCGTTCGACAACGACGGGAAGGCCGGGTTTACGACCGCCTATGACCCAGAGACGGAGCAGGATCGCCCGCTGAACCTCACGCGCGACTACGACGGCAAAGACCACCGGCCGGTCCGCTGGCGGCGGCTTCCGGCTGTCTCGCCTTTCGGGTGGGTCGACTTCGGCGCGCTGCTGCGACCCGCGGAGAAGTCCTGCGTTTATGCGACGACGTTCGCGCGCGACGTGCGGCTCAAGGGCGACTCGACGAAGACCGTCTCAATCTGGGCGGGAGCCACCGGGGCGCTGGAGATCTCGTGGAACGGCGCGCGGATCTTTCGCGACGAGAGCTATCGCGACATCGACTCCGATCGCTTCGCGGTCATTGCCACGCTGCGCGAAGGCTGGAACCGGCTGACCGTGAAGGTCTGCGGGGATGACAGGGGGCCCATGCTGTCGTTACGGGTGGCGGGCGTCGACGGCGCGCCGAACGCGCATTTGGAGGTGGATGGGGATCCGCAGCACGCAACAAGCGCTGGCGGAGCCGTCGCCGCGCGGCGAATGGCGACGATCGGTGTGCCCGCGAACTTCGCTCCAGCCGTCGTCGGAAACGTGGAAGGCCCGGCGCAAAGCTTCCAGCGTCTGGCGATCAGCGGTCGCGCGGACGATCTCGAGGCGTACGCGCGTTATCTGAGCACGACGGGGTCTGACGACCCGACCGAGCATCGTGCACGGGAGATCGCGCGAAAGGCAGCGGAGATCTCGCCGACCGTACCCCGCCTACTCCTCGCCGGCGGCCTCGCCGAGAACCGCAACCAGCGCGCCTTGTGGATTCAACGTGCGGAGGCAATCGTTGCCGCTGGACATGCGACGAGGGAGCAGACGGTCGACGTGCTGCTCGCCCGGGCCGCCTACGCACGAGAAGGCATGAACTGGCGCGACGCCGTCCCGTTTTACGAGAAGGTCCTCGTCCTCGACGCCGACAACGTCACGGCTACGCTGGCTAAGGTGGAACTCTACGAGGAGGCCGGCTTACGCGAGACGGCGCTCACTGAGGTCCTGATGGCGCTCGCGCGAATGCCCCGCAGTGTCGCGCTGCTGCGGGCCGCGGTAGCCGCGCTTCGTGACCAGGCGCGCGACGCGGAAGCCGACGAGCTGGCCGAGCGGTACTCGGCGCTTCGTTTCGACGATCCGTCCTTCGCTCGCGCGCGCATCGATCTCGCCGTGGCGCGACGTGATGAGGCGAGCGCGTCACGTTGGATTGACCGTCTCGTGGCAACCAACCCGGACAGCGTCGGTGCGCTGCAGTTCGCTGCGCGCGCTTGGAAGAGGCTGGGAGACCGGGCGCGCGCGATCGCCGCCTATCGTGCCGCGCTGGATCTCGCGCCCGAGGACACCGATGTCATGCGCGAGCTCGCTACAGCATACGCGATTGCGGGCCAGCGCGACGAGCAACTGCGGTTGCTGAAGAGCGTCCTTTCGTGGATGCCGCAGGCTAACGACGTGAGAGAGCAGCTCGCGAACATCGAACCGGCAAGCCCGCGTCCAGACGAGCAATACGCGCACCCCGCGAGCGAGTTCCTCGGGCGACGTGCGCTGCCGGCGAACGGACAAGCGCGACGAGACCTGGTGACCCTGCAAGTGACCACCGTATTCCCCAACGGTCTTGCCAGCCGATACCATCAGGTGGTGTACCAGCCTCTCACCGAGGCCGCAGCCGCCGAATCACGAGAGTACGACTTCGAATACGAATCGGACAGCCAGACGGTCCAGGTGCGGTCAGCGCGTGTGTACCGGAAGGATGGAAGCATTGACGAGGCGGTCGAGAGCGGCGCCGGCGCGATGGCGAACGACCCGGCATTGGCGACTTACACGAGCGCCCGTAGCTATTACGTTCGGTTCCCGCGGCTTGAGGCAGGCGACGTGGTCGAGCTCCAATTCCGCGTGGAGGACGTGGCGCAGCACAACGAATTCGCCGACTACTTCGGCGAGGTGGTTTATGTGCAAGGCACGGAGAGAGTCGATCGCAGCGAATACGTGCTCATCACGCCAAAGTCGCGCAAATTCTATTTCAACGACGAGCGTCCGCAAGGTCTCGCGATGGGAGTCGAAGAGCGCGGCGAACAACGAATTTACCACTTCGCCGCGCGCGACGTTCCGCCGGTGCAGGGCGAGCCTCGCCAGCCGCCCTGGAGCGAGGTCCTGGGCCACGTGCACGTCTCGACATACCAATCATGGGAGGAGATGGGCCGCTGGTATTGGGGTCTTGTTCGTGACCAATTCGTCCCCGACGACGAGGTACGCCAACGCGCGGAGGCGCTGACCAAAGGGTTGCGCGACGATGGTGCGAAGGTGCGCGCGATTTACGACTACGTCGTTCAGAAGACGCGCTACGTCGCCCTTGAATTCGGCATTCACGGATACAAGCCCTATCGCTGCGCTCAAATCTTCGCGCGGGGCTTCGGTGATTGCAAAGACAAGGCGACGTTGATCGTAACGATGCTGAACGCCCTGGGTATCAAAGCGACGCCAGTGATCGTTAGAACGGCCAACAAGGGCAACTTCGAAAAGAGCCCGGCGAGTCTAGCCGCGTTCGACCACATGATCGCTTACGTGCCATCGCTCGACGTTTACCTGGATGGCACGGCCGAGTACACCGGCTCGCTCGAGCTGCCCGCCATGGATCGCGGCGCAATGGCCCTCCAAGTGAACGAAGGAAAGGCGACGATCGTGCAGTTGCCCGACCCGCCGCCCGAGTCGAGCGTGACCGCGCACCGCGTCGACGTGGCTTTGGGGACAGATGGCACGGCGGAGATCGACTGGCACGCCCAAGTGAGCGGCGTGGATGCGCCGGAGTGGCGCGTGCGCTTTCATGCGGCGGCAACCCGGAAGCAACGCGTGCAGCAATGGATCGGAGGCGTCCTGCCCGGCAGCGAGGTTATGTCCGTCGACGCCGGCGACATCGAGGACGTGGAACAGAACGTTGCGGTGCGCGTGCGCGCGAAAGTGGCGCAGTTCGCGCGCGCCGAAGGGGATGCCTTTACCCTGCCGCTCGGCCGCCAAGAGCACATGGTTCGCGACTACGCGCCGCTCGCGGCGAGGAAGCTCGATGTGCGCCTCTATGCCCGCTCCACGGAGGAGGACGAATGGACTGTGCATTTGCCCCCTAGCGCCGTCGTGCGCAACTTGCCTTCTTCGGCGAAGGGAGCGGGCCCCTTCGGCTCGTACGAGGTGAGCGTGGTGTCGAACGGTAGCGTCGTTCACGCGAGAACCACTGTCACCCTGGCCAAAACGCGCATCTCTCCGGACGAGTACAGCGCGTTCCGCGCCTGGTGCGAAACGGTGGACCGCGCGCTCGGCCAGCAAGCCACGGTCGTGCTGAGATGAAGGGACACCTGCGCGGGCTGGCGTTTGCCGCCGTCTTGCTCGGCTGCGGGGCCGCCCTCCCTCGCGACCACACGTGGGCAAGTCTTGCAGACCTCCGCGATCGCGCCAACACATCGAATGACAGCGAGGAGATCGGCCGGTGGGCTCTCCTCGAGATGCTGGCACCAGGAG